>DASZHA010000001.1:0-42754 GCA_035938265.1 Candidatus Dormiibacterota bacterium
CGGAGCATACTTGTCCGCCGTGGGCGAGATGAAGGTCGGGACCACCGTCGGCTACTGGACCGCCGGCCCGCCCGAGGGCGCCGCCGAGACCTTCCAGCTGGCAGACGACCTCGGCTTCGACTCGGTCTGGACCGCCGAGGCGTACGGCAGCGACGCCTGGACGCCGCTGGCGTGGTGGGGTTCCCAGACCAAACGGGTCAAACTCGGCACCGGCATCTCCCAGATGTCAGCCCGGCCGCCGACGACGCTGGCGATGGCGGCAATGACCCTCGATCACCTGACCGGCGGGCGCGTCATCGTCGGAGTCGGCGCCAGCAATCCCCAGGTGGTGGAGGGCTGGTACGGCCAGCCGTTCCCGCGGCCCTTGGAGCGCACCCGCGAGTATGTCGACATCATGCGGCGGGTGTTCCGTCGGGAGGTCTTGGAGTTCTCGGGAAACCACTACCAGCTGCCGTTTGAGGGCGGCACGGGGCTGGGCAAGCGGCTGAAGTCGACGCTGCACCCATATCGCGAGGACATCCCCGTATACCTCGGCGCCGAGGGCCCCAAGAACATCGCCCTGGCCGCCGAGATCGCCGACGGCTGGTTGACGCTGTTCTTCTCTCCGCGGATGAATGATTTCTACGCCGAGGCCCTCGACAACGGCTTCGCCGTCCCCGGGGCCCGCCATACCAAGGAGACGTTCGAGGTCTACGGTGGCCCGCTGGCGATCATCGTCCACGACAAGGTCGACGAGGCGGCCGATTTCATGCGGCCCATCCTGGCGCTGTACATCGGCGGCATGGGCGCCAAGGGCACGAACTTCCACAACGACGTCTTTGTCCGGCTGGGGTATGAGGCCGAGTGCCGCCAGATCCAGGACCTCTACCTGGCGGGCGATAAGCCCGCCGCCATCGCCGCAGTGCCCACGCGGCTGGTCGAGGACGTGGCCATGGTGGGACCCCTCGACAAGATCAAGGAAGAGATCGCCGAGTGGAAGAAGACGGTGATCACCTCCTTCTCCCTGAACGTGCCCCAGCGCGAGTACCTCCCGCAGCTGGCGGAGTACGTCCGCTCCTAGCCCCCGTGGCCTGAGTGGCCTGAGTGGTCGGCGTGCTCGGCGTGGTCGCCGCCCCCGTGCTCCGCCGCCATCTCCTCGGAGCTCATCTCCATCATCGCCAGCATCTCGCGTCCGCCGGTGCGCAGGAAGCGGTACCCCAGGACTACCGCCAGCACCAGGAAGGCCATGTTGAGGAAGAAGGTGTAGTCGAGGCTGGGCTGCGCCCGGAACGCCTGCACCGGTGAGAACTTGGGCACCTGCCCGGTGACCTGGAAGCCGAGCTCAACCAGGAGCCCGGCCAGCACCATCGCCCCGTAGGACACCACGAAGAGGTACGCCATCATCCGGCGGCCGTAGTACTTCCGGTAGATGTCGAGGATCGGCAGGATGATGAGGTCGCCGAAGACGAAGGCGATCACGCCGCCAAAGCTGATGCCGCCATTCCATAGGACCGCGGCCAGCGGGATGTTGCCCACCGAGCAGACGAAGCTGAGCATGGCCACCAGCGGACCGATGATCGGGCCCCAGATGTTGGCCAGGCCTGGCTGGTCGGCGAGGAAGAGCGAGCGCCAGAAGGTGTCTGGTACCCACGCCTCCAGTGCCCCCGCCACCAGGAACCCGATGAGAAGGTCGGTCCAGATGCTGACGATGTCCATCCAGAAGTAGTGCGCTACTGCGGTGAACGCTTGCGCTGAGAAGGCACGCCGGAGGAAGGGGCCCTCTTTGACCGACATGTCCATCTCGCCGTGGCCTTCCATCCTGCCGTGTCGCCCCATCTCGGCCTGGCGCCGCGCCTCTTCGACCAGCCGCGGCCTGAGCGTCAAGCGGAAGAGGACCCAGAGGATCAGCACCATGATCAGCCCGCCCACGATCTCGCCCGCCACGAACCGCCAGCCCAGCAGTATGAGCAGGACCAGGCCCAGCTCGAAGACGAGGTTGGTCGAGGCGAACTCGAAGATGATGGCGTTGGTGAAGTGCGCCCCCTTGCGAAACAGGGCTCGGGCCACAGCCACCGCGGCATACGAGCACGAGGACGAGATCGCGCCAAGGGCCGTGGCCACCCCGGCTTCGCGGAGCGAGTTGGTGCCCAGCACGCGGGCGACGCGCTCCCTGGGCACCAGGGCCTGGACGATGGCGCTGATCAGGAAGCCGAGCGCCAGCGGCCAGAACACCTCCCAGAACATGTTGAAGCTGGCCTGGAGGGCGCGAAGTATCGCGTCGATGAGGAAGGCCACCGTTGGTCGAGAATACCGACATGGCTGATCGGCGGGGCTGGCTCGTGGTCGTGGCGTACGCCGCCGTCGCCGGCGCGACGCAGATGCTGTGGCTAACCTTCGCGCCGATCACAACCGGCAGTGCGGCGCACTACCAGGTGTCGGTCGACGCCATCGGCTGGCTGGCCCAGGTCTTCCCGCTCGTCTACGTGGTCCTCGCCATCCCCGCGGGGGTGCTGCTGGACCGCTGGTTCCGGCCGGTGCTGGCCGCCGGCGCTCTCCTCGCCGCCGCTGGTGGCGCCGCCCGGCTGATCGGCGACTCCTTCACCTGGGCGCTGCTGGGCCAGGTCCTAGTCGCCGTGGCGCAGCCGCTGGTGCTCAACGCCGTGACCAAGCTGGCCAGTGAGTACCTGCCCGAGGCGTCGCGCCCGGCCGGCATCGCTGCCGGTTCCGCCGGGATTTTCGTGGGCATGCTGGTGGCGCTGCTGATGGGCCCGCTGATGTCCGGCAGCTTCACGGGTCTGCTCCTCGCCCAGGCGGCCGCGGCGGTGGTGGCGGCGGCGGCGCTGGTGGCGCTGCTGCGACGGCCCGGACCAGCCGCGGCGGTGGTCGAGAACCTCGGCCTCTCGGCGATCCGAAAGGTTCTCGGTGACCCCTTCATCCGGGTGCTGGCGGCGCTGGTGTTCGTCGGCTTTGGCGCCTTCATCGGCCTGATCACCTGGCTCCAGGCGCTGCTGGCCCCGGCTGGCGTGTCCGACGTGGCCGCCGGCGGGCTGCTGATCGCGATGGTGGTGGCGGGTGTGATCGGCTCCGCCATCCTGCCTGCCCTGGTTGCCAGGCGCGGATGGGAGCGGCTGATGATCGGGGCGTCGGTGGTGGTGGCAGGGGTGGGGTGCGTGGTGCTTGGCTTTGTTCCCCTGGTTGCGGTTGACGCAATCGTCCTGGTCCTCATCGGCGCGCTGCTGCTGGCCGACCTGCCCGTGGTGTTGGAGCTGACGGAGCGCCAGGCCGGTGCCGCCGGCGGCAGTGCGGCGGCGCTGATGTGGCTGTCCGGCAACCTCGGTGGGCTGGTGGTTGCGCTGGCGGTGCAGGCGCTGATCGGGCGGCCCCTGCTGGCGTTCCTGGCGATGGCGGCGATCACCGCCCTGGGGCTGCCGCTGGTGCTCTTCGCCTACCCTTCGGGCTGGGCCCTGGTCTCGTCGCAGGGCCGGACAACGGTGGTACCACCCAGGGCGACGTGAGGTGCCCCGCGGGCGATCTCGATCGCCTCGTCCACCGTGGCGGCCTCGATGATCTGGTAGCCGCCGATGTCGACAGGCTTCAGCTCCAGGTCGCCGACACCGTCTCGCGTGACGACCTTTCCGGAGGATTGCAGCGGCAGCCCTGATACCAGCTTGCCGCCCTGGGCCAGGGATCCCATGTACTCGCCCCATCTGGCGTTGTAGGCGACGGTCTGGTCGTCAGTCGCGTCGGGCTGGCCTGCGAGGCCCATGAACAGCATCAGGAACTTCACGATCGTTTCCTCCTCAAGTCGTGTCGCCTGTTTCTCAGGCGCGCTCCAGGGCCAGCCGGGCGGCGAAGCCGACGAGGACCACACCGGAAACGCGTTCCATCCAAGCACGGACGCGGGGCGTGGCCAGGGCATCGCGAACCTTGGTCACGATGAAGCCATATACCGCCAGCCACAGGATGCCGATGGCGCTAAAGATGACGCCCAGCAGGAACAGACGCGCCAGCACCGGCTGCCCCGGCTCCACGAATTGGGGCAGCAGCGTCACGAAGAAGAATCCCAGCTTGGGATTGAGCATCGCCGACAGGTAGCCGGTGCGGTAGATGTGCGATGCCGGCGCCGCCGATCGCGGCTTGAGGAATGACTCGTGCTTCTGCCAGCTGGCGATTATCGAGCGGATGCCGAGGTAGGCGAGGTAGGCGGCGCCCGCCAGCTTGACCACGGTGAACGCGATGGCCGAGGCGGCCAGCACCGCGGCCACGCCCAGGGCGGCGGCCAGCACCCAGCAGACCAGGGCGGTGCCGATGCCCAGCGACGTCAGTACCACGCCACGGCGGCCGTAGGCGATCCCGTTGCGCGTGACAGTCGCCATGTCCGGCCCGGGGGTCATCGCCAGGATGAGGGCGACGCCACAGAAGGCCAGTAGCGTACTGTCGAATATCGCCATCGACTGAGCATAGCGGCCGCCCTGAGGAGGATGAACAGGAGGGGGATATGAGCGTCAGTCCGTTATCCAAGAAGCTCCTGGTCAAGCCGGGAAGCGCACCCGCCCGGCCGCCCGGCGTGGCCGCAAGAGCGGCGGCTAGGAGCCACCGGGGCGGTCGCCCTCAGCTCGAACTCATGGGCGGGCCCGGCACGGGCCCGTCCATATAATCTCGGGGGCTCATGGAAAGCACTTCGCTGACGCTGTTCGGGGTGGCCATCGGGGCCTATTTCGTCTCGCTGCCGCTGTACTTCATCGCCGCTGGGTGGGGGCGCCGGTGGTTGGCCCACGTGGCCATGGCGGTGACCGGCATCGGCCTGGCGGCGCACCTCGGCTCCTACGCGTTTCGCTGGGCCGCAGCCGGGCACTACCCGCTCTCCAACATGTACGAGTACTCCTCGCAGATGGCGCTGATAATGGTCGCCTTCTTCCTGGCCACCGCCTACTTCTGGCGGACTCAGTACATCGGCGGCCTGGTGATGATGGGGGCGATCGCCATCATGGCCGTTGGCCGCACCCTCTACACGGGGCCATCGGGGCTGATCCCGGCGCTCAACTCATACTGGCTCAAGATCCACGTTACCGCGATGGTCACCAGCTCGGCCCTCCTCAGCTTCACCTTCTTCTTCAGCTTCGCGGCCCTGCTCAAAGCCTGGGCCATCGGCGGCCGGAGGCTGGTGCTGCAGTCCGGCCCGCGCTACGCCCTGGCCAAGGCCGGGCCAGGCGCCGCCACCGCCGCCACCGGGCCGCGCTGGCTGCAGATGGCCACCACCTGGCTGCCCGACCCGGAGACCCTCGACAAGCTGGCCTTCCGCATGGTCCTCATCGGTTTCCCGCTGTGGACCTTCGGCGTGATGATGGGCGCAGTTTGGGGCGAGCACGCCTGGGGCCGCTGGTGGGGCAACGACCCCAAGGAGATCATGGCCGCGGTCACCTGGATCGTGTATGCGATCTACTTCCATGCCCGGGCCATCGGCGGGATGCGTGGCTATCGCACCACAGCCATCGCCGGACTTGGCTTCATCTCGGTGCTGGCCACCTTCTACTTCGTCAACCTCTGGATCGTCGGCCTCCACAGTTACGCCCGATAGGCTTCCGCCGCGCACGATAAGCCGGCTCCTCCTCTTCATCGCGCTCGCCATCGTCGCCACCGGCTGCTCGCTGCAGCACCCGATCCAGCAGCAGAACCAGTCACTCGCAACCGTCGGCCAAGCGGCGCCGGATTTCAGCGGCACCGACCTCGATGGCAAGCCGATCAGCCTGTCGCAGTTCAAAGGCAAGCCCGTGGTCCTGAACTTCTGGGCGAGCTGGTGCGGCCCCTGCCGGGCAGAGCAGCCGGCCCTCCTCAACATCGTTCGCGACTACCAGCCCCGGGGCGTCCAGGTCGTCGGTATCACCGTCCGCGACAACCTCGACCAGGCGCGGATCTATCGCGACGAGTTCAAGGTGCCCTACCCAAGCCTCTTCGACCAGGCGGCGCGGCTGGCCTACGCCTACGAGGTCGACGCCCCGCCCAGCTCGGTGTTCATCGACAGGAACGGGATCGTGCAGTTCAAGGTGCCGGGCCAGGTCAGCGAGGATTCGTTTCGCCGAATCATCGACGATAAGCTGTTGTCGCGTTGATGCTGACCGCCTTCATGCTGATCACATGTGACCGCGAGCACCTGCCTGACGTGGGGCCGGCGCTGGCGGCGATCGATGGCATCGCCGAGGTCTACACCACCACCGGACGCTTCGACTACATCGCAGTGGCGCGGGTCCACGACATGGAGGCCCTATCTGAGCTGGTCACCGATCGGATGCGCCGGGTGGCGGGAATCACCCGCACCGACACCCACGTCGCGATGCGCGAATACAGCGCCAAGGACATCGAGGCCGCCTTCCAGGCCGGCTCCGAGTAGGAGTGGCGGGCCGCTGGCCTGTAGTAGAATCCCGGGTCGCGTCCGAGATGGGCGCGAACTTTTGTTTTTAGGCCATCAAGGAGTAATCCCACTTGGGTTCAGTCATCAAGAAGCGGCGCAAGAAGATGCGCAAGCACAAGCACAAGAAGATGCTGAAGAAGACCAAGTGGGCCCGCCGCGCCAAGTAGCGACGCATTCCTGAGCGTTAGCTCCTCCTGATCGTGCCGGCGAGCGGAGATTCGCCACAGTAGTCCAGGGAACCGGCGTAGAATGCCGTCCGTGCAGGGTCTGGAGCAGTGTGGCCTCTTCGCCAACCTCTCCGAGAAGGAGCTGAGGGCGGCGGAGGACGAGTTCAAGCGAGTTACCCACCCTGCCGGCACGGAGATCATGGCTCCGGGGCAGAAGGGGGTCGGGTTCCTGGTGATCCTCGACGGCGAGGCCGAGGTGTCGACCGCGGACGGGCGCAAGATCGACCTCAAGGCGGGCGACTTCTTCGGTGAGATGGCTTTGCTCGACAACGAGGGCCGCAGCGCCAACGTCATTGCCACGAGCGACCTGACCGTCGCGGCGCTGCCCGAGTGGTCATTCAAGACGTTCCTGGTCGCCCATCCCGAGGTGATGTACACCCTGCTGGAGACCGTCAGCCGCCGTCTGCGCCGCGCCCAGCTGGCATAAACCGTCTGGTGGACGGGTTTTGACTAGAATTGACGGACCAGTCAGTTTTTCGGTGCATGGCGCCGAGGGAGGCTCTCGCAGATGTCTGACGCCGTAATCATTGACGCTGTTCGCACCCCAGTAGGGAAGAAGAACGGCGCCCTCAGCAGGGTCCGCCCCGACGACATGCTCGCCCTCGCGCTTCGCGAGCTTGTGGACCGCGTCAAGCTCGACCCCGCCGAGGTTGAGGACGTGGTTGCCGGCTGCGTCTCCCAGGTGGGGGAGCAGTCGATGAATATGGCTCGCGAGGCGGCGCTTATCGCCGGCTTCCCGGTGGACGTCCCCGGCACCACCGTGGAGCGCTTTTGCGGGTCCGGCCAGCAGGCGGTCAACTTCGCCGCCCAGGCGGTAAAGGCGGGGGCCATGGACGTGGTCATCGGTGGTGGCGTCGAGTCAATGAGCCGGATCCCGATGGGCTCGGACCTCTCCGGTCCCGACCCGCTGGGCGACAGCGTCGGTCCCATCAGCCCCAAGCTCAGCGACCTTTACGAGATCATCCCCCAGGGGCTCTCCGCCAACCGCGTCGCATTGAAGTACGGCATCGACCGCGAGCAGATGGACCGCTTCTCCCTCGAGAGCCACCAGAAGGCGATTGCCGCCATCGACGACGGCCGCTTCAAGAACGAGGTCGTGCCCGTCGAGGTCCAGGACAACGGCAACTCCCATCTCGTGGACACCGACGAGGGCCCGCGCCGCGAGACCTCCTACGAGAAGATCGCGTCACTGCCCCCGGCCTTTGAGCCCGAGGGCATGATCACCGCGGGCAACTCCAGCCAGATCTCAGATGGCGCTTCCGCGGTGCTGGTCATGAGCGAGGAGAAGGCGAAGCAGCTGGGCCTCAAGCCACGTGCCCGCATCATCGCCACCGCCGCTGTCGGCACCGACCCCACCCTGATGCTGGAGGGCCCCATCCCGGCCACCGCCAAGGTGCTCAAGAAGGCGGGCCTGGAGCTCAAGGACATCGACCTCTTCGAGGTCAACGAGGCCTTTGCGGCCGTCGTCCTGGCCTGGCTAAAGGAGACCGGCGCCGACCCCGAGAAGGTCAACTACAACGGCGGTGCGATTGCGCTGGGCCACCCGCTGGGCTGCAGCGGCGCCAAGCTGATCACCACCACCCTGAACGAGCTGGAGCGCCAGGACGCCCGCTATGGCCTGGTCACGATGTGCATCGGGCACGGCATGGGGACGGGCACAATCATCGAGCGGCTCAACTAGGCCTTCTGCCGTTGGCTACAGGTCGCCTGGACCGAAGGGAATCTCGCGGCCCTCACACGGGCCGCGAGCTCACGACGAGGCGTTCTTCATCGTGGTCTGGATGTCACTCCACATGTTCACCGTCTGGTTACCGACGATGATCACGACCACTATCAGGATGATGACCACCAGGCTGATGATGAGGGCGTACTCCACCATTCCCTGGCCGGTTTCAGTCTCGTCCCGGTCGAAAAACCGGGACATGACCAGGCCGGTGTATGAGGCCATGCGATTCATGCCAAGCATCATAGAAGTCACAATGCGAATTTCCACACCTAGGACCGTGACGACAACGTGACGAGCCCGTACTTCACCGACGCCCACGAGGAGCTCCGAAAGTCGGTCCGGAAGTTTGTCGAAACCGAGCTTGCCCCGCACGCCCGGGAGTGGGAGGAAGCGGCGTATTTCGATGACTGGGTATTCCCCCGCATGGGCGAGCTCGGCTTTTTGGGGCTGGGCTATCCCGAGGAGATCGGGGGCCAGGGCGGTGACTACTTCCACAAGGTCGTGCTCTCCGAGGAGATGTCGCGCTCGGGCGCCGGTGGCCTGGGAATGGCGGTGGCAGTGCAGACCGACATGGCCACGCCGCCGATCCTCAAGTTCGGCAGCGACGCCCAGATCGAGGAGTTCCTGGTCCCCGCGATCAAGGGCACCAAGGTCGCCTGCCTGGGCATCACCGAGCCCAACGCCGGCTCTGACGTGCAGAACATCGCCACCTGGGCCCGGCCAGACGGCGACGACTGGATCATCAACGGCAGCAAGATGTTCATCACCAACGGCATGCGGGCTGACTTCATAACACTGGTGGTCCGCACCAGCGAGGACCGCAAGCGCGGCTTCGAGGGCGTCACCCTCTTCCTCGTCGACACCAAGACCCCGGGCTTCCATCGCAGTCGCAAGCTGGAGAAGGTTGGGATGCTGTCGTCGGATACCGCCGAGCTGGCCTTCGAGGACATGCGCGTCCCCAGGGAGGCGGTCCTCGGCGAGGTCGGCCAGGGCTTCGCCAACATCATGTGGGAGCTGCAGGGGGAGCGCATGATCAGCGCCGCCGGCGCCATCGCCGGGGCCCAGCTGACCTTCGATGGCACCCTGGCGTACGCCAAGCAGCGCGAGGCCTTCGGCAAGCCGATCGGCCAGCACCAGGTGATCAAGCACATGCTCGTCGACATGGCGGTCAAGATCGACGTCGCCCGCGAGTACAACTACGCGATCGCCAAGCGCTTCGGCGACGGCGAGTACCCGGTCAAGGAGATCTCGATCTGCAAGCTGGTCTCGGGCCAGGTGGCCCACGAGATCGCCGACATGTCGCTGCAGATCTGGGGCGGCGCCGGCTACATGTCGGACAACCCGGTGCAGCGGTCCTGGCGCGACACCCGCCTGATTCGGATTGGCGCCGGCACCGACGAGATCATGAAGGAGGTCATCGGCAAGAGCCTCGGGCTTTAGCCCGGTCGGGGTCAGAAGACGGGCTTGAGCTTGTCCAGGGTCTCCTGCACCGCCTCGCCGATGGTCTTGCGACCGGCGAGGACGGGGAAGAAGTTGGTGTCGCCGAGCCAGCGGGGCACGACGTGCTGGTGGATGTGGTCGTCGATTCCGGCGCCCGCCGCCCGGCCGAGGTTATAGCCGATATTGAAGCCCTGGGGCGAAGAGACCTTGTCGATGGCGTCCATCGAGCGGTGGGTCAGCTCCATGATCTCGGCCGCCGTCTCCGGGCTCAGGTCTTTGATCTGCGAGAGGTGGGCTATGGGCGCGACCATGACGTGGCCGTTGGCATACGGGTAGAGGTTCATGATCACGAAGGCCTTGTCGCCACGGTGGAGGATGAGGCGGTCGTTCTCCAGCGCCTCGCACAGCGGACACCCCTCCGACTGGGGCGCCTTGAGGTACTCCATCCGCCAGGGCGCCCAGATCGGCTGGGCCGCGTCGGGCGTGGGCCGGTCCGATCGATCCTCCGCGGTCACCGGGCAATTATCGGGGCAGGCTGGGCGGATGCCGCCTCATCGCCCCGGGTCAGAGCGTCCTATCGTAGAAGAACTCGGTGGTCTGGCTGAGATCGTGGAGGTCCCGGGTGGCCGGCCCGCGATGATAGCCGCACGCCTCATAGAGCCGGTGGGCGTCGACGAACCGGGTGTCGGTCCAGAGCTCGACGCGTTTCCCGCCGCGGCCGCGGACCTCGTCCTCGACCAATGCCACGAGGCGGCGTCCAAGTCCCTGCCGCCGCGCCCAGGGGGCGATGTACAGCTTTTGCAGCAGCCACGCGCCGGCCCCGGGGGCCGGCTGCGTCCCGATTGAACCTACGACCCGTCCGGCTGCCTCCACGATCCAAAATCGTCCCTTGTGGTCGGCGTAGTAGGTCGCGATGGCGAGCAGCTCCGGCGCCTCGCCGTGGACGTCGAGCACACACCCCGGGTACTCCGCCCAGCACCCGCCAACCAGGCCGACCAGGTCCCAGGCGTCGTCGTCGCGACCGTCCCGGATAAGCACCTCGTCCATGTGGTGCGAGGGTATCGCACCTCCGAATGCGCCCTCCGTAGGGTCGGGCCCGGCGCCGTGCTCGCGCTAGAATTGGCGCCTGCCTGGGGCCTTAGCTCAGCTGGGAGAGCGCTTGCATGGCATGCAAGAGGTCACCGGTTCGATCCCGGTAGGCTCCATTTCGCCACTTGGGAGGGCCCCGATGACCATCGACACTGACAGCCTTAACGCACTCGGTCACCGCTACGACCTGCTGCAGCACACCTTCTACCAGCGCTGGGTCGCCGGCGAGCTGACCCATGAAGAGCTCGACGACTATGCCGGCCAGTACGCCCACGTCGTGGCCGGCCTGCCGCGGTGGCTCGAGGCCGCCGCCGACGTTGACCCCGACCACGCGGCGGCGTTGCGCGCCCACGCGCGCGAGGAGGCAGGCCACGTCGCGATCTGGGACGAGTTTGCCCGCGCACTCGGCCCCGACCGCGAGGTGGACGCCCCCCACCGCGCCACCGCCGAGCTCCTGGCGCGCTGCGACCGGTTGGCCGCCGAGGGCCACGGCGCGGCCGTGTCGTGGGCGCTCGAGGCGCAGTCCCCGGAGGTCTCGGCGACCAAGCTCAGCGGACTGGCGGAGCACTACGCCATCGACGCTGCTAACGGCGGTCGGTACTTCGCTCTCCACGCCGAGCGCGACATCGAGCACCGCGAGGAGCTCGCTGGCGTCATCGACCGCGACGCGGGTGCGTCGGAGGCCGCCGAGCAGGTGCTCGCCGGTCTTTGGGACCTGCTGACCTCGGTCGACCGCACCGTCCCGGCAAGCTGAGCCCCGGGCGCGCCGGGGATTCTCCTGGCGCGCCGCGCCCAATAGAATTCAACGCCTGATGGCGAAGGGCGCCTACAACCCGGCGGAGATCGAGGCGCGCTGGCAGGACAGGTGGGCCAGCGACGACTTGTACCGTGCCGTCGACTTCGATGAGTCACGGCCGAAGTGGTACGCACTGGTGATGTTCCCCTACACGTCGGGTGACCTCCACGTTGGTCACTGGTTCGCCTATGTCGGTCCCGACGTGCACGCCCGCTACAAGCGGATGCGCGGCAACAACGTGCTCTTCCCCTTCGGCTTTGACGCCTTCGGGCTGCCCGCCGAGAACGCCGCCATCAAGGACGGCATCCAGCCGGCCGAATTCACGCGCGCCAACATGGAGCGGATGATGGTGCAGCTGCGAACCCTGGGCGCGGCCTTCGACTTCAGCCGCAAGGTCGACACCAGCGACCCCGGCTACTACCGCTGGACCCAGTGGCTCTTCATCCAGCTGTTCAACAAGGGCCTGGCCTACCGCGCCGAGGCGCCGGTCAACTGGTGCCCCAAGGACCAGACGGTGCTGGCCAACGAGCAGGTCATCGACGGCCGCTGCGACCGCTGCGGCACCCTGGTGATCAAGAAGGAGCTGGAGCAGTGGTTCTTCAAGATCACCGACTACGCCGACGAGCTGCTGAACTTCGACGGCCTCGACTGGCCGCAGCCGGTGGTGACGCAGCAGACCAACTGGATCGGGCGGTCGGAGGGCTGTGAGGTCGACTTCACGGCCCTGACCACCGATGGTGGACAGGAGAAGATGGGGATCTTCACCACCCGGCCTGACACCCTGTTTGGTGTCACCTTCATGGTGCTGGCGCCAGAGCACCCGTTGGTGGAAAAAGTGACCACCAAGGAGCAGCGGACCGAGGTGGAGGCCTATGTCGAGCAGGCCCGCAATGAAACCGAGATCGAGCGGCAATCGACCGAACACGAGAAGACTGGCGTCTTCACCGGCGGCTACGCCGTCAACCCACTCAACGACGAGAGGGTGCCGATCTGGGTCGCGGACTACGTCCTGATGACATATGGCACCGGCGCCATCATGGCCGTGCCCGCCCACGACGAGCGCGACTTCGAGTTCGCCAAGAAGTTCGGGCTGCCCATCCGCCAGGTCATCAGCCCCACTGGCCAACCAACCGAGCTGGAGGAGGCGTACACCGGGGAGGGCGTCCTGATCAACTCCGGCCGCTTCGACGGCCTGACCACGCCGCAGCCGGCGCTGGCGGAGGTCTGCAACTACGTGAGGGCGCAGGGGTGGGGCGAGCCCAGCATTGCCTACCGGCTGCGCGACTGGCTGATCAGCCGCCAGCGGTACTGGGGCGCGCCGATCCCCATCGTCTACTGCGGGGAGCACGGCGCGGTGCCGGTGCCCGACGAGCAGCTGCCGGTGCTGTTGCCCGAGACCGACGATTTCAAGCCCCAGGGCGAGTCGCCCCTGGCCGCGGTCAAGGAGTACGTCGAGACCACCTGCCCGGTCTGCGGCAAGCCCGCCCGGCGCGACACCGACACCATGGACACCTTCGTCGACTCGTCCTGGTACTACCTGCGCTATACGTCGCCCAACGAGGAGACGGCAGCTTTCGACCGCCTCGCCGTGGACTTCTGGATGCCCGTCGACCAGTACATGGGCGGCGTGGAGCATGCCATCCTGCACCTGCTCTACAGCCGCTTCTTCGTCAAGGCGCTGCGGGACTGCGGGCTGCTCTCCATCAACGAGCCCTTCGTTCGCCTCCGCAACCAGGGAATGATCGTGTACGGCAGCGGCAAGATGTCGAAGTCCAAGGGCAACGTGATGGCCCCCGACCAGATGGTCAAGAGCCATGGCGCTGACTCGGTTCGGCTCTACATGCTCTTCATCGCCCCATGGTCAGACGGCGGCATGTGGACCGAAAGCGGGATCGACGGCACCAGGCGGTTCCTCAACGGCGTCCACTACCTCGTAACCAGCACCTACCCAAAGGACGCGACCGCCGCCATTGGCACGCCCGAAGAGCGCGAGCTGGTGCGGCTCACCCACCAGACCATCCGCGCCTGCACCCAGGACATCGAGGCCTTCGAGTTCAATACCTACGTCTCCAGTCTGATGAAGCTGCGCAACGCCCTCCAGGACGTCCATGCGACGGAGCTGGCCCGGTCGGTTGAATACCGCCGCGCAATCGACGCCCTCCTGCAGCTGATGGCACCGGCGGCGCCGCACCTGGCCGAGGAGCTGTGGTCGGCGACCGGCCACGAGTACTCCGTCCACCAGCAGCCCTGGCCGCAGCATGACGAGAGCCTGGCGGCCGTGGACGAGTTCGAGCTCGTGGTCCAGGTCAATGGCAAGGTGCGCGACCGGCTGATGATCCCGGTGGGGACCGACGAGGACCACGTTCGCCACACGGTGCTTTCGCGACCGCGGGTTAGCGATCTGCTCGATGGCAAATCCCCCCGCAAGATCATCTACGTCCCCGGCAAAGTCTTCTCGATCGTCGTGTAGCCGCTTTCCTCGCAGCATCTTGTTCCAGTCGCTCATCGTATTATACTAGATAGTGATTCGGCGCAGACAAACACACTGACCAGGCTACCGTGGCCGGCGGCCACTGGGTTGGGGGAGGGGACAGGTTGGATATGGGACGCGACATTGCGCGCTATTGGCGAGCAGCCGCTGCCGTGGGTGCGGCCGTCATGGTCGGCGGGATCGGGTACCTCGGCTGGCGGCTGTCGTCGCCGGCGCCCGCGGAGGCGGTGGCCTCTGAGGCGATCGCGGCCCAGGGTCGGGCGCCTGCTGACACCGGCACCAGCAGCAGCGCCAAGCTGCTGGTGGTCTACGTCAGCGGCGAGGTTGCCAACCCTGGCATGTACCGCTTGCCTTCGGGGGCCCGGGTCGGAGACGCGCTGGCGGCGGCTGGTGGCGTCCTTGCGGACGCCGACCCCAGTCGCATGCCCAATGTCGCCGCCAAGCTGACGGACGGCAAGCAGGTCAAGGTGCCACGACGCGGCGCCTCGAGTTCGGCCGCCGCCAAGCTCGACATCAACACCGCCACCCAGGCCGAGCTCGACCTGCTGCCTGGGATGCCGCCTGGCTTGGGCCACGAGATCGTCGCGTTTCGCCAGCAGTACGGGCCTTTCAGCAGCCTGACCGACCTCAAAACGGTGCTGGGCCTCGACGCTGCCACGCTTGCCGCGATTCGCAAGTACCTGACGGTGGGCTAGGCAGCCCCGGGGGCGGCAGTGCGGGCCACGGCGGTCCTGCTGGCCTGGTGTGCCGGGCTGGGCGCCGGCTACCTCGGGGTATTGACCCCGTCTCGGGGGTTAGCCATCGTGGCCGTGGCGTTCATCGCCGCCGCGGCTGGGCTGTGGCTGATCTCACGACCTGGCGCCGGCCCGCCGGCACCAGGGGAGAACCAGGCTCCCGCGATGCCGGCGGTGTGGACTGCGGTCATCCTCCTCGCCGCAGCGGCGATCCTGCTGGGCCTCGTCCGTGGCCAGGCGGGCAGGGTACCGGCCGGGCCCGGCAGCGTGCAGGCGTATCTCGGGCAGACGGTGGCGCTCAGCGGCCGGGTGGAGGCCGCGGCGCTTCCGTCGGGCGGCGCCGGCGCCAACCCGGCGGCCGCGGCGCAGTCTTTTCAACTCGCCGCCGTGGAGGTCGACGCCGGCGGCCACCGCGTCGCGGCTGCCGGCGCCGTGTTGGTGCAGGCGCGGGGTCACGCCGAGGTCTTCGACGGCCAGCGGGTCTCAGTGCGGGGCAAGCTGGTCCGGCCGCGCCAGGTGGCTCCTGGCGGCATCACCGGCTACGCCGACCGGCTCGAGCGACAGGGCGTGATCGCCGAGATGTCGGCCACGTCGCTGACAGCCCTGGACCCGCCACCCGCCTTCAGCTCCGGGCGGGCTGCCGCCGCCGTCCGGGCGGGCATCGTGACGGCCATCCGCGGCGCGCTGCCCGAGCCCGAGGCCACGGTTGTCCTCGGCGAGGTCGCCGGCATCCGGGGTGCCCTGCCGGCCAGTGTCGATTCCGACCTCGTCCAGAGCGGCCTGGTCCACATCCTGGCGATCAGCGGCATCAAGGTGGCGATCGTCGCCGGTCTCCTGCAGGCCCTGACGATCCCACTCTTCGGCCGCCGCGGGGCGCTGCTGGCCATCGCTGGCATCGGTTTCTACACCGTGGTCGGCGGGGCCACCGCGTCAGCCCTGCGGTCGGCGTTGATGGGCTCGCTGGGGCTGGTCGGCGCGGTCATCAGGCGCGACACCGACGTCATCCGCTCGCTGCTCGTGGCCGGCTCGGTGATGCTGGGCCACCGGCCGGCGCTGATCGCCGACCTCAGCTTCCAGTACTCCTTCCTTGGGGTGCTCGGCATCCACCTCTTTGCCGAGCCCCTGGCCCAGCGCGTCCGCATCGTGCCGCAGCCCTTCCGCGAAGCGTTGGCGGTCACCCTGGCGGCGCAGCTCGCCACCCTGCCGCTAACGGCGCACTACTTCGCCGTGGTGCCGCTGCTATCGCCCTTGGCCAACGGGTTGGTACTGCCGGGGCTGCCGGTCGCGATCGTCGGCGGCCTGGCGATCGCTGCCCTCCACGCCGCCACCGGGCTGCTACCGAGCGCTCTTTGGGCGCGGGTCTTGGGCAGTGCCACGGTGCCGGTCGCGGCGCTGGTCTTCCTCGTCGCCCGCGGTGCGCTGGCGGTGGCCCACCTGGTGCGCCTCATCCCCGGCGCAGCGATTGCCGCTCCGGGATTTGGCGCGCCCGCTACAGCGGCGTACTACGCCGCCGGCGCGGCGGTGGTTGCCGGGCAGGCGCGCCGCTGGCCGCGGCTCCGCATCGCCGCACTGGCCGCGGGCCTGGCCCTGGCGGCACTGCTGGTGCTGGGCCGCCCCGACGGACACCTGCACCTGGTCTTCGCATCCGGCGTCACCGGCCCGGTGGCGGTGCTGGTCGCGCCCGACGGCGCCACCATGCTGGTGGGCACTGGCTCCTCGGCGGCGGCCCTGGGCCCTGCCCTCGACGCCGAGCTGCCGTTTGCCGCGCCACTGCCGGGGATGCCGCGACGCCTCGACGCCGTGGTCCTGACCGGCGGCGGCCGGGAGGAGGCGGGCGGCCTCGCGGCGGTGGCGTCGCGGCGCGTCGGCGTTGCCATCGCGCCAGAGGGGCTGACCGGGGCTGCCGCCACCAGTGCCCTCGCCCGGGTCCAGGGACAGGGGGCCGAAGTGATCCGGCTGCGGCCCGGCGACACGGTGCCGTGGCACGGGCTGGACCTGGTGGCCCGTGCCGGGAGCGGCCCTGGCGACATCGCGATGGAGATCCGCTGGGGAGCCGTGCGCATGCTGGTGCTGAGCGCCGCCGATCCCGGTAACGTCCCGACGCTGCCCCCGGGCGACTACGCGGCCGTGGCCCTGGGCAGTGGCGCCGTTGACCCCGGGCTTGGCGGCGTTAACGCCGGCGCGATCGTCCTGCAGGCGGCGGCCAGCGGCAGCGCAGGCGCGCCCCCGGCAGCCGCCAGCGCGGCCCCGGCCCACCCGGTCGCCCGGGGTCTGGCGCAGGCTGCCGGCGATCGCCTGTGGGAGACCTCCCGCGATGGCGCCCTCCGGCTGCGCTGTGACCGCAGCGGCTGCAGCCGGGGCTGACGACGGCCCGGCGGCGATCGTCCGTACACTCGGCCCATGGCCATCTACCTCTTCCATGGCGGCGAGCCCTATCTTGCCGAGCACGAGTTCCTGGCGACTTGGCGGCGGCTTACGAGCGACCTCACCAGCGACCTGGACGCTGAGATGCTGGAGCCGTCGACCAGCCCCGCGGAGGTCGTCATCGCCGTCGGCACGGTGGGCTTCTTCAGCCCGGTGCGGGTGGTCGGGATCCGAGACTGGAAGCCGTTGCTGCCAACCCCAGGGAGGCGGAAGGCCAAGGCCGACGCCGAGGACCCGGCTACCGTCGCCGCCACCGCCCTTTCCGATCTTCCCGACGCGGCCCACCTCCTGTTGCTCGCCGGCGTCACCGTGCCGGCGACGCACCCGGTGCTCAAACTGGCCCAGCAGAAGGGCGAGGTCCGCAGCTTCGCCCGGCTCCGCTGGCGCGACCTGCTGGACTGGACCGCCAGGCGCGCCAAGGAGATCGGGCTGGCGATCGACAGCCGGGGGGTCAGGGCCCTGGTCAACGCCGCCGGTGACGACCTTCGCCTGATCGACGCCGAGCTGGAGAAGCTGTCGACGTACGCCGCTGGGGAGCGCCTTGGCGAGGACGAGGTCCGCCGCCTGGTGCCCGACACCGCCGAGCACCAGGTCTGGGATCTCACGGACTCGCTGCTGTCCGATCCGGGCAAGGCGGCCATCGAGCTGGACCGCGCTCTGGCCGGGGGCGAGCCGGCCGGCCGCCTGAGCTACATGCTGGTGCGCCACTTGCGGCTGGTACTGGCGGCAACCGATGCGGTGGCCCGCTCCGCCGGCGCCGAGGAGCTGACCCGAGCGTTCGCCGGCGATGGCCGGCCGCTGAGCGACTTCGCCGTGCAGAAGGCGTTCAGCCAGGCCGCGGGGGTTGACCGTCGCCGGCTGGAGATGCTCTACCGCCGAGCGGCCGGGGTCGAGGCGTCGCAACGCCGTGGCGAGTTGGGGGAAGACGGCGAGGACAAAGCCCTGCGGATGCTGGTCCTCGCGGCCGCGCTCGACTGACGCGACCTCGGCGCGGTCGCCGGACGACGGTGGGCCTGGGTTTGCCCCGCTAAGCCTCGGTCTTCTTGGTGCTGACCTTGCGGCGCGAGCTGCCGGCGCCCTTGGCGCGGGCGCGCGCCTCGGCGGCGGCCTGGGCCGCTGCCTCGGGATCGGCCAGCAGTGCCGCGGCTCGGTTGGCCTGGCGCATCAGCCGCGACTTGCGGCGAGCGGCGTTGTTGGCGTGGATGATGCCGCGCTCCGCGGCGCGGTCCAGGGATGACACGGCGGCAAGCACCTGCTCAGGGCTCGGTGCCTCGCCGTGGTCCACCTGCCGCCGCACACGGACGATCTTCGTCTTGACGGCCGAGCGAACCACGCGGTTGCGCTCGTGCTTCTTGGCGGAGACCACCATTCTCTTCTTGGCTGACTTGATGTTTGCCATCTGATCCTCGAGTCTGAATACGGCAGCCGGATAGGTTCGCGGCGACCCCGGATTATACCTGCGGGCTCTCCGGCTTCGGCTCGCTGTCCGCCGTAACCGCGCTGGCCGGCGCCGGGGGCACCTTTGAGGCCGCCACCGCGGCCCGCATCCAGGCTGGCTGCACCCGCGCCGGTGCCCGCACCACGAAGAACAGGGCGGTCAGCAGCGACAGGCCGGCGAGGTAGAGAAACAGCTGCCGCAGGGTGTCGCCCTGGACCACGGTTGCCAGCCCGAGCATCAAGAAGAAGATGCCTCCGGGGATGGCGGCACAGACGCTGCCGCGGCCATGCCATGTCCGGTAGATGTTTTTGAAACCCTTGGGGGCGCCGTACTCCTCCAGTGTTCCCATGTATGCCCAGAGGCCGGCGGCGATGTCGACGATGCCGAAGACGATGAAGATCAGTGCGCCAGGTGGGATGTTCATTGCCGAATATGATGGTCAGCCGTGGGTGCGCAGGCAACAGGCGAAGGCAGAAAGATTGCCCTGGTCGGTGGCCTCCTCTTCGCCGCCACCCTGGCGACCAAGGCCGCCGGATACGTCGGCAAGGTGCTCATCGCCCGCCGTTTTGGCACCGGTGGTGACTACGACGCCTACGTGCTGGCCTTCACCATCCCCGACATTCTCCTGTTCCTGGTGATCGGCGGCGCCGTCAGCTCCGCGTTCGTCCCGGTGACCACGGAGCGCTTGGCCAAGGACCTGCCGGACGAGGCCGTCAGGGTTGTCAACGGCGTGATGACGGCGGCGTTCCTGATCCTCGGCGGCGCCGTCCTGGTGCTCGAGATCCTGGCGCCGGTCATCGTTGGCGCGCTGGCGCACAACCTGCCGCCCGACGGCCAGGCGCTGGCCATCAACATCACGCGCATCCTGCTGATCCAGGCGTTGTTCCTGGGCCTGGGCGGCTTCGCCACCGGGGTCATGATCGCCTACCGGCGCTTTGTCCCATACGCCCTGGCGCCCTTCTTCTACGACCTCGCCATCATCTTCGCCGCGCTCTTCCTGACCCAGCTGCCCGCTGGTGGCGGACGCCTCGGTGTCACCGGGCTGGCCATCGGCGTCGCCCTCGGCGGGGTACTGCACCTCGGCGTCCAGGTGCCGAGCCTTTGGCGGATCGGCTGGCGGCCGGTGGTGCCGCGCGCCCTGAAGGACCCGGCGGTTTGGCGCGTTGCCCGGCTTACGGTGCCGATATCGATCGGCCTTATCGCGATCCAGGCCAACGTCGCCATCGACCGCTACCTGGCCTCGAGCCTGCCGGCGGGCCGAGTCAGCGCCCTGGACTTCGCCAATGAGATCGCCCAGATCCCCAACCTGACGTTCACCACCGCGCTTGTCGTGGTGATGTTCCCGTACTTCGCCCGCGACGCCGCGCTTGGCCGGCTCGACTCGCTCCGCCGTCGAGCCGCGCTGGCAGTGCGGCTGAACCTCTTCGTCCTCATCCCCGCCGCCGTCGGCCTGGTCGTGCTGGGGCCTCAGCTGGTGGCGCTGCTGCTCCAGCGCGGCGCGTTCGACGCCAACTCTACGTCCCTGGTGGCGGCGTCGCTGGCGCTCTTCGCCGTGGGGATCGCCGGCCAGGCCTCGATCTTCCTGGTGGTCCGCGTCTACTACTCGCTGCAGCAGGTGGTCACGCCAATGCTGATCGCGTTGGCATCCGTGGTGGTCAATGTGGTCTGCACCCTGGTCTTCCTGGGGCCTTTGGGCGCCGCCGGGCTGGCCCTGGCGACATCTATCGCCAGCACGTTCAACTTCGTCCTCCTGGTCTGGCTCGTGCGCCGTCGGATCGGCGGCTTCGAGGGCGGCCAGATGGCGGTGATGCTGGCCAAGGTGTCGGTCGGCTGTGTCGCCCTAGCGGTGGTCGCCTACGGGACGTGGGTGGTGATCGCCGGCGATGGCCCGGTGCGGCTCGACGTGCGCCATTACCTCGCCCTTGGCCTGGCGATCCTGCTGGCCAGCGCCGCCTACCTCGGCGTCCAGTTTGCCCTTCGGTCCTCGGAGGCCGGAGTCGCCATCGGGGTCTTCCTACGCAGGCGTAGCGCCGTGGAGCCTGTCGAGAGCGCCGCATGACCCTGGTCCTCAAGGCCCCGGCCAAGCTCAACCTCGGCCTCGAGGTCGTGGGCCGGCGCCCTGACGGCTACCACGAACTCTGCTCGATCATGGTGTCGATCAGCCTGGCCGACTCGGTCGAGCTCAGCCCGGGCGAGGGGCTGACCCTGGGCGGTCCCCATGCCGAAGGGGTCCCCCACGGGCCGTCGGTCAACCTCGCCGGTAGGGCCCTGGCCGAGCTGGAGACGATCGCCGGGCGCTCGCTGGGCCAGGCTCTGAGCCTGACCAAGAACGTCCCCGCCGGCGCGGGGCTAGGCGGGGGCAGCGCCGACGCCGGTGCGGTGCTGCGGGCGGCGGCAAGGCTCGGCGTCGACGCCGACCGCGACCGGCTGCTGGAGGCAGCGGTGGCGCTGGGCGCCGACGTGCCTTTCCAGTCCATGGGCGGCACCGCCCTGGTCCGCGGCCTGGGGGAGAGGATCACGCCCCTGCAGCACGTCGATATCTGGTTCGCGGTCGCGTATCCGGGCGTGCCGGTGTCGACCGCCGACGTTTTCGCCGAGCTCAGCGAGGAGGAATGGTCAGACGGCGAGATCGTGGCCGCCGCTGCCCGGCAGTTGGAGCAGGGCCCCCTCGAGATCGGCGACCTCACCGTGCTGCCCAACGCCCTGTGGGGACCTGCCACCCGCCGCTTCCCGATGCTGGCCCAGGCGGTGGGCCGGCTCCGTGGCGCAGGCTGGCGGCCGCGTCTCACCGGCAGCGGGTCGGCGATGTACCACGCCTCCGAGGACGAGGCCGAAGCCCGCAGCCTGACGGCGGCCGCGGCCGGCCTGGGTTTCGCCGCCTGGAGCTGCCACACTCTTCCCGCGCACGAGTGGTGACCGCCCGCCGATAGCATTGGCGCCGTGGATCCCGCGCTCTCGCTCGCCGTCGCTGCCGGCAGGCTGACCGCGGCCACCGTCCGCCGCCTTGGCCGCGGCGGCGGCACCACCCTTCCCGGCCGGGTCAGCGCCGTCTTCGATGGCCGCGTCGTGGAGAAGCTCGGGGCCCGCCTCACCCAGGGATCACTGCTGGTCACCGGCACCAACGGCAAGACCACCACCGCCAGCCTGCTGCGCAGCCTCACCGCCGCCGCCGGCCACAGGGTGGTGGCCAACCGTGCCGGTGCCAACCTGGTCTCGGGGCTGGCGTCGGCGTTGGTCCAGGACGGGCGCGGGTCGGCGGCGCCGGCGGAGATCGGCGTCTTCGAGGTGGACGAGGCGGTGCTGCCCGCAGCGGTGGAGGCGCTGGTGCCCCGGGTGGTCGTAGTCACCAACCTCTTCCGCGACCAGCTCGACCGCTACGGCGAGCTGGAGTCTTCGGCGGCCGCCATCGGCGCGGGCCTGGCGGCGCTGCCCGCGGCCGGCCACGTCATCCTCTGCGGCGACGATCCCGCCGTCGCCTGGCTGGGCCGCAACCTGCGCGCCCAGGTCCACTACTACGGGCTGATGGATCCCGCGCAAGGCACCACCACGCTGCCCTACGCCGCCGACGCCCGCTTCTGCCCGGGGTGCGGCCAGCCCTTCGATTTCCACCGCGTCTACGTCGGCCACCTCGGCGAATACTCCTGCCCGACCGGCGACTTCAAGCGGCCCGACCTCGACCTCCGTGCCGACCACGTCGAGTTCACGGGCCTCGAGCGGCAGGCGCTAACGGTCAGCGGGCTGGGGCTCAACCGAGCCGTGCTAGAGGTGCCACTCTCGGGGCTCTACAACGCCTACAACATCCTTGCCGCCACCGGTGCTGCCCTCCTGGCCGGCGTACCCGACAGCGCCATCGCCCCCACCCTCAGCTCCTTCTCGCCCGCCTTTGGCCGGCTTGAACGGGTGGCGGTCGAGGGCCGCACCGTGCACCTGATGCTGGCCAAGAATCCCGCCGGCTTCAACGAGGTCCTCCGCGCCAGCCGGCTGCTGGGCGGGGCTCGCAACTACATCGTGGCGGTCAACGACCGCATCGCCGACGGTCGCGACATCTCCTGGATCTGGGACGTCGATTTCGAGCTGCTGGCGGCGGCCGACCACGTCGTTCTGACCGGTGATCGGGCGCTGGACATGCGCATCCGGCTCAAGTACGCCGGCCTAGCCCTGGAGCGTATGACCGTGGCCGAGACACCGGCGGCGGCGGTTGACCAGGCGCTGGCGCTGGTGCCTGCGGGCGAGGAGCTGTTCGTACTGCCGACGTACACCGCCATGCTCGACCTGCGCGCCGAGCTGGTCCGCCGCGGCTACCTTGCCCCATTCTGGGAGGCGGCCTGAGGTGGCGCTTCCCAAGCTCAGGATTGGCCACCTCTACCCCCGAGAGATGAGCATCTACGGCGACCGCGGCAACATCCTGGCGCTGGTCGACCGCTCCCGGCGCCGTGGCATCGACGTCGAGGTGGTGGACATAGGCCGCGGCGGCGGCGGGATTGCCGACGTCGACATGTACTTCATGGGCGGCGGCCAGGACCTCGACCAGGACCTCGTCGCCGCCGACCTGGCCGGGCCCAAGCGTGAGGCGGTAGCGGACGCGGTGGCCGGGGGCGCGGCCCTGCTCGCCGTCTGCGGCGGATACCAGTTCCTGGGCAGCCACTACACCACTGTCGACGGCACCCGGCTGCCGGGCTTGGCACTGGTCGACATCGCCACCGAGGCGGGAAGCACTCGCAACATCGGCAACGTCCTGGTCGAGACAACCGGCCTCGGCCTCGACCCCCCGACCCTGGTGGGCTTCGAGAACCACGCCGGACGCACCTTCCTCGCCGGGAACCTGTCGCCACTGGGCCGCTGCCTCGTCGGCGCCGGCAACAACGGCGCTGACGGATACGAGGGCGTTCACACCGGGCACGTCATCGGCACGTACCTCCACGGCTCACTGCTGCCCAAGAACCCCCACCTTACCGACCTGCTGATCACCTGGGCGCTCCGCCGCCGCAACCCCGACTTCGAGCTGCCGCCGTTGGCGGCCGACGAAGAGATGGCGGCGCACCGCGCGATGGCGGCGCGGATCCAACGCGAAGGCCCCCTGGGACCGCGATAGCTCCCCAGGCGCGTCGTCACTAGACTCATCGTGGCTTTCGGGGGTCGTCTAACGGTAGGACGGCAGCCTTTGGAGCTGTTCATCTAGGTTCGAGTCCTAGCCCCCGAGCACCCTCGCCGGCCCCCCCGGTTGCCGCGTCCAGGGTCTCGGCCGATGCTAAAATCGGCACCCTCTGATGGCCGACACCGGCGATTCGTCCTCTCCACGTAAGGCTCCGCGTGCCTCCGGTCGGGACCTGCTGGTTGTCATCCTGGCCGCAGGGCAGGGCCGGCGGATGCACTCCGCGACACCCAAGGTGCTGCACTCGGTTGGCGGGCAGCCGATGTTGCAGTACTCGCTGGACACCGCCCGGCAGCTGGGCGCGGCCAACGTTGTGGTGGTCCACGCCCCCGGCCAGAAGGCGCTGATCGAGCCCCTCGCCAACGACGCTCGACTGGTGGTCCAGGGCCGCCCCCTGGGCACCGGCCACGCGGTCAACCAGGTGCCCCAGGCGCTGCGCCAGGCCGACGAGGTGCTGGTCCTGTACGGCGACCAGCCCCTGGTGCGCGCCGGCACCGCGCGCCGGCTGCTCTCCGCTCGGCGCCGGGGAGAGAACGACGCGGCCCTGCTCGCCGTCCGTCTTGCCGACCCCGGCGGCTACGGCCGGGTGCTTGGTGACGACGGCGACGCCCACATCGTCGAGGAGAAGGATGCCGCCGAGGACGAGCTCGCCGTCGACCTGGTCAACACCGGCATCGTCGCCTTCCGCGGCGAGGCGCTCTGGCCCGCGCTGCGCCGCCTCAAGAAGAGCTCGCGCACCGGCGAGTACTACCTGACGCAGGCCTTCGGCGCGATGCCTCGGCGCACGGTCATCGCCGGGCCCGAGGACGAAGCCCTCGGGGTCAACGACCGCTGGCAGCTAGCCGCCGCGGAGGCCGCCCTGCGCTCACGCAAGAACCGTGAGCTGGCGGAATCGGGGGTGACCATCGTCGACCCCGCCACCACCTATATCGACACCACCGTCAAGGTCGAGCCCGACGCCGTCATCGAGCCCTTCACCTTCCTGCGCGGCAGCACCACCATCGGGGCGCGCACCCGCATCGGACCCTTCGCCGAGATCAACGACTGCAACGTGGGCCAGGACTGTGTCATCGGCCGGTCGCACCTGGAGGGCTCCACCGTTGAGGACGGCGTCGACATCGGACCGTTCAACCGGCTCCGCGCTGGATCGCTGGTGGCCCGCGACGCCCGGGTTGGGTCCTTCGCCGAGATCAAGAACACCCTGGTCGGCCCCGGCTCTGACGTGCATCACTTCTCATACCTGGGCGACGCTGTGCTGGGCAAGCGGGTCAACATCGGCGCCGGCACCGTCACCGCCAACTACGACGGCGAGCAGAAGACCCAGACCGAGATCGGCGACCGCGTCTTTATCGGCAGCGACAGCATCCTGGTGGCGCCGGTCAAGATCGGGGACGATGCCTACACCGCGGCCGGCTCGGTGATCACCCGCGACGTGGAGCCCGACACCCTGGCGATCGAGCGCGCCGAGCTGAGGCAGGTGCCCCGCTGGAGTCAGCGGAAGCGCCGCAAACCCGCCCCGGACGGATAAAGTGATCCCACCAATGCGCAAGGGGATGGCTTGTTCGGCGAGCTGAAGCTGCTAACGGGGAACGCCAACCCGGACCTGGCCCATGCCATCTCAGGTGAGCTGGAGATCCCCATCGGCGAGATGAGCGTCACCCGCTTCAAGGACGGCGAGTACGACGTCAAGATCGCGGAGTCGGTCCGTGGCAACGACGTCTTCCTGATCCAGCCCACCTGTCAGCCGGTCTCCGAAAACCTGGTCCAGCTGTTCATCATCCTCGACGCCCTCCACCGGGCGTCGGCGGCGCGCGTCACGGCGGTGATCCCGTACTACGGCTACGCCCGCAAGGAGAAGAAGACCGCGCCCCGCGACCCGATCTCGGCCAAGCTGATGGCCAACATCATCACCCTCGCCGGGGCCGACCGGGTCATCGCCCTCGATCTCCACGCCGACGCCATCCAGGGTTTCTTCGACGTTCCCGTCGACCACCTCTTCGCCGCCAAGATCCTGGCCGAGCACGTACGCAGCCGTCACAAGAAGGGCGACTTCACAGTCGTCTCGCCAGACCCTGGTGGCACCAAGCGGGCGCGCTACATCGCCAACCTTCTGGACGCGCCGATGGCCTTCGTCGACAAGCGCCGGCCCAGGGACGACGTCGCCGAGAGCCTCAACGTCGTCGGTGACGTAGAGGGCATGAAGTCGGTGGTCATCGATGACCTGATCTCCACCGGGAGTACGCTGGTCGGTGTTGCCAACGCCCTCAAGGAGAGCGGCGCCATCAGCGTCGATGTCCTCGCCACCCACGGGGTGCTCTCCGACGGCGCCGTTGAACGGCTGGCGGCGTCACCCATCGACGAGATCGTGGTGACCGACTCGATCCCCATCCGCGACAAGCACGACAAGCTCACCGTTCTATCTGTGGCGCCGCTCCTGGCCGAGGGGATCCGCCGCGTGCACGAGGACCGCAGCGTCAGCGAGCTCTTCCGCGACACGCCACTGGACGGCGCGGTCGAATGAGCCAGGCCGACCAACCTCCTCCGGCCCCAGGGAGGTGTTTCTGCCGGCGGTAGTCCGGCGCCTTTGAACCCTCTGCTCTACGACCTCATCCTGGTCGCAATCCTGCTCATAACCCTGCTGCTGGCGGCATTGGCGGCCTCGGCTGAGACTTCGCTGACTTCGATCAGTCGCATAAGGCTGCGCCAACTCGTCCAGGAGGGAAACCGCCGCGCCGCGATCATCGAGCGGCTGCACCAGCGGCCCAACGAGTACCTGACCGCGATCCTGACCTTCAACACCTTCGCCGTGGTCCTCTCGGGGATCGCTGCTGACCTCCTGGCCGAGAACCACGGTCTCGGCGGCTTCTGGCCCCAGCTGGGGGTCGGCTTTGGTGACGCCGTGGTAGTGCTGGTGCTGGCCGAGGTCACGGCCAAGTCGCTGGCCCTCTCCAACATCCGCTATGCGCTGTGGGTGTCTCCGCTGGTCAGCGCCATGACAGCGCTTTTGCGGGTGCCGATCAAGGGCATGGCTGCGCTGGCAAACCGTCTGACCCCAGGCCGGGACGTCCGTGGCCCGTTCGTCACCGAGGAGGAGCTGAAGATGCTCGTCACCGTGGGCGAGGAGGAGGGCATCATCGAGGAGGAGGAGCGCGAGATGATCCACGGGATCATCGAGATCGGTGACATGTCGGTCCGCGAGGTGATGGTGCCGCGCATCGACATCGCCGCGGTCGAGGTCCACAAGCCGATCTCGGAGATCGTGACCATGATCCTCAAGTACGGCCATACGCGGATCCCGGTGTACGAGGAGTCGATCGACCACATTGTCGGGGTGGCCTACGCCAAGGACCTGCTCCGTTACAACCTGCAGCCGCCGCCGGACAGCAACGACGGCAACGGGGACCTCCGGCGAATCGTCCGCGAGCCCTACTTCGTGCCGGAGAACAAGAACCTCGGCGAGTTCCTCCACGAGATGCGCGAGAACCGCGTCCACATGGCCATCGTCATCGACGAGCATGGTCAGACCGCCGGGATTGTCACGATCGAGGACGTGATCGAGGAGATCGTCGGACCCATCCGTGACGAGTACGACGCTCAGGAGGAGGAGGAGATCCAGTTCCTGGCCCCCAACGAGGCCCTGCTCGACGCCAAGGTCTCACTCAACGATGCCCGCGAGGAGCTGGGGCTGCTGCTGGTGGCCGAGGACGTCGATTCCCTGGGCGGCTACATCTACTCCCGGGTGGGGACCATCCCCCGGCCGGGCGAGGTCATCGACGCCGACGGCGCGGTCATGACCGTGGTCAGCGTCCGCGGCCAGCGTATCGGCAAGGTCCGCGTCCGATCCGACAAGGCTTTCCCCGGCGCCCTCAGC
Source organism: Candidatus Dormiibacterota bacterium (assembly GCA_035938265.1). Lineage (GTDB taxonomy): Bacteria > Chloroflexota > Dormibacteria > DASZGP01 > DASZGP01 > DASZHA01. Next base: position 27,777 of record DASZHA010000001.1, read on the forward strand.
CGCGAGGAAGCGCGCGCCGCCGCCGCCGCCCGGCGCGCGGAGGTCGAGGCCGGCGAGCGGGAGGACCTCGACAACCACGGCAACGCGGCCCGCAGCCTTTAGGGTCTGGGGGAGATGGCAGCGGCGTTCAAGGCGGGACCCGAGGGCAGCACCGGCTGGCTCTGGGTTCGGCTGGGCATGTTCGTGGTCCTGGCGGCGGCTCTCACCCAGCTGGCGATCACCGTCACCCAGCTGCGCTCGATCACGCTCGGCCGGGTGCCGCTGGGCTGGCCTCTACCCGGGGTGTACTACATCACGGACTTCGGCGCCCCTGGCGGGCAGGGGGCCGACGTGATCACATCGGCGACATCCCACTTCGAGGTCGCCCCCGGTGGACTCGTGACTGACCTGGCCATCTTTGCCGCCCTCTACCTGCTGCTCTTCCTGGCCCTGCGCTTCGCCTGGGTGGTCAGCAAACCCAAGCCCCGGCCGCTCGAGGACTGACCCACGCCCGTCTACAGTGCCGAGGCCGTCATCCTGCGCAAGGTCGACTACGGCGAGGCCGACCGCATCTTCACCCTCTTCACCCGCGAGCGGGGCAAGGTCCCCGCCATCGCCAAGTCGGTGCGCAAGGCCCAGAGCCGCATGTCCGGCCAGCTCGACGTGTTCGCCCACGGCCAGATGATGCTGGCCGAGGGCCGCTCGATGGACGTCGTCACCCAGTTCAAGCGGATCACCCGCGCCGACGGTATCAGCGGCGACCTGCCCCGGTCGGCCGCCGCCGCGGTGGTGGTGGAGGTGGCCGACAAAGTGCTGGAGGAACGCCACCCCCAGCCCGAGCTCTTCGCTGTCGTCACCGGCGCGCTGGGCCGCCTCGCCGCCGCCGACACCGAGCCACGCATGGAGCTGGCCGACTTCCTGATGCGGGTCCTGGCCGAGCTCGGCTACGCTCCACAGCTGGAGGAGTGCGCCCGTTGCGGCGGGCCGCTTGGGGAGACCGGCCTCGGCTTCTCGCCGATCGCCGGCGGTGTGACCTGCGCCGCCTGCAACGCCAGCTGGTCGGTGGCGCCCAGGATCACGGCGCGGTCGGTCAAGATCCTGCGCGTGCTCGCCTCGGGCGACCGCGACATATTCTTTAGGCTTCGCGTCGACGAGGACGACCTGGCGGCGATCGAGAAGGCCCTGGAGTCCCAGCTGGAGCACCACCTCGACCGCCAGCTCAAGTCGATCGAGTTCGCGCGGCAGACCCGTCGCAGCCGGCGGCGAGCAAGCCCCCAGGCCGCAGAATAGCCAACGCCACGCCCAGCCAGGGCGCGGGATACGAAGGAAGAAAGACGTGATCGAGCGGACCATCGCCGAGCCGGATAAGCTGGTCGACACCATGGTCTCGCTGGCCAAGCGACGTGGCTTCATCTACCAGTCGAGCGAGATCTACGGCGGCGTCGGCGCCATCTACGACTTCGGCCCCCTTGGTGTGGCGCTTAGGCGCAACATCCGCGACCTCTGGTGGCGGCACACGGTCGACCTTCGCCACGACGTTGTCGGGCTCGAGAGCTCGGTGATCATGCACCCCAGGGTCTGGGAAGCCTCAGGCCACGTGGAGAGCTTCTCTGACCCATTGGTCGAGTGCAAGAACTGCCACTCGCGCTACCGCGCCGACAAGATCGAGGGGCCATGTCCGAACTGCGGCGCTACCGAGTTCTCCGAGCCGCGGCAGTTCAACCTGATGTTCAAGACGTACCTTGGCCCGGTCGAGGGCTCGGCGGCCCAGACCTACCTGCGGCCGGAGACGGCGCAGGGCATGTTCGTCGACTTCCCGCTCGTCGTGACCTCGACCCGCCGCCGCATCCCCTTCGGCATCGCCCAGGTCGGCAAGTCCTTCCGCAACGAGATCACCACCGAGCACTTCATCTTCCGCCTGCGGGAGTTCGAGCAGATGGAGCTGGAGTTCTTTGTCAAGCCCGGCACCGACCTCGACTGGCTGGAGACCTGGCAGCAGGCGCGCATGACGTGGTGGACCGAGGTCCTGGGGGTGCGGTCCAACAAGATCCGTGCGCGGCTCCTGGACGACGAAGAGCTGTCCCACTACTCGGCGCGGGGCTATGAGGTCGAGTACGAGTTCCCCTGGGGCTGGGGCGAGCTGGAGGGCATCCAGGACCGCACCGACTACGACCTCAAGCGGCACTCGGAGTACTCGGGCAAGGACCTCAGCTACTTCGAGGACGAGACCAAGGAGCGCTACATCCCATACGTCATCGAGCCCTCGATGGGGCTCGAGCGCGCCATGTTCACATTGATGCTGGAGGCCTACGACGAGGAGGAGGTCCGGGGCGAGAAGCGGGTGGTGCTGCACTTCCACCCCAACGTCGCTCCGATCCAGGTGGCGGTGCTGCCGCTGTCCAAGAACGAGGACTTGCTGCCGATGTCGCGCGAGGTGGAGGAGATGCTGCGGCCCCACTTCCGCATCGAGTACGACGAGACCCAGTCGATAGGCCGCCGCTACCGCCGCCACGACGAGATCGGCACGCCGTTCGCGGTCACCATCGACTTCGACTCGCTGAAGGACAAGGCCGTCACCATCCGCGACCGCGATTCAATGGAGCAGGAGCGGGTCCCGGTGGCCGGGCTGGTGGAGCGCCTGTCGGTCAAGTACCGCGAGGCAGGAGGCAGCTGATGTTCGCGCACATCTCGATCCACAAGCCGCGGCCTGGGAAGGAGCAGGAGCTGATCGATTCGATGCATCGATTCGGGGCTGCCGCCGCCGGCGCGGACGGCCTCATCAGCGTGCACACCTTGCGCGATTTCGAGTCCGGGGTCCTCGTCGGCCTGGCCCTGTGGGAATCGAGGGAGAAGTTCGAGGCCGGCGTGGGGCCGATGCGGGAGGCCATCAAGGACGACCCTTTCGACGAGTGGGAGGGCGCGGAGGTGGTGGGCTACCGGCTGGAGGAGGTCTGAGCCGGCGACGAAGCCTGACCTGTCGGCGGTAGCATGGAGGCCTAAAGGCGGAGGAAACTGACGTGGCAGTCACCCAAAAAAGCACCGAGACGACGGCAACGCCCGAGGGCGAAACCTTCCAGTCGTTGAACCCTGCAACCGGCGAGGTCATCGGCACCTACCCGATCATGGGCAAGGCGGAGGTCCAAGCCGCCGTTGACCGCGCCAGGGATGCGTTCCAGTGGTGGCAGGGCATCGGCTGGGAAGGCCGCAAGCTGAAGCTCAAGGCCTTTAAGGGCGAGATCGCACGCAACCTCGAGGAGCTCAGCCGCCTCATCCATGAGGAGAACGGCAAGCCCTACGCCGACGCCTTCCTGGAGTGCGTGATGTCGATCGAGCACCTCAACTGGGCCGCCGGTCACGCCAAGAAGACGCTGGGCCGCCGCAGCGTCAACCCCGGGATGCTGCTGATCAACCACGCCGCCTACCTCGAATACCAGGCCTTCGGGGTGATCGGGGTCATCGGCCCCTGGAACTACCCGGTCTTCACCCCGATGGGGTCGATTGCCTACGCCCTGGCCGCCGGCAACGCTGTCGTCTTCAAGCCGTCGGAGTACACGCCGGCGGTAGCCAAATGGCTGGAGGCGGCCTGCGCCCGGGCCATCCCCGAGGCGCCGGTCTTCCAGGTCGTCACCGGGCTGGGTGCCACCGGCGGCGCGCTCTGTGCTTCTGGCGTCAACAAGGTCGCCTTCACCGGCTCGGCGCCCACGGGCAAGAAGGTGATGGCCGCATGCGCCGAGACCCTGACCCCGGTGTTGATGGAGCTCGGAGGCAAGGACGCCCTAATCGTCACCGACGACGCCAACCTCGAGGAGGCCGCCACCGCCGCGGTCTGGGGCGGCCTTCAGAACGCCGGCCAGGCCTGCATCTCGGTGGAGCGCGTCTATGCCACCGAGGGCGTCTACGACGAGCTGGTGGAGCGGATCACCGAGATCGCCGGCAAGGTCAAGGCCGGCTCCGACGAGGACAGCGACATCGGTCCGATAACTATGCCCCGCCAGCGCGACATCATCGCCGCCCATCTCGATGACGCCTTCAAGCGCGGCGCCCGGGCGGTGGTGGGCGGCCCCGACGCGGTCCATGGCGCCTTCGTCGACCCGGTGGTCCTGGTCGACGTGCCCGAGGACTCCGATGCGATCCAGAAGGAGACCTTCGGACCGACGCTGCCGGTGATGAAGGTGCGCAACGTCGATGAGGCGATCGAGAAGGCCAACGGCACCCCGTACGGCTTGGCGTCCTCAGTCTTTGCCCGCAAGCGGGCGCTCGAGATCGCATCGCGCCTGCGGGCCGGCATGACCAGCATCAACTCAGCGGCGGCATACGCGGGAGTGGCTGCGCTGCCATTCGGCGGCGTTGGTGACTCGGGGTTCGGGCGAATCCACGGTGAGGATGGTCTGCGCGAGTTCACGCGCGCCCACGCCATCACCAAGAAGCGCTTCAACACCCCGCTCGACATCATGAAGTTCGATCGCAACCCCAACCTGATCCCGCGGGTGACCAAGCTGGTCAAGCTGGTGCACGGACGGGGCTGACGCCGGCTATCTGCCGCGGTTCAGGCGGCGGCCCGCGAGGCTGGTGAGGCGAAGGACGCCGTCGACCTCCTCGAGGCCGATGTCGCCGGTGGTGTACGCGGCCCTGCCGCTGGAGCGGAACGTCAAGGTCGTCGGCCCGTCGAACACGACCTCGGCGATCCGCCACTGCTGCCCCTGCCGCTTGAGACGGACCAGCGCGCCCGCCGGGCTCTGATAGACCATCGGACCGACGCGCTTCAGTGAGGCGATGCCGAGCCGGCGGAGCTCCTCTTCGCCGAGCCGGTCCTCGGCGCCCGGTTCGGCCGACGCCGGTCGGGCGGCGCTCGGCTTGCCCGTGGCCGCGCGGGCCGCATCAGTGGCGGTGCTCGACTTGCCCTGGGAGGTGCGGGCCTCAGAACCGGCGGACGCCGATGCCTCGTCCGCGTCCGGACCTGACTCGACAACCGTCAGCTTAGGACGTCGACCACTCGCGGCCGGCCGACGCCCGGCCATGGTCCGCGCGAGGGACATCTCCAACAGCCGGCTGCCCGCGTCCTGGGCGAAGTAGGCGCTGGAGATAAAGGCGCGGTTGCCCTTCTTGCGCAAACAGGGCTGGCAGTCGGCGGGGCCATCGATGATCTCGTACTCACCGGCCGCCATCGAGACGCCACACAGGGTCTTGATATTGGTGTCGGCGGACCCGGGGACGGTCAGATGGGTCTTCTTGGCCTTGGCCTTGCGCACCGCCTGCAGCGCCAACTCTTCCATGCGCCCACGCTAAACCATCGCCCCGGTTTGGTGTCCGGCACGTACCGGCCTTTGCCAGCCGTGACAGAATCGCCCGGTGACTGACAGGGCTTGGGACGTCATCGTCGTCGGCGCGCGCTGCGCCGGCTCACCCCTGGCGATGCTGCTGGCGCAAAAGGGCTACCGCGTGCTGCTCCTAGACCGAGCAACGTTCCCCAGCGACACCATCTCCAGCCACCAGGTGCACCAGACCGGGCTGGCCCGGATGAAGCGATGGGGGCTGCTCGACGAGCTCATGGCCACCGGCTGCCCGCCGTTCAAGGCGACCCGTTGGGACATGGAGGCTGGGAGGATCGCAGGTGCGCTGATTCCGGCTGACGGCGTTGACTTCAGCACCATCCCGCGGCGCCGCGTGCTGGACACGCTCCTGGCTCGGGCCGCCGTCAAGGCGGGCGCGGAGCTGCGCGAAGGCTTCGGTTTGACCCGGCTGCTGTTTGACGGCGACCGCGTGGTCGGCGTCAAGGGTGTCGCTGGCGACGGCCGGGAGGTCGAGGAGCGCGCGGCGCTGGTGGTCGGCGCTGACGGCCGCAACTCTACGGTGGGCAAGCTCGCAGGCTCGGCCAGGTATCGCGACGACGGCACCCGCACCATGTGCTACTACACCTACGTCAGTGGCCACGATCATCGCGACCCCGTCATCTATACCCGGCGTGACTGGGGCGTGGCCGTCGGGCCGACACACGAGGGCCTCTGCATCCTCGCGATGTCATTGAGCAAGGAGCTTCTACCCGGGTTCAAGGCGGACATTGCCGGCGGCTTCTGGGACCGCATCAGGACCGTCCCAGAGCTGGCCGACCGCATGGCCAGCGCGCGGGTTGAGGAACCGTACAAGGGGCTAGCCGAGATCCCCAACTTCTACCGGCAGTCGCACGGACCTGGCTGGGCGCTGGCCGGCGACGCCGGGTACTACAAGGACCCGGTGACCGCGCAGGGGATAAGTGACGCCTTCCGCGATGCGGACGAGCTGTTTGAGGCGATCGACCGGGGACTGAGCCGTCGCGAGGAACTTGGCGAAGCCCTCGCGGGCTACCAGCGGGAGCGCGACGCCACGACCGCCGCGGGCTACGACTGGACCCTGGTCAGCACCTCGTTCGCGCCGGACACCGAGACCACCCGTGGCTTCCTGGGCACGGTCTCGGGCGATCCCGAGCTCTCCCGCATGTTCGTCAACCTGAACGCGACGATGACCGAGTTCCGCACCGTCTTCGGCCTGGCCCTGGAGCGCGCGACCGCCGGTTGAGCGACCCCATCAGGGGGCGGGTCGAGGCCCCGTTCGTCCCGGCGCAATAAACTGACGTTCTCGACCGCTTGAGGAGGCAGCTTGGCATGGCGACCACTGAAGTGTCCCAGGAGCACGAGTCCGGAGCCAACGGGAGTGGCCCGGCGAGCGGCCAAAAGTGGGTCTACCTCTTCGAAGAGGGCAACAAGGACATGCGCGACCTCCTCGGTGGCAAGGGGGCCGGCGCCGCCGAGATGACCAATGCCGGGCTCCCCGTGCCGCCCGGCTTCACCATCACCACCGCCTGCTGCAACGCCTACTACGCCAACAACGACTTCCCACCCGGGATGTGGGAGCAGGTCGTCGAGGCGCTAGCCCGCGTCGAGGACAAGACAGGCAAGAAGCTTGGCGACCCCAGCAACCCCTTGCTGGTCTCGGTCAGGTCGGGGGCGAAGTTCTCCATGCCGGGGATGATGGACACGATCCTCAACCTCGGGCTCAACGACGAGGTCGTCGAAGGGCTGGCCAAGCTGGCCGGCGACGAACGCTTCGCCCTCGACGCCTACCGTCGCTTCATCCAGATGTTCGGCAAGACGGCCAAGAACATCGGCAAGCGCCAGGAAGGCGACCCACCCCTCGGATCAGGATCCGAGGGGACCCCGGGGGAAGGCGAGGACGAGAACCCCTTCGAGGCGGCGCTGGAGGCGAAGAAGGAAGAGGTGGGAGCCAAGGGCGACGCCGACCTCACCGCCGCCGACCTCCGCGACCTGGTGAAGCGCTACAAGGAGATCTACAAGGGCGCCCTTGGCGAGGAGTTTCCCCAGGACCCGAATATCCAGCTGCAGGAGGCCATTCGCGCCGTATTCCGATCCTGGATGAACCCCCGCGCCCAGGCCTACCGCAAGAACGAGCGCATCGCCGACGACCTGGGCACCGCGGTCAACGTCCAGGCCATGGTGTTCGGCAACATGGGTGAGCGCTCAGGCACCGGCGTCGCCTTCACCCGCGACCCCATCACCGGTGAGAAGAAGCTCTACGGCGACTACCTCCAGAACGCCCAGGGCGAGGACGTGGTCGCCGGCATCCGTAAGACCGAGAGGGTCGACGCCATGGCCGTCGAGATGCCCGAGGTCTACGAGGAGTTCGAGCGCATCGCCGGCGAGCTGGAGGACCACTACCGCGACGTCCAGGACCTCGAGTTCACGATCGAGAAGGGTCGTCTCTACATGCTCCAGACGCGTTCCGCCAAGCGCACCGCTGAGGCGGCGATCAACATCGCGGTGGACATGGTCGAGGAGGGGCTGATCACGCCCGAGGAGGCGGTGATGCGGGTGGAGCCCCGCCAGGTCGAATCGCTGCTGCACCGGCGCCTCGACCCCAACGCCAAGGTCGAGGAGATCGGCACCGGTGTGCCCGCCAGCCCCGGCGCCGCCATCGGCGCCGCCGTCTTCGATGCCGACCTTGCCCAGGAGCGCGGCCAGGCCGGCGAGAAGGTGATCCTGGTCCGCATCGCCACCGACCCCGACGACGTCCACGGCATGATCTCGGCCCAGGGGGTGCTGACCAGCTCCGGCGGCACCGCCAGCCATGCCGCGCTGGTGGCACGAATGATGGGCAAGCCCTGCGTCGTCGGCGCCGAGGAGGTGGACGTCGACCTCGAAGCTCGCAAGTTCACCACCCGCGGCGTGACCGTCAGCGAGGGCGAGGTCTTCACCATCGACGGCACCACCGGGCGCATCCTCAAGGGCGCGGTCCCCACGATCGAGCCCGAGCCCAGCGAGAAGTTCCTCAAGCTCCTGGGCTGGGCAGACGAGGCCCGGCGCCTGCAGGTCTGGGCCAACGCCGACTACCCCCGCGACGCCAAGAAGGCGCGCGAGAACGGGGCCCAGGGCATCGGGCTCTGCCGCACCGAGCACATGTTCATGGAGCAGGAGCGCCTGCCCATCGTCCAGGAGATGATCCTGGCCTCAGATCCCGCGGAGCGCCGGCGGCTGACCTTCGAGCTGCTGCCCTTCCAGCGGTCCGACTTCGAGGGAATCCTCGAGGCCATGGACGGCCTGCCGGTCGTCATCCGCCTGATCGATCCGCCGCTGCACGAGTTCCTGCCGAGCTACGAGGAGACGCTGGTCGAGGTCACCCGCATGGAGGCGCTGGGCCAGACCGGGCCCGAGCTGGAGGAGAAGCGGAAGCTGCTCCACGCCATCGCCGGGATGCGCGAGGCCAACCCCATGCTCGGTCTCCGCGGCTGCCGTCTGGGGCTGACCCGCCCCGAGATCACCGAGATGCAGGTCACCGCGATCATCGAGGCGTCGATCTTCCTCAAGGGCAAGGGCCTCGATCCCCACCCCGAGATCATGGTGCCCCTGGTCGGCACCGTGAACGAGATCAAGGCGGTGCGGGAGCAGCTTGAGCAGGTCGCGCAGGAGATCATGAAGCGCGAGGGTGTGGACGTCGACTACAAGTTCGGGACGATGATCGAGGTGCCGCGGGGCGCCGTGGTCGCCGCCGATATTGCCGGCTTCGCCGAGTTCTTCAGCTTCGGCACCAACGACCTCACCCAGACGACCTACGGCTACTCCCGTGACGACGCCGAGGGCAAGTTCCTGCTCACCTACCTGGAGAAGGGCATCCTCACCGAGAACCCCTTCCAGACGCTGGACCGCGAGGGCGTCGGTCGCCTGATGCGCATGGCCGTTGAGGACGGTCGCGGGGCGCGGCCCGACCTCAAGATCGGGATCTGCGGTGAGCACGGCGGCGATCCCCGGTCGGTCGAGTTCTGCCACCAGATCGGGCTGAACTACGTCAGCTGCTCGCCGTTCCGGATCCCGGTGGCGCGGCTGGCGGCGGCCCAGGCCGCGATCAGCGAGAAGGGTGCCGGCGGCGAGCGCGACAAATAGGATCGTCACGTGACGCCGCCACCCCCGGGTTGGGACGACGACGATGACGAGGAGGAGTACGTCGAGCCCGATCGCTCTGGCCTCACGCCGGCCGACTTCGAGCCCAAGCCGCCCACCAGGCTGGGCAAGCGCCTCCGTTTCCTGACCGCCTGGCAGGTCTTCCTGATCGTCGTCGCCATCCTGGTGGTGGTGCCGCTGCTCCTGGCCGTCTTCCTCAACCCGGTGATCGGATTCTTGAGCAAGACCTAGCGGCACCCGAAACCGGGCGCGTTAACCTTTAGCGTGCCCCCGGGGGATGCCGTTCGTGAGGTGAAGGATCGTCTCGACATCGTCGAGGTGATCTCGGGCTACGTCCGCCTGCAGCGAGCGGGACGCGACCACAAGGGGCTGTGCCCATTCCATGCCGAGAAGTCCCCAAGTTTCGGCGTCAGCGGTGAGAAGCAGGTCTGGTACTGCTTCGGATGCAGCCAGGGTGGCGACCTCTTCGACTTCGTGCAGAAGATCGAGGGCACCGACTTCCCCCAGACGCTGGAGATGCTGGCCGCCCGCGCCGGGGTCGAGCTGGAGGACCGCAGCGGCTCCCGCCGTCGCGGCCAGGAGCGGGCGCGCTCGCGCGAGGTCAACGCCCTGGCGGCCCAGTATTTCCACCACATCCTCCTCAACCACCGCGCCGGGAGCCGTGGCCTCACCTACCTGCAGAAACGGGGAGTCGAACCCGAGACGATCGAGGCCTTCGCCGTCGGCTACGCCCCCATGAGCCGCAACGCCGACAACCTCCTGCGCTTCCTCAAGAGCAAGGGCGTCGGTGACGACGAGGCGGTCAAGGCGGGGCTGGCCCTGGGAGGGGAGGGGCGGCGCACCATCGATCGCTTCCGCGGCCGCCTCATGATCCCCATCCGCGACGAGACCGGCACCATCGTCGCCTTCGGCGGCCGGGCGATGGACAGCACGCCGCCGAAGTACATGAACTCGCCGCAGACCTCGATCTACGACAAGGGCCGCACCATCTTCGGCCTCAGCCAGGCCAAGAAGGCGATCAGCGCCGGCGACAAGGCGCTGCTGGTGGAGGGCTACTTCGACGTGATGATGGCCCACCAGAACGGCATCGGCATCGCCATCGCCAGCTCGGGCACGGCCTTCACGCCCGAGCAGGTCAAGATCGTTCGTCGCTTCGCCGCTGACCTGCTGGTCTGCCTCGACGCCGACGAGGCGGGTCGCAACGCTACCCAGCGGGTCATTGAGATGGCGTCGAAGGCCCACATGCGGGTCACCGTCGTCGAGCTGCCCAACGCCAAGGACCCCGGCGAGTTCTTCCAGAAGACGCCCCAGCTCTGGGGTGACGCTGAGGGCGCCGCCCTGGCCGGTTGGGAGTGGTGGATCGGAGCGGTCCTGGCCGAGCACCGGCTGACGACCCCGGACGGTCGTGCCGCGGCGGCGTCGGCGTTGGTGGGCGTGCTGGCGCGCATCCCCGAGGACACCACCCTCGACGTCTACTGCCAGTACACCGCGGAGAAGCTCGGCGTCGACGCCGCCCATTTGCTGGCCGACGTGCAGACCTTCCGCAGGACCGGTGCCCGCCCGCGGCCCCCCGAGCCGGCGCCACCTGTCGACCTGCGCCCGGCGGGGCCGGTGGCGCCAGCCACCAACGGCAACGGCCACGCTTCACAGCCCGAGGAGGACGAGCTCCTGGCGCTGGTCCTCGCCGCGCCCGAGGCCGGTGCCGTATTCACCGAGCTCACCTCCGCTGCCGACGATCACCCAGAGGAGCTGGCGCAGCTGGGACTTGTTCGTCGCGTGGTCGATGTCGTAAGCGGGGAGGGCGGGGGTACTCTTGAGCGTCACCTGGAGCGGTTCAGCGAGGACGAACGGCCGCGACTGGCCCGGATCAGCATGACGGCACGGTTCAACGGAGGCCAGGCCGAGCTCCGTTCGGCAATAAATGACTTCGTACTTAGGATCAGATTGAAGAGCTGTGAAGCCGCGATGGCGGAGGTGGAGGAACATATTGCGGGTACCGGTTCGGAGTCTGCAAGCACAGAGCGCGATGGTCTCCTCGCCCAGCACCGGGTCTTGGCGCATCGCCGGGCAGGCTTGAAGACGCGTCTTTACCAGGGGCGCCCGTGAGCCCCGCACCGCGCAAGCCGGCTGCCGCAGCCAAGCCGGTCAAGCCGACCAAGGCCGCGCCCAAACCGTCCGCCGCCAAAGCTGGCAGCGCCCGCACCGCGACCAAGGCCGCGGACAAGCCCGGCTCCGCCAAGCCGGCCGTCTCGGCTCGCGCGGCCAAGCCTGGCACTCGCGCAACTGAGGCCGCCAACCCTGCCGAGCCCGACGTCAACGGTGGCGGCATCGGGGTCGCGGTGATCGTCGAAGAGGAGATCACGGTCGAAATCAGGACCGGGCGCGGCCGTGGCAAAGGCGCAGAGGGCGGCAGGGGTCGCAAGGACGACGAGCTTCTCCTCACCGCCGAGGCCCTGATCCGCAAAGGCAAGGACGAGGGCTTCCTCACTCCGGACGACATCCTGGCCGGGTTCAGCGGCATCGACGCCGAGCCCGACCAGCTGATGCGCATCTTCAACGCCTTCAAGGAGATGGGCATCGAGGTCTCCGACGACGGCAAGGAGTTCGAGGAAGTCGCTGAGATCGACGACGACATGATCCAGCAGGTCGAGGTGATGGAGGCGGTCAGCCTCGACGACCCGGTGAGGATGTACCTCAAGGAGATCGGCCGCGTGGCGTTGCTCAAGGCCGAGCAGGAGGTCGAGTACGCCAAGTCGATCGAGGCCGGGAGCGCCGACGCCAAGCATCGTCTCACCGAGGCCAACCTGCGGCTGGTGGTCTCCATCGCCAAGAAGTACATCGGCCGCGGGATGTCGTTCCTGGACCTGATCCAGGAGGGCAACATGGGCCTGATCCGGGCGGTCGAGAAATTCGACTACAAGAAGGGCTACAAGTTCTCGACGTACGCCACCTGGTGGATCCGGCAGGCGATCACCCGGGCCATCGCCGACCAGGCCCGCACCATCCGGATCCCGGTGCACATGGTCGAGACCATCAACAAGCTGGTGCGGGTGTCCCGCCGGCTGCTCCAGGAGCTGGGCCGCGAGCCCGCCGAGGAGGAGATTGCCGAGGTCATGGGCATAACGCCCGACAAAGTTCGCGAGATCATTAAGGTTTCGCAGGACCCGGTGTCACTCGAAACTCCGATCGGAGAAGAGGAGGACAGTCACCTCGGCGACTTCGTCGAGGACAAGGAGGCGATCGCCCCCTCCGACGCCGCCAACCTGACGATGCTGCGCACCGAGGTGGAGGACATCCTCGACACCCTGACCCCGCGGGAGCGGCGGGTGCTGCAGCTGCGCTTCGGCCTGATCGACGGCCACCAACGTACGCTGGAGGAGGTGGGCAAGCGCTTCGGGGTCACCCGCGAGCGCATCCGCCAGATCGAGGCCAAGGCGCTGCGCAAGCTGCGCCATCCCAGCCGCAGCAAGCGGCTCAAGGACTACCTGGAGTAGCAAAAGGCCCGCCCCATGAGGCGGGCCTTTCAGGTTGGCTGGATCAGCCGGCGGGCGCGCCCTCAGGCGTCGGAATCACGCCGAGGTCCTGCATCATCTTGAGCTGGTCGACAACGCCCCAGTGCTCGGCAATCTTGCCGTTTTCGATCCGGCTAACGTGGATCTCGTGCCAGGTGGCGCGCTTGCCCGTCGCTGGCATCCCGGCAAACTCACCCTGCATGGTCCCGCTCCCGGTTACGACCTGGGTGATCAGGTCGCCGGCCTCAATCTCCTGGTCGATGTCGTAGTGGAGGTCGGGGAAGGCCTGCCGAAACGCGGTAACGAAGGCCTTGAAGCCCTCGTTGCCGGGTGGGAATCCAGGCGGCGGCGGGTCGTGGTCGATGACGTTGTCGACGGAGACCTCGTCGATCACCTGGACATTTCCCTGGTTCATGACCTCCTGTGGGATGCGGCGCGCGGTGTCAAGGTTTGCGGACATTCCATCCTCCTCACTTGGTGGCAGCCTCACACTAGGCCCTCGCCGGTGGCCCCGTCCAGTTAAGAATTGGGTATGGTGGTTTGGCCTAGCGCGAGGGGCTGGGTGTCGTTGGTTGGGCCGCGAACCCAAAGCTTTCCAGGATCTCGTTCCAGGTGTCGAGGTCCGACTGGGACGGGGCCTTGAAGCTGATCAGGATCGCCTTGTCGCTGGCGTATTTCACCTTGGCATCGCCCTCGTAGCCGCCACCCCCATTGAGCTGATAGACGTGCTTGACGGCCGTCACCCCGCCGATTTCGTAGTTGTCCTGGCTGACGCTGCTGCCGGGACTGGTGGGGATGTTGGCCAGCTGGTCGACGCTGGCCGCCAGGTGGATGGTCAGCTTGGCGTTGCCGGAGGATGGCGAGGCGCTGCTGGTGGGAGTGCCGCTGGGCAGGGCACCGGGGCTTGGCGCGGAGCCGCTGACCTCGACGTCGTTGCCGTTGCTGTTGGTCTGCCAGTTGGCTGGGTAGAGGAAGTAGTAACCCGCGGCGTTGTTTGCGAAGGAGAGCTGCGGGTGGGTTGTCACCAGGTCCTGCTGCGGCGTGCTCTTGGTGTCCTTGGCCGCGATCCAGCCGGTCTGGCCCTGGTAGTCGACCTTGTACCAACCGGGATCGGCCGACTGGAACTCCTTGGCGGTCACCTGGGTGCCCTGGGGGACGGTGCCGATCTGTTTGCCACTGGAACTGGGGGCGTCGCGAAGCTTGAGTCCCACTGGCGACAGCACCCACAGCGCCCGCAGCAACGGGCCGCTCGGCGAGGCTGACGGCGACGCGACGGCGACGCCGGACTGGCCGTTGCCGCTGGAGGACTGCTGGAAGGGAATACAGGCGGAGACCAGCATTATCGCGGGCAGGAGGGCGAGTGGCCGTCTCATGGAACCCATGGTAGAGCCCGAGATTAGGGGCGGATTTCGCCTGACATAATTTGCGGGCGTTCCGGAGTAGCTCAATGGTGGAGCAGGCGGCTGTTAACCGCAAGGTTGTCGGTTCGAGTCCGACCTCCGGAGCCACCTTTTTTGAATACGGACGGCCGGTCCCGGACGCCTGGCTGGCGACCCCGAAGGCTGGCGGTACAACAACTGGTACAACAACGCGTACAACAACTGACTCGCGGGAGGCACGCCTCCGGCTCGACACGGGTTACCGGCGGGCATGGTCGTGAGGCCGTCCTCTCCGAGCCCGGCTCACCCGACTGGTTCCGAATACGAAATTGCCGATTTTTCCCCCTCAAGTGTGGTAGAAAAATCGGAAGTGGTCTAGACTCAGGCGGTCTACAGGAGGATCCCGCATATGGCTGAGTCGAACGCCCGAGAGCCCGAGATAGTCGTCCAGGTTGCCCTGGCCCAACTTGGCCTTCCTGCGGAGATCATTTCCGGGGCGGTGCGTCATGGATATACCCAAGCGGCAGCCTGCACCCCGAACGATCCTAAGAACACTCGGGGGTTCCTAGCCTATGCCGAAGGTACCGGTCGGCTGCGCGACCTCTTGGCCCCGAACGGGTGGCAGGCACGGGAGCGCAATGGCTATGAATCGACCGAGAGCG
>DASZHA010000002.1:0-3422 GCA_035938265.1 Candidatus Dormiibacterota bacterium
GCGGAGGGTCCCGCCGGGAAGCAGGCGGAGGAGTCGGCGTGAAGGCTCACGATCTGCATCCCGCCGACGGCTCCCATCGTCCCCGCAAGCGCGTCGGCCGCGGCATCTCCGCGGGCCAGGGCAAGACCTCCGGTCGCGGCCAGAAGGGCCAGGGCTCGCGCAGCAGCGTGGGCATCCCGGTCGGCTTCGAGGGCGGCCAGATGCCGCTGGCGCAGCGCCTGCCCAAGCTGCGCGGCTTCCACAACTTCGCCCGGCGCGAGTTCTCCGAGGTCAACCTGGGCAAGCTCAACCGCTTCCCCGCCGGCACCGTGGTCGGTCCCGAGCTGATGCTGGAGTCGGGCGTGCTGAGCAAGCTCCTCGACGGCGTCAAGGTGCTCGGCGCCGGCGAGCTGACCGTGGCCCTGACGGTCTCCGCCCATCGCTTCTCCGTCGGCGCCCGGGCGGCGATCGAGAAGGCGGGCGGGACGGTGGTCCTGCTCGAGCCGGCGCGCGAGGAATCCGAGGCCGGCGAGCCCAAGGGCAAGCGTGGCAAGGACGAGGCGAAGGCCAGCGCGGCCGCCAACGCTGAGGCCGGCGCCCCGGCCGCGGCCGAGACCAGCGCCAGCGACCAGGACGAGGCCAAGGACGAGGCCAAGGACGAGGCCAAGGCCAGCGCGGCCGCCAACGCTGAGGCCAGCGCCAGCGCCCAGGCCGAGGCCCCCGCCGAGACCGGCGCCAGCGACCAGGCTGAGGAGCCCGCCGAGGCCGGCGCCGAGACCGAGACGTCCCCCCAAGCCGGGGAGTAACGGCCCGTGTTCCAGGCCCTCGTCAACGCCTTTCGCGTCCCCGAGCTGCGCCGCAAGATCATCTTCACGCTCGCCGCGATCCTCTTCTTCCGTGGCCTGGCCCACATCGCCGTCCCCGGCGCCAACCGGACCCAGCTCGACAACCTGTTCAAGACCAACGGGCTGCTGCCGCTGATCGACCTCTTCTCCGGTGGCGGCCTGTCGCGCTTCTCGATCACCGCGATGGGGGTCAACCCCTACATCAACGCCAGCATCATCATGCAGCTGATGACCGTGGTCTCCGAGCGGCTCAAGGAGATGCAGAAGGAGGGGGAGTACGGCCGCAAGAAGATCACCCAGTACACCCGGCGCCTGACCGTGGTGCTGGGCATGATCCAGGCCTACGGGCTGATCCTGCTCTTCACCAACGTCAAGGTCCTGGACAAGCCCAACCTGTTCACCATCATCACGGTCATCGCGACCCTGACCGCGGGCACCATCATCATGATGTACGTCGGCGAGCTGATCACCGAGTACGGCATCGGCAACGGTATCTCGCTGGTGATCTTCGCCGGCATCGTGGGCCGCTTCGGGCCCTCGATCATCAGCGGCATCGGCGGCAACGCCATCCCCATCGGGGGCCTGATCCTCTTCGCGGTCCTGGCCCTGCTGGTGACCATGTTCATCATCTACGTGCAGCAGGCCGAGCGGCGCATCCGGATCCAGTCGGCCCAGCGGATGGTGGGCCGCAAGGTCTACCAGGGCCGCACCTCGCACCTGCCTCTGAAGGTCAACCAGGCGGGCGTGATCCCGATCATCTTCGCCATCTCGATCATGTTTTTCCCGACCATCATCGGCAACTTCTTCGCCAATAACAGCGGCTTCATGGGCAAGGTCAGCACGGCCATCAGCCGGTACTGGCAGCCGACCGGCCCCAACTTCACCTGGGACCTGGTCTACAACCTGATCTACTTCTTCCTGATCATCGGCTTCACCTACTTCTACACGGCGGTCACCTTCGACCCCATCGACACGGCCGACAACCTCAAGAAGCAGTCGATCTTCATCCCCGGCATCAGGCCGGGCCGGAGCACCGCCGAGTACCTGGACCGGGTGATGACCCGGATCACCGGCGCCGGCGCGCTCTTCCTGGCCATCATCACCGTGGTCATCCCGCTGGTCGCGGGCCAGCTGGCCTTCGGGCAGGCGGCCTCGCGGAACAGCAACAACGGCGTGCTCTACCTCGGCGGCACCGCGGTGCTGATCGTGGTCGGCGTGGCCCTGGATACCATGAAGCAGCTCGAGACCCAGCTCCTCATGCGCCAGTACAAGGGCTTCATCAAGTGATCTCGGCGGAGCTGACATCGCATGGCGCGCCTCGGGCCCGCGGCCATTTTCGAGGCGCGAGCAGATGAGGGTGGCGCTGTTCGGCCCGCCCGGCTCCGGCAAGGGCACCCAGGGCACCTACTTGGCCGAGCGCTTCGGCGTGCCCCGCCTGGCCCCCGGCGACATCCTCCGCGAGAACCGCCGCCTCGGCACCCCGCTGGGCCGGCAGGCCGAGGGCTACATGGCCAAGGGCGAGCTGGTCCCCGACGAGCTGATCATCGACCTGGTCAAGGACCGCCTGGCTCAGCCGGACGCGGCCAAGGGCTTCCTGATGGACGGTTTCCCCCGCACCATCGCCCAGGCCGAGGCGCTGGACTCGATCCTGGCCGACCGGGGCCAGCGGCTGGACCACGTGATCTACCTCAGGGTCAGCGAGGCCGAGGTGGTCCGCCGCCTGGGCACGCGCTTCACCTGCCCGCTCTGTCAGCGGGTCTACAGCGCCGACGTCCCCAGCCGGGTCGAGGGCGTCTGCGACGAGGACGGCACCGCGCTGGTGCAGCGTGAGGACGACCGTCCCGAGGCGGTGCGCAACCGCAACCAGGTCTACCTCCGCGAGACCCTGCCGGTGCTGGACTACTACCGTCCCCGGGGAGTCCACCCCACGGACCAGGCTCTCACCCCACCGGGCGGGCTTCGTGGGGAGCCCCGGTCGCGGGGGGCCCGGCTGGTGGTGGAGGTCGACGGCGAGCGTCCGGTGGAGGTCATCCGCGGCGAGCTGGTCGAGCTCCTGGGTGGGGGCCCGTCGGCCCGCCCTTTTGAGGTGATGGCCGCCTCCGGGGTCCCCGCCGGTCCCGAGCCGTTGGGCAAGCGCGCATGATCACCATCAAGTCGGCGGGTGAGCTGCAGCTGATGCGGGAGGCGGGCAAGCTCCTGGGCGAGGTGCTCACCGAGCTGGAGGGCGTCTGCCAGCCCGGCGTCACCACCAACGAGATCGACCGCCAGGCCGACACCCTGATCCGGGACCGGGGCGCGATCCCCGGCTTCCTGGGCTACAACGGGTTCCCCAAGAGCCTCTGCATCTCGGTCAACGAGGAGGTCGTCCACGGCATCCCCGGCAAGCGGGTGATCCGGGAGGGCGACATCGTCTCGCTGGACTGCGGCCTGGTCTACAAGGGCCTGTGGGCCGACTCCGGCCGCACCGTCACCGTGGGCCAGGTCAGCGACGAGGCCCAGCGCCTGGTCGACGCCACCCGCCGGGCGCTGGAGATCGCCATCGAGCAGGCCCTCCCGGGCAACCGGGTGGGGGACATCTCGGCGGCGGTGCAGCGCTAC
>DASZHA010000003.1:0-42020 GCA_035938265.1 Candidatus Dormiibacterota bacterium
CCCGAGACTCGCGGGCCTGCTTCAGCGTGTTGCCTAACATCCCTCAGGCCGGCACCCACGAATCATGGGCGCAGCAAATACAGGTGGGGAGTTGCGACCGTCGCCGTCGATTCTACCGACGCCCGATCTCGCCGCGGGTTAGAACGGGGCGAATTCCTCCTCGCGCTCCTCGGGCCCCACATCCTCGCCCGAGTTCAGCCGGTCGAAGAGCTCATCGAGCTCCATGAGGCTCATCAGGACCTCGCGGGACTTGCTGCCCTCGTAGGGACCGACGATGCCGTGGTCGGCCAGCTGGTCGATGATCCGGGCCGCCCGCGTATAGCCGATGGAGAGCTTGCGCTGCAGCAGGCTGGTGGCGGCGCGGCCCTCGGAGGCCACGATCCGGGCCGAGCGCTCGAACATGGGGTCGCGCTTGCTGCCCTCCTTGGCCCAGCTGACCGTCGACACCATCGAGAAGATCTCCTCTTGGTAGCTGGGCGAGCCCTGCCCCTTCCAGTGGTCGATGATGCTGTCGAGCTCCTTGTCGGAGACCATCACACCCTGGATGCGGGTGGCCTTGCCGGCGTCGACGGGTAGGTAGAGCATGTCGCCCCGACCCAGCAGCTTCTCCGCGCCGGTCTCGTCGAGGACCACGCGCGAGTCGATTCCGGAGCTGACGGCGAAAGCGATGCGGCTGGGGATGTTGGCCTTGATCAGGCCGGTGATGATGTCCGCCGAGGGCCGTTGGGTGGCAACCACCAGGTGGATGCCGACGGCGCGGGCCAGCTGCGCCACGCGGCAGATCAGCTCCTCGACCTCATTGCCGGCGACCATCATCAGGTCGGCCAGCTCGTCGATGACGATGATGATGTAGGGCACTGGCTCGAGCCCGATCTCGGGTGCCCGGGCGTTGAAGCCGGCGATGTTGCGGACGGCGTGGCTGGCGAAGAGCTTGTAGCGGTTCTCCATCTCGGTGACCGCCCAGCGCAGCGCCGCCACCGCGTGGTCGGCCTCGGTCACCACCGGCACCAACAGGTGGGGCACGTCCCGGTACATCGACATCTCCACCCGCTTGGGGTCGATCAGCACCAGGCGGAGCTGCTCGGGGGTGTTGCGCAGCATGAACCCAGCCAGCAGGGCGTTGACGCAGACGCTCTTACCGCTGCCGGTCGCGCCCGCGATCAGGACGTGGGGCATCCGAGCGAGGTCACCGACGATGGGCTGTCCCGATACGTCCGAGCCGATGGGCATCGCCAGCAGGTTGCTGCTGTTCTGGAAGCCCGCGCTCTGGATGATCTCGCGCAGGGTGACCAGGGCGGCGGACTTGTTGGGCACCTCGACACCCACCGCCGACTTCCCCGGGATTGGCGCCTGGATCCGAATTGGGGCGGCCAGGGCCAGGGCGAGGTCGTTTTGCAGCGCCGTGATCTTGCGCACCGGCACGCCCTTGGCCGGCTCCAGCTCGTACTGCGTGACGCTGGCCCCGGAGTTGACCCCCTTGACCCGGGCCGCGACGCCAAAGCTGCCCAGGGTCCCTTCCAGCACCTCGATGTTGTGCTTGACCTCCTCCTGCAGCTTCTCGGCTTTGGAGGCCATCGGGTCGAGCAGCGTCTGCGGTGGCAGCACCCAGACCTTGCGCTCCTCGTCGCCGGCCTCGTGGGCGGCGGCGGCGGCGGCGTCCCACTCGGCCTGGGCGGCGGCGCGCGCCTTCTCGGCCTCGGTCGGGTCAAGGTTGCGCTGAGCCTCGTCGGTCAAGCCCGCCTCGGCATCAGGGTTCGATTCCTCAGCCGGCTCGAGCAGCGAAGGGAAGACTGGCTGTGGCGGTGGTGGCGGCAGCGCCCTGGCCAGGCGCGGCTCCCTGTCCGCGGACGCGATGCCGGCGAGGCGGCCGCCGAGCTTGACGTGCTCCTCCTCAGGCTCCAGCTCCTCCTCGACCTCCTCCGGTTCGGCCTTCCGGATCTTCTCGCCCAGCGCCGCCAGCGAGAGGTCGAAGCTGAGCATGGCGCCGAACAGGGCCGCGCCCAAAAGCACGATCGCCGCGCCCCAGGCGGTCAGGACGTCGTTCAGCTTGGAGGCGACGAAGGCGCCGATCAGGCCACCAGCCTGCTGGTGCAGCGGGAAGAACTGGTTGGGATGGATCAGGACCAGCTGCAGCAGCCCCAGCACCGCCAGGGACAGCAGCGCCAGGCCGACCAGGACCGCGGCCTGGTTGCGGCTGGTGCGGACCGAGGTCTCCCCCTCCTCCAGCTTCCGGCCGCTGATCATGGACAGGCCGCCGGCCACCAGGATGATCACCAGCGCCAGCCAGCCGAGGCCGACGGCGTCGAGGAGGAAGCCACGCAGGCGGCTGAGGCCGGCGCCCGGCGAGAAGATCACCGCCAGGGCAAAGAGAGCCGCCACGATCAGGAGCATCAGGCCGAAGCCCTCGCGGCGCTGGTGGTCGGTCAGCTCCAGGTGCGGCAGGCCGACCTGGCTGGCGGCCTTCCTGGCGACCCCGCTGGCCCCTCTTCCCCGCGCCGAAGGCTTGCGGCGCGCTGGGGCTCGCCGACTCTTGCGCGGAGCGGCGAACGGTGGGCGGCGACGTGTGCTGCGACGTGAAGTTGACATGAGTGGAGCGTGAACTTAGAAAGTCACCCGCAGTCTAACAGGCGATCTGGCGCTTGAGAAGAAGCGTCTAGCGCCGCCGCATCCAGTACAGGATCGTGCTGACGTCGTTGAACCCCAGCGGGATCCAGGCCCCGATCGTGAACACAAGGAGGTTGTCGAGGAAGGCGACCAGCGGGATCCAACTGAAGGAGAAGGGCGCCGCAACCAGCGCCAGCAGCCCCGTGCCCACCGACATGGCCGCGCTGCCGATGGGGCCGCCCAGGGCGCGCGTGATGTGGACCCGTGGCGGCAGCTCGCCCTCGTCGTCGGGGTACAACCCGGTGCCAAGAACACCGTAGGCGCCGAACCGGATTCCGCTCATCGGATGGCCCGTCATTCGCGCCGCCACATCGTGCCCCAGGTTGTGCCATAGCTCGAGGCTCCAATGGATCAAGGCCAGCGTCACCCCTCCGGCCAGGGCCCGTTTCGCCGGGCGCTTGAACAGCACCCTGCCCAGCAGCGTGAACAGCACGATGTTGAACAGCGTCCCCCCGATACCCAGCGCCGACATCGAGATATCCAGGTCCCGGACCCGGCCGAGGTGGAATTCCTGCCCTTCCGGTAGCGCCACGGCGGTATCGTAACCGGCGCCCGGGTGGGGCTGCCCGGTGCTTTAGACCTCCATCACCACCGGCACCACCATGGGGCGGCGCTTGGTCCGGTCGTAGAGGTGCTTGGCGATCACGTCCTTGAGCTTCTCCTGCAGGATCACGGGCTCGGTCTTTTCCTCGTGGAGCCTGGCCATGGCTTTGAGCACATGGTCCTTGGTCGACTCGATCAGGTCGTCGTTGCTGCCGGGATGGACGAACCCGCGGGTGACCACGTCGGGGCGGCCCAGGACCGCGCCACTGGAGTGGTCGACGCTTACGACCAGCACGAAGATGCCGTCCTGGCCCAGGTGCTTGCGATCGCGGAGGACGGCGCTGCCGATATCGCCGATGCCCAGCCCGTCGACGAAGACGTAGCCCGCATCCACCCGGCCGTCGGAGGCGAAGTGCTCCCCGCCGACGTCGATGATGGCCCCGTCGCCGGCGATCATGACGTTGCTCTCGGCCAGCCCGATATCCTGGGCCAAGAGGCCGTGGTGGGCCAGGTGGCGGTCCTCGCCGTGGATGGGCACGAAGAACTTCGGTCGCACCAGGTTGAGCACGATCTTGAGGTCGCCCGCCGATGCGTGGCCGGACACGTGGACCCGGTTGCGCGCCGAGTAGAAGACCTTGGCCCCGTGCCGGTAAAGATTGTTGATGGTGCGGTGGACCAGGGCTTCGTTGCCGGGGATGGGCGTGGCCGACAGGATGATGGTGTCGCCCTTCTTGACCTGGATCTGGGGGTGCTCACGATTGGCGATGCGGGACAGCGCCGAGAGCGGCTCGCCCTGGGCGCCGGTGCTGAGGACTACCACCTGGTCGTCCGGGAGCTTGCCCACCTCCTTGACCGAGACCATGGTGTCTGGCGGGATCTTCAGCAGCCCCAGCTCCTGGGTCAGGTGAATGTTGTTGGACATGCTCCGCCCCACCACCGCCACCTTGCGGCCGAATTGGTGGGCCACCTCCATAGCCTGCTGCAGGCGGTAGATGTTAGAGGCGAAGGTGGTGATGATGATTCGCCCCTCGGCCTGCGGAAAGATGGTCCTGAAGGCGTCGGAGACCAGCTGCTCTGACGGCGTATGGCCCTCCTGCTCCGCGTTGGTGGAGTCCGACATGAAGAGCAGGACGCCGTTCTGGCCATACTCCGCGAGCCGTCCGATGTCGGTGGGATGACCGTCGACCGGGGTCTCGTCGAGCTTGAAATCGCCGGAGTGCATGACCACCCCCGCAGGCGTGGTTATCGCCAGGGCGGTGGTGCCGGGGATGGAGTGGGCGACGTGGATGAACTCGACCGAGAACGGTGGCAGGTTGACGACGTCGCCGGCCTTGACCTCGTTCAGCGTCGCCTGGTCCAGCAGCTTGTGCTCGCGGAGCTTGTTGCGGACCAGGCCGAGCGTCATCCGGGTGCCGTAGATCGGCACGTTGAGCCGGTTGACGACGAATGGAAGCGCCCCGATGTGGTCCTCGTGGCCGTGGGTCAGGATGATGGCCTCGACTCGGTCGCGACGCTCGACCAGGTAGCTGATGTCGGGGATGACCAGGTCGACGCCCAGCATCTCTTCCTTGGGGAACATCAGGCCGGCGTCGATGACCAGGATGCGGTCGCCGTACTCGACGGCCATCATATTTAGGCCGATCTCCCCCAGGCCACCAAGGGGGATGACTCTCAGAAGAGCGATAGCTGCTCCTTGGGGTCCGTGTCCGTTGCCGCCGGCGCAGCCGCCGCCCGCCTGGCCTCGATCTCTGCGATGTAGTCGCGCACTCGGGAGAAGTCCTGCCTCAACGTGTCAAGGAGGAAGTTGTTGTAGAGCGCGGCCGCCGGGTGGTACAGGGGAACGTAGGCGCGGTCGCCGCGCTGAACCATCTGGCCGTGGACCCGAGAGATCCCCGACGACCCCGGCAGCAACCGCTGCAGGGCATGGCGCCCGAGGAGCAGGATCACGGCCGGCCGGATGTACTCTACCTGCCGGTCGAGGTAGCCGGAGCAGGCGCCGACCTCCTCGGGTAGCGGGTCACGGTTGCCCGGCGGCCGGCACTTGACTATGTTGGTGATGTAGACGTCCTTGCGCTCGATGCCAATGCCCGAGAGCAGCTGGTTGAGCAGCTGCCCGGCGGCGCCGACAAAAGGCAGCCCCTGCTTGTCCTCGTTCTGCCCCGGGGCCTCCCCCACGATCATGATCTTGGCCGCCGGGTCGCCGTCGCCCGGCACCGCCTGGGTGCGCGTGCGGGAGAGGACGCAGAGCTGGCAGCCGCGGACTTCCTGGTGGAGGCCTAGGAGGGCCTCGCTCACCGCCGCCGGCGCTGGGGGGTCGTCAGCAGCCTGGACCGGCTAGGCGCCGGCCGCCGGGGAGGCAGGCTGCGGCACAGTGGCGGCCAGCTCGCCGAGGTCGTTCACGATCTCCACCAGGCGTTCGACCTGGGCGTTGGTGATCTCGTCCATCACCAGCGGCAGCCTGGTGTCGCCCACGTCGAAGCCAAGCCGCCGGAAGAGCGCCTTGGTCGGCACCGGGCTGGTGGTGCAGAAGATCTCCTTGAAGATCGGCTGAAGCAGGGCATTGAGGCGTCTCGCCTCCTCGACCTGGCCCTCGAGGTAGGCGTCGACCAGGGCGTGGATACCAGGCCCAGCGAAGTGCCCGGCGACGCTGACCACGCCGTGGAAACCAACCGCGAGCATGGGCAGAGTGATGCTGTCCTCGCCCGAATACACGCGGAAGCCGGGCTCCACCCCAGCGGCCACCGCGGCGCACTGGGAGAGGTCGGTGGTGGCCTCCTTGAGGGCGATGATGTTGGAGACCTGCGACAGCCGGATGGCGGTCTCGGCGGCCAGGTTGGTGATCGTCCGGGTGGGCACGTTGTACATCACCAGGGGGCCGTCGATGCCGTCGGCGATCGCTTTGAAGTGGGCGTACAGCGATTTCTGCGGCGGCTTGTTGTAGTAGGGCACCACCGCCATCACCGCGTCCGCGCCAAGCCGCAGGCATTCCTGCGAGAGCATGATCGAGGCCGCCGTGTCGTTGGTCCCCGTCCCCATGACGACGGGGGCGTCGGGCACGGCGGAGCGCACGGCGCGCAGCAGCTCGAGCTTCTCATCGTGGCTCAGCGTCGGCGACTCGCCGGTGGTCCCGTTGACCACCAGCCCGTCGTTGCCGTTGGCGACGAGGTAGTGAGCCAGCCGCTCGGCCTGCCGCAGGTCAAGGTCGCCGTTGGCGTCGAAGGGCGTGACCATCGCGGTCAAGACCCGACCGAGGTCCTTTACGGGGGCGCTCATGGTCACTGGATTATATGGCCGCCCGGAGATCGGGCCAGGCGGCCTGTGGACCTCAGGCGAAGAGGAGCTCGGCGATCTGGACGGCGTTGGTGGCGGCACCCTTGCGCAGGTTGTCGGCGGCCAGCCAGAGGGCGGTGCCGGCCGGGTGAGAGAGGTCGCGGCGGATGCGGCCAACGTGGACCTCGTCGGTGCCGGCGGCGCTGCGCGAGAGCGGGTAGACCTGGGCCTCGGGGTCGTCCTCGACGACAACGCCGGGGGACGCCGACAGGCGGGCGCGAACGTCGGCGGGACTGAGGGGGCTCTCGGTCTCGATCCAGACCGCCTCACTGTGGCCGACCTCGACGGGGACCCGGACCGTCGTGCATGAGATCGCCAAGCCGGGGAGGCCGAGGATCTTGCGGGTCTCGGCGATGATCTTCAGCTCCTCCTGGTTGTAGGCGTAGGCGGCCTCCGGGTCCTCAAAGACCGGCGGGGTGAGGGCGGGCATCGACTTGTCCATGACCCAGCCACCGGGGACGACGTTGGCCTCCAGCACGTGCGGGTACACGGAGGTTGAAGGGTCTTCGCCTGCAGCGATGGCGCGACGCTGGGCCCCCAGCTCGTCGACCAGCTTCCAACCCGCGCCCGATGCGGACTGGTAGGTATCGACCAACACCCGTCGCAGCGGCGACAGGTCCCCGATCGGCTTGAGCACAACGGTCAGGGGGATGGCGCAGCAATTGGGGTTGGCGATGATGCCGTTGTGGCTGCGGGCGGCCTCGGGGTTGACCTCGGGCACCACCAACGGGATGTCGGGCTCGAGCCGCCAGGCCGACGAGTTGTCGACCACGGTGGCGCCCGCCTCCCGGGCAGCCGGCGCCAGGGCGCGGCTGGCCTTGGCCCCCGCGGAGAAGAGGACAACGTCGAGGCCGGTGAAGGCCTCGGGCCTCGCCTCGATGACGCGGTGGCTCTCGCCCTTGAAGAGGACATCCGTGCCCGCCGAGCGTGCCGATGACATCGGGCGCAGCTCGTCCACCGGGAAGCGGCGCTGATCGAGCACGTGGAGCATGGTGCGGCCCACCATCCCTGTGGCGCCGACCACACCCACGCGTAGGCCCATTAGGCCGCTCCCAGCGGGGGCAGCCCGAGGACGTCGTCCAGGGAGCGGAAGAAGCGGCGCTGGCGCAACACGGCGCGCACGGTGGCCAGCACGCCGGGCATGAAGGCTTCGCGGCTGGTGGTGCGATGAGCGATCGACAGCGTCTGGCCCTGGGCGCCGAAGAGGATCTCCTGGTCGGCTACCAGCCCCGGGAGCCGCAGGCTGTGGACCCCGACCGCCCCCTCCTCTCCCCCACGGGTGTGGTCCAGGGTCACCTTCTCGGGCCGCGAGTAGGCGAAGGGCTGCCGGCGCGCCGCGCCCAATCGGCGCGCGGTGCTCAGCGCGGTGCCAGAGGGCGCGTCCAGCTTGGTGGCGTGGTGGGCCTCGATCACCTCGACGGCGTCGAAATAGGGCGCCGCGATCTCCGCCAGCCGCATCATCAGCACCGCGCCGATGGCGAAGTTGGGGATGACCGCGCCACCGGTCTGGGCGCGGTCGGCGCTGGCGGCCAGCTGATCGACCTGGTCCTCGCTCATCCCGGTGGTTCCTACCACCGGCGCGACGCCGGCCGCAATTGCAGCCTGGGCGTTGTCAAACGCGGCGTTGGGCGCGGTGAAGTCGACCATCACGTTCCCGCGGGCCAGCGCCTCGAGCAGGTCGTCGTCGAGGTCGACCGCGCCGGCAAGGTGCATGTCCGGCTCGGCCTCAACCGCGGCGACCACCGTGCGGCCGACCTTGCCCAGGGCGCCACAGACGATGACGCCGATCTCAGAAGCCATGGCCCGATTCTACGGACGCCGGTGGTGCTATCTTCGCGCGGTGAGCCAGGCCAAGGACTTCAGCCGCTGCTACGGCTGCGGCGAGCACAACCCGACCGGTCTGCACCTGCGGCAGCACTCCCGGCGGGTCGGCGATGACATCGTCATCGACGCCAACCTGGGACCGTTCTTCGCCGGCTTCCCCGGCGTCGCCCACGCCGGCGTGGTGGCAACGATGCTGGACGAGGCGATCCAGATGCAGGCGACCGGTGTCCTCGGCCTCGAGGCACCGACGGTGCAGCTCAACATCGCCTACAAGGCACCCGTGCCCACCGAAGCGCCGGTGCAGGTGCGCGGCCGTGGTGCCCGCGACGGGAACAAGGTGATGGCGACCGGTGAGGTCACCGACGCCGACGGTCAGCTGCTGGCCAGCGCCGAAGCCGTGCTGGTGGTTACAGGCGATGCCGGCGGCGACCGCCGGACCGAGAGCGAGGAGTAGAACCGCCGCTCAGTCGTCGATGACGGCTTCGGCCTCGATCTCCACCTTCCACCTGCGGTCCAGCAATGCGCTGACAACCACCATCGTCGCCGCCGGACGGTGCTCGCCGAAGAACTCCGCATGGACGCTGCCTACGGCCTCGGCTATATCAGGGTCGGTGATGAACATCCGTGTGCGGACGACATGCCGCGGCTCGGCACCGGCCTCGGCGAGGGCGGCAACAATGATCTCGAGGCACCGCCGCGCCTGCATCCTGGGCTCGAGGTTGACGGTGCCATCGGGCCAGATGGGCGCAGTGCCGGATACCCACACGCGATCCCCGACGCGGATGGCCCGGGTGAAACCGATGCGGGCCTCGAACGGCGATCCCGACGAGACCCTCTTTCGCTCAGCCCTCTCCACCACCCAGCTTGTCAATGGCTGCCTGGTTCTCAGCCTCTCCCAATCTCGCCTCCTCTCCGTCGGACAGTCAGACTAACGGACTTCGCTCGGCCCAGGATGCGTACGCCAGCGCTCAGGAGCGAAGCTTTTCGACCCACTCAGCGCGCCACGCCGGCCCCTCGCCGGGCTTGGCCCAGTAGCCGGTTTGGTGCGCGACCTTCCCGTCGCCGAACTCGAAGACCAGGATTCCCTCATAGGCATCGCCGTCGTAGTTGAAGCTGCCTTCGACGATCCACAGGTCGCCATCGCCGAAGACACGGCGAAATGTGATCTTGGGCAGCACCGGCGTTCGCTGGTAGACCGCCCGGCGGTTCTCCGCCCCATTCAAGCGTTCGTTGCTGGCGGGCCAGTCGATCACCGCCGCGTCGGCGAAGACCTCGTCCATCACGCTGATGTCACCCGCCGAGATCGCGTTGAGCATCCGCTCGACCGCGGCCCTGTTGTCCTCACCGGCCAAAGTGATTCCCTCCTTGTGCTCGCGAGCCTAGCGCGGGTGCTCGGTGCCCCGCTTGAAGTTACCGCTGGCTCGCGCCAGCAGGCCCTGGGCAGTTGCCTCGTCGGCCTCGGCGAGCTTTCGCCTGAGCGCAGCGCCGACTGCGCCGCCGACGGTTTTCACCTGTCGACCGCGCCAGAAGATAGCAACGGACTGTCCGGCGCTGCGGTAGGTGAAGACGACCTCGAGGGACGACTCCGCGTCAGCATCCGCTGTTGGAACGGCGCTGCTGACGGCCATCTCGTCTGCCTCTGACGAGGCCTCGACCTCAACGGCCGAGGTTTCTTCGGTATCTGTTGACTTCGCGGCCGCGGCCTTGGGCCGCGCCGCCTTCGGGGAAGGCGAGCCCGAGGAGATCTGCTTCCTCGGGCTCATCGGCGCTGGCGAGGCTAGTCGCGGGGCGGGCGGTTGCCGCGGAAGCGCGCCGGCTGCGCGCCTCCGTCGTCGCCTGCGCCTTCGCGCGGGCCGCCGTCAGATCCGCCGCTGTCTCCCAGGCCGCTGTCGCGCGGTCCACTATCCCGAGCTCCACTGTCGCGCGGGCCACCGTCGAAGCCGCCACCGCCGTAGCCACCACCGCGGGGCTCGCGCTCACGGCGCGGGCCGCGGTCACGCTCGCCTGCGAAGACCGGCTCCTCCGCGTTCTCGGGGCGGACCGGGGGCTTGGCGAACTTCTCGTCGGCCTCGCTCAGGCCCCATTTCTCGGCCTCCTTGAGGGCATCGCGTCGCGAGAGGTTGACCCGACCCTGGCGGTCGATCTCGTCGACCTTGACCAGGATCTGGTCGCCCTCCTGGACGAAGTCCTCGACGCTGTTGACCCGCCAGTCGGCGAGCTTGCTGACGTGGACCAGGCCGTCCTTCTTGGGCAGCACCGAGACAAAGGCGCCAAACGGCATCAGCCGCGCCACCCTGCCAAGGTAGACCCGCCCGACCTCGACGTCGTCGGTCAGGGACTTGATCCACTCGATCGCCTTCTGGGTCGACTCGGCGTCGGTGGAGGCAATGTTGATGCTGCCGTCGTCCTCGACGTCGATCGAAACCCCGCACTCCTCGGTGATGGCGCGGATCATCTTGCCGCCGGGGCCGATGACGTCGCGGATGTTGTCGGGGTTGATCTTGATGGTGGTGATGCGTGGCGCGTAGGCGCTCATCTCCTTGCGCGGCTCGCTGAGGGTCTCGGCCATCTTGCCAAGGATGTGCATACGGCCTTCGCGGGCCTGGGCCAGCGCCTTGCGCATGACCTCCATGGAGAGGCCGGTGACCTTGATGTCCATCTGTAGGGCGGTGATGCCCTCGGCGGTGCCGGCGACCTTGAAGTCCATGTCCCCAAGGGCGTCCTCGACGCCCTGGATGTCGCTGAGGATGGAGTACTCGGCGCCCTCGGAGGCGTCCCCGGTGCGGGTTATGAGACCCATGGCGATGCCCGCCACGGGCGACTTGATCGGCACCCCGGCGTCCATCAGGGAAAGCGTCGAGCCGCAAACGGAGGCCATCGAGGTGGAGCCGTTGGAGCTCAGGATCTCGGTGACCACGCGGATGACGTACGGGTACTCGCTCTCTGGCGGGAGGACGTTGTACAGCGCCCGCTCGGCGAGCGCCCCGTGACCGATCTCGCGGCGGCCGGGGCTGCGCAGGGGTCGCGCCTCGCCGACGGAGAAGGGCGGGAAGTTGTAGTGGTGCATGTACCGCTTCGAGGTCTCCAGCCCCAGGGCGTCGATCTTCTGCGCGTCACCGCTGGATCCCAGGGTGACCACCGACAGCGCCTGGGTCTGGCCGCGGGTGAAGATCGCCGAGCCGTGGGTGCGGGGCAGGACCCCGACCTGGGACCAGATCGGCCGGATCTCGGTGGACTTGCGGCCGTCGGGACGCATGTCCTTGTCGATGATGGCGTCGCGGACGACGCGCTTGACCGTCTTTTCGAAGACGCCGCCGACCTCCCCATCGCGCTCGGGGAACTGCTCCGCCAGGGCCTCGAGGACCTCCTTCTTGATGTCGCTGAGGGCGTCCTCGCGGGACATCTTGTCGGGGTTGCCGATGGCGTCTGTGATCTTGGCCTCGCTGAGCTCCTCGACGGCGTGCTTCAGCTCCTCGTCAACAGCGGCGGGCTCGATCACCCGCTTCTCCTTGCCCAGGTGCTTGGCGAACTCGTCGATGGTGGCGCAGATGCGCTTGATCTCGTCGTGCGCCATCTCCAGGGCCTTCACCACGGTCTCCTCGTCGACCTCGCGGGCGCCGGCCTCGACCATGATGATGGCGTCCTTGGTGCCGGCCACGATCAGGTCCAGCTTCGACTGCGGCAGGGCGGCAACCGAGGGGTTGACCACCAGCTCGCCTTCGATCATGCCCATGCGGACGGCGCCGATGGGGCCCTTCCAGGGGATGTCCGAGATCGACAGCGCCGCGGAGGCGCCATTGATCGCCAGGGTCGCGGGGTCGGCGTCGTGGTCGACGGACAGCACGGTGGCCACGACCTGGATGTCGAGGCGCAGGTCCTTGTCGAAGAGCGGCCGCACCGGGCGGTCGATCAGCCTCGAATTCAGGATGCCCTGCTCGCCCGGACGGCCCTCGCGGCGGAAGAAGCTGCCGGGGATGCGCCCGGCGGCGTAGATCTTCTCCTCGTAGTCGCACGTCAGCGGCAGGAAGTCGATGCCCGGCCGGGGCTCCTTGGACATCGTCGCGGTGACCAGCAGCATGGTGTCGCCGCTGCGGACAAAGACGGCGCCGTTGGCCTGCTCGGCAACGCGGCCGGTTTCGATGGTGATAGCGCGATCGCCTACGCGATGCTCTATGGCTTTGGGTTCAGGGGTCATGGTCTCCTCGGCGGTCCCGCCCCGCTCACCCTTTCAGTCAGAAACTGGAGGCAACGGCACAAATTGGTGTGCCGCTCTCGCCAATCGCTGACGCGGTGGGTCTGGGGACGGTCCCTATCTAATTGTTGATGCGGGGGATGCGCTTAGCGGCGCAGGCCCAGCTTCTCGATGAGGGACCGGTAGCGGGAGATATCCCGACGTGCGAGGTAGTCCAGGAGGCGACGGCGACGACCGACCAGCTTGAGCAGCCCCAGACGCGTGTGATGGTCCTTGGGATGCTGCTTCAGGTGCTCGGTCAGGTACTTGACCCGTTCGGTCATCAAAGCCACCTGGACCTCGGGCGAACCGGTATCGGTGCCGTGGGTTTGGTGCTCTTTGACGATCTCGGACTTCTCGATGGCTAAAGACATGCTCTCTCTATCGTTCTCTCTTGAGTTCCCGCAGAGTATACCCGGAGTTCGCGGGGCGAACACCCATTCGCTGTCAAGGGACGATCACGTTGAGCGCTTTCGGGATCACCTTGAAGGTGGCCGGCAGTGTGCCGCACATCTCCCCGTCCACATCGATCAGGACGCGCTCCGGCGACAGCAATTGCAGCTCGGCCGTGCGCCAGTGCGTGACCTTGGGGTTGTTGACGTGCTGAGCCTTGTAGATGCTCTGGATCGACCGGATCGCCTCCAGTCCGCCAATGTCGCCGAAGACGACCACGTCGAAGAGCCCGTCGTCGGGCTTTGCCCCGGGCGCCACGTGCATGCTGCCGCCGAAGTACTGGCAGTTGGCCACCACGACGTTCTGGGCCCTCCCCTCCCAGTTCCGCTCCTCGCTCATTACCTCAACCGGCTGAGGCTTGTAGCTCAGCAGCGTCCGCAGCGATACCAGTTGGAACGTGAGCCGGCCGCCGAGTACCTTGCTGGCGTGGTTGACGCGTTCGACCACCACCCCCCCGATGCCCGCGTCGGCGATGTTGACGAAGTGGCGAGTCAGGGGGATGTCGTCAAGGCTCTGCATGTCGATGCGACCAGCGTCGATGGTCCGGCGATTCCCCTTCCTCAGCATCTCGGCCACCGCCTCCAGCTCGGTCGGGATGCCGAGCGTGCGGCGAAAATCGCCACCGGTGCCGTACGGCATCAGGGCAATCGCGCTGGCCTCTGGCGGCTTGCCCTTAAAGAAGCCATTGGCCACCTCGTTGAGGGTGCCGTCGCCCCCCACCGCCACGACCACGTCGGCACCGTCCGCCAGCGCCCGCGCGGTTAGCTCGGTGGCTTCGGCGGGGGCGCGGGTCATGACCGCCTCGTGCTCAACGCCCAGCGACTTCAGCTTCGCCGACAGTCGCGGCCACTCCTTCCCCGTGCGCCCGTTGGCAGAGGCGGGATTGACCACGAAGACGGTTTTCACCGGCTCAGTATGGCCCGCGCCCGGGCGACGTCCTTGGTGATCTGCTGCACCAGGGCTTCTGGGGATTTGAACTTCTTCTCGTCGCGGATCCGCTGCACGAAGCGCGCGCGAACCGTCTGCTGGTAGATGTCCCGGTCGAAGTCGAAGATGAACGCCTCCACGGTCAACGTCGTCCCCCCGAAGGTCGGACGGTAGCCGATGTTCATGGCGCCCGGGTAGGCCTGGCCGTCGATGTCGACCCAGATGGCGTAGACGCCGTGCTTGGGTACCAGCTTGTTCGGCGTTATGGCGAAATTCGCGGTCGGGTAGCCGATGCGACTGCCGGTGCCGGTGCCGTGTTCAACGAACGATTTGGTGGAGTAGTGGCGGCCGAGGAGCCGGGCGGCGTGGGCAACCTGGCCGTCGAGGAGGAGCTCGCGGAGACGCGAGCTGCTGATGATCTTGCCCTCGGTGGAATGCGGGGTGATCACCTCGACCTCGAACCCGTGGGTGTCGCCGTAGTGCTCGAGGAAGGCGCGATCGCCGCGGCGTTGGTGGCCGAGGGCGAAGTCATAGCCGATGACCAGGCCTCGGAGCGGGATCTTGCGGGTCACCTTCGCCATGAACTGGGTCGCCGTGAGCTGGGACAGCTTGCGCGTGAAGGGCATCACCACCAGGTTGTCGACGCCAAGGTCGGCCATCGCCTCGGCCTGTTCGTCGACGGTGGTCAGGCTCAGAGGGCAGGTATCGGGTGCCAGCACACAGCGCGGGTGGGGGTCGAATGTCATCACTGTGGAAGGCACGCCGTCGCGGCTGGCCGCATCCACCAGCCGCTTGATCACCTTCTGGTGGCCCCGGTGGACGCCGTCGAAGCTGCCGATCGTGAGCCAGCCCGGGGGCAGCGACTTCTTGGGGAGGTCGAAGTGAACGTTCACGCCAGCTCCACCAGCCTGCGGGGCCGGAAGCGCTGACCCGATACGTGGCCCAGGGCCAGCACGCGGCCGGCGGCATCCACGGCGTAGGCATCTCCCGCCTCGGCCTCGGGGGCGGCCACCGCGCGTCCGTGGCGCAGGTCCTCCTCGCCGGCCTTGTCGACGTCAACCGCGGTCCTCCCCGCCAGGGCCACGCTGGGCGGGGATAGCCACGCCGCGATCTCTCGACCTCGAGCCTCGGCGTCCTCCAGCGAGATCGCGTCTTGCAGGCGCATCGGCCCCACGCCGGTGCGCACCAGCGACTCAAGGTACGCCGCCGTGCCCACCGCCTCACCCAGGTCGCGGGCCAGCGAGCGCACATAGAAGCCCGGTCCACAGCTCACCTCGACCACAACAGCTGGCCCGGCATCGCCGGCGGCCGCCGGCTGCCACGAGGCCAGCGTCATTGAGTCCACCAGCACCTCGCGCGGCGGCAGCGCCGCGGCCTCGCCGGCGCGGGCGCGGCGGTAGCTCCGCTCCCCCGCCACCTTGATCGCCGAGAACCCGGGCGGACGCTGCTGGATGCTGCCCTTGAAGCCCGCCAGCGCCGCCGTCACGGCGTCCGAATCCAGCCCCGCAGGGACCTCCGCCGGCGTCAGCCGGCCCTCGGCGTCGTCAGTGGTCGAGGTGGCGCCGAATCGGATCGTCGCGCGGTAGCTCTTGCCCTGCCGCGAGAGGAGGTCGGCGAGGACGGTGGCGCGCCCGAAGAAGATGGGCAACACGCCCGAGGCCAGCGGGTCAAGCGTGCCGCCGTGACCGACACGCTTCACCCCTGAGCTCCGCCGGAGCCTTCCCACCACCGCCGCGGAGGTCGGGCCCTTCGGCTTGTCGAGGTTCAGCACCCCGACCACGGCCATCGCCGGGGCTAGTCCAGGGACTCGCGGGCTTTGGCCAGCACCGCTTTGGTTGCCTCGACCAGCGGCAGCTCGATCTCCGCGCCGGCGGCTCGCTCGTGGCCGCCGCCCCCGAAGGCCGCCGCCAGCTCGTTGGCGCTGGCGTTGCCCCGGCTGCGCACCGAGATCTTGGTGAGGTTGGGGCCGGTCTCCTTGAAGAGGATGGCCAGCTCCAGCCCGTCCACGCTCTGGAGCATGTCGATCAGGCCCTCGGTCTCGTCCATCTGTGCCCCGGCCTTGGCCAGGAGCTCCTGCGATACCTGGGCGTGGACCAGGCGGTCGTCGCAGTCGAACCCCATCGTGCCCAGCACCAGCGCGGTCAGCTTCATGGTCGAGAGCTTGTGCGATTTGTACACCCGCTCGGCGATGCCGGCGGCGTCGGCACCACAGTGCACCAGCCGGGCAGCGATCTCCAGCGCCCGCTCCGTGGTGTTCTCGTGGCGGAAGCCGCCGGTGTCGGTCAGGACGCCGACGTAAAGGTTGTTGGCAACCTGGGGCGAGATCTCCGTGCCCCAGTCGTTGAGCAGGTCGAAGGTGACCTCGGCTGTCGACGACGCCTCGGGGGTGACCAGGTTGATATCGCCAAAGCGGGTGTTGCTGACGTGGTGGTCGATGTTGACCAGGAGGGTTCCCTCGGGCACGCCCTGGAGGACGTCGCCCAGGCGCTCCAGGTTGCTGGCGTCCATGCTGACCACCAGGTCATACGGAAGGCCGTCCTCCTCGGCGTTGATCAGCTCCGCCCCGGGAAGGAAGGTGTACATGCTGGGCATGGTGCCCAGCACACGCGTCGCCACCGTCTTGCCGAGCTCCCGCAGGACCTCGGTCATCGCCAGCGCCGACCCCAGGGTGTCGCCGTCGGGGTCCTTGTGGGCCAGCACCAGCACACGGTCGCTGCGCTCCACCAGCCTGCGGATCTCTCCGGCCTCAGCCGCCATGCGGCTCCTCGGCGTGGATCTGCTCGATCACCTCTTCGATGTGGACGGCGTACTCGGTGTTGCGGTCGTCGATGAAGCGGATCTCGGGGATGCGTCGCAGGTTGCGCAGGCCGGCGGCGAGCTCGTGTCGGATGAATCCGCGGGCGTGGTCCAGCACCTCCATCAGCTCGGCGTGGTCCTCGTCGCCACCCAGGGTGCTGACCCGCACCCGGGCCACGCGCAGGTCCGGGGTCAGGTCGACGCCCAGGACGCTGATCAGCCCGACCCTGGGATCGCGGAGGCGGCGGGCCAGGATCTCGCTGATCTCAGCCTGCAGCTGAGCCGAGACCTTGTCGACGCGATGTGTCGGCATTTCACATCCAGCGGGCCCAGGCAGACCCTACGGGTTCTCCTGCTGGAGCACGAACGACTCGATGATGTCGCCCTCCTCGAACTCCTGGAAGTTCTCCAGGTGAATGCCGCATTCGAGGCCCTCGATGACCTCGCGCACGTCCTCCTTGAAGCGCCGAAGCGACGTGATCTTGGTCTCGATGACGATGTCGCGGCCACGGTGCACCTTGGCCACCGACCCGCGCGAGACCTTGCCCTCGGTGACCAGCGACCCGGCGATGAGCCCGATCTTGGGGACCTTGATGGGCAGCTTGATCTCGGCCTTGCCCTCGAAGACCTCTTTGAAGGTCGGCTCGTACATGCCCTTTACCGCCTTCGCGATGTCGTCGGTCAGGTTGTAGACGACGTCGTAGTTGCGGATCTCGATCTTCTGCTTCTCGGCCGCCTCGAGCGCCCGGTCATCGCTCTTGACGCTGAAGGCGATGACGATGGCCTCAGAGGCCGCCGCCAGGTTGACGTCCGACTCGCTGACATTGCCCACGCCCTCGTAGATCACCTGGATCCGCACCTTCTCGTCCTGGATCCTGGTGATCTGCCCCTTGAGGGCCTCCAGGGCGCCGTGGCTGTCTGCCTTGACCACCAGGTTGAGGTCCTTGACGTCGCCCTGCTGCAGTTGGGCGTAGAGGTCCTCGAGCCGCTGCTTGGGCGCCGCCGCCACCTGGGCCTTGCGGCGTGTCTCCCGGCGCTGCTCCGCGATGGTGCGGGCGGTGCGCTCGGAGTCGACAACCTCAAGCAGGTCGCCGGCGTTGGGCACGTCGGGTAGGCCAGTGACGACCGCGGGCTGGCCCGGCCCGGCCGACTCCAGCTTGTTGCCGTCCTCGTCAAGAAGGGCGCGGACCCGGCCGTTGATGTCGTCGATGACGAAGGTGTCGCCGATGTTGAGCGTTCCCGCCTGGACCAGCACGGTGGCCACGGGGCCACGGCCGCGCTCCAGGTGGGCGTCGATGATCGTGCCCGCCGCCGGCTTGTCGGGGTTGGCCTTGAGGTCGGCGATCTCGATCACCAGCAGGATCATCTCCAGCAGGTCGTCGAGGCCTCGCTTCTCCTTGGCCGACACCGCCACCAGGGGAATGTCGCCTCCATATTCCTCGACCTGGACGGCGTTCTCGGCCAGCTCCTGCTTGACCCGCTCGGGGTTGGCGTTTTCCTTGTCGATCTTGTTCAGCGCCACGATCAGGGGCACTCCCGCAGCCTTGATGTGCTGGATCGCCTCCTTGGTCTGGGGCATGACGCCGTCGTCAGCGGCGACCACGAGCACGGCGACGTCGGTGATCGAGGCGCCCCGGGCGCGCATGGCGGTGAACGCTTCATG
Organism: Candidatus Dormiibacterota bacterium; assembly: GCA_035938265.1. Lineage (GTDB taxonomy): Bacteria > Chloroflexota > Dormibacteria > DASZGP01 > DASZGP01 > DASZHA01. Next base: position 18,432 of record DASZHA010000003.1, read on the forward strand.
GCCCGGGGTGTCGATGAACGTAATCTTCTTGCCGTTCTTCTCGACCTGGTAGGCGCCGACGCGCTGGGTGATGCCGCCCGCCTCCCCGGCCGCAACCTTGGTCTCTCGGATGGCGTCCAGGATCGAGGTCTTGCCGTGGTCGACATGCCCCATGACGGTGACCACCGGCGGCCTCGGCTTCAGTGCGGCCGGGTCGTCCTGCTCGGTGCTGAAGAGTTCGGACTTGACCTGGGCGGTCTCGCCTTCGGCCGCCGTCTCCGCACCGCCGACCGCGCCAGCGGCTGCCGGGGTCGCGGCCACGCCAAAGTTGTCGGCGACGATCGCAGCCGTCTCATAGTCAAGCTGCTGGTTGACGCTGGTGGCGATTCCGTTCTTCAGCAGGTCCTTGATGATGTCGACGGCGCTCACCTTCAGCTCCTCGGCAAGCTCTCGCACGGTGATGGTCGCCGGCAGTTGAACCTCGGCTGGCCGCCCCGCCACGATGCGGCCGGCGCCGCCCTTCTCGAAGTTCTTGCGGACGAGGTCTTCGATCTCGCCCGGGAGCTGGGCACCGGTGTGCGTGTACGGCTGGTTCTGCTCACGCAGCCAGCTGAGTACCTGGCGGGGATCCTGGTTGAGCTCCCGCGCCAGCTGTCCTACCCGGATGCCACGCGCCGGGCCACGCTTAGTTCGAGCGATGAGAAACCTCCAAGTCAGGGGCCCGCGGTATCAATCGCGGGCCGGGAAGATACAAGATTCTGCCACGCGGCGCTGTCCAGCCTGACCGACAGCGCCCTTTCCAGGGCCCGGCGTCGCTCCGCCAGGGTCCAGCAGTCCTCGGTGCGGCAGATGTATGCGCCGCGGCCGTTGAGCTTGCCGGAGCTGTCGACTCGCACCTCTCCTTCGGCGGTCCGGACCACCCGGACGAGCTCGCGCTTGGGCTTTGAGGTGCGACAGGCCACACACGTGCGCGTGGGCAAATGACCTTTGTTTGTCATCTCTATTGAACTCAGCCCGAACTGGGGCTATTCCGCCCCGGGGCCGCTTTGAACCGCCTCTGGGGCCTCCTGGGCATCCGCCGCCGCCTCGGGAGCGTCGGGGGCGGCCTCCTCCTCGTCGCCCTCGACGCCCTTGATGTCGATCCGCCAGCCGGTCAGGCGCGCCGCCAGCCGGGCGTTCTGGCCGTCCTTGCCAATCGCCAGCGACAGCTGGGCCGCGGGCACGGTGACGGTGGCGGTGCGGCTGTCGACGTCGGTGCTCACGGAGCTGACCTTGGCCGGGCTGAGGGCGTTGGCGACCAGCCTGTTGGGGTCCTCGGACCACTCCAGGACATCCACTCGCTCGCCGCCGAGCTCGTCGACCACGGCACGTATGCGGGCGCCCTTGGGCCCCACGCAGGCACCCACCGCGTCGAGCCCCTCCTCGGTCGACTCCACCGCCAGCTTGGTCCGCAGGCCCGCCTCACGGGCCAAGGCCTTGACCTGGACCGCGCCCGACAGGATCTCCGGCACCTCGAACTCCAGCAGTCGCTTGACCAGCGAGCGGTTGCTACGCGACACCACCTGGCTCGGCCCCCGCCGTCCCATCCGGGGCTCCAGGAGCAGCACCTTGATTCGCTGGCCGGGGGCGTAGGTCTCGACCGGGATCTGCTCCTCGGGAGGCAGCAGGGCTTCTCCCCCGCCCTCGCCGTCGCGGTCGATCTTGACGAAGACCATGCTGCCGTCGACGCGGTCGACCACCGCCGAGGCCAGCTCGCCGCGGTGACGGAGGGCATCCTGGAGGACCTGCTCGCGCTCGGCGTCGCGCAGCTTGCCGAAGATGACCTTGCGCGCCGTGGTCGCCGCCGCCGCCTGGAACTCCTCAGGCGGGATCGGTTGGTACTCACCATGCTGGTTGATCCCCGCGCGCAGCTCGCCGGTGCCGACGTCGATGCGGACCTCGACCTCGCCCTCGGGCTCATGCCGCTGCCGGTAGGCCTCGGCGAGGGCCTCCTCGAGCACCTGGATCAGACCCTCCTTGCTGAAGCCCTTCTCCTGCTGCAGCTGGTCCAGCGCGGCCAGCAGCTCGCCCATGACCAGGGTCATCGCGTCCGCCTCCGCCCCGGCCGCGCGCGAGGACGATCGTCGCCGCCGAAGTCCACCGCCAGGCGGGCCTCGATGAGGGCCTCGATGGGCACCGCGACGGCCCGGTCTCCGCGTGCCAGGACCGTGAGCTCGCGGTCGTCGACCTGCTGCAGCTGGCCCTCGACAACGCTCTCGGCGCCGGCCGCCTCATCTTCGGGCGCCGGGCGGTAACGCAGGTTGACGCGCGAGCCGGTGTAGCGGCGGTAGTCCTCCATGCCCCGCAGGCGTCGCTCGGCGCCCGGCGAGGAGACCTCCAGGTCGACGTCGGCGAGGTCCGGGGCAGCGTCAAGCATCGGACGCAGCGTACGCGAAACCCGGGAACAGCGCTCCAGGTCGACCCCTCCGGGGGCGTCGATAAAGACGCGCAGCAGGCGCCGTCCCTTCTGCCCGGTGAGTGCCATGTCCCACAGCTCACAGCCCATCGATGTCACCGCCGGCTCGACCAGGCTTTTGATCAGTTGTTCGGTGGCCAAGACGTCAGCGCCCGGTCGTCTCCCAGTCACGCCAGGCCACCAACAGCGGGCTGGCGTTGAAGATGGACGAGTAGGTGCCGCTGATGATGCCCACCAGCAACGCCAGGGCGAAGCCCTTGATCGATTGGGGAGCGATCAGGAGCAGGCCAAGGAGCACGAAGATAACCGTCATCGAGGTGTTCACCGACCGCGCCAGCGACTGGATGATCGAGAGGTTGACCACCGCCTCGAAGTTCTGCTTGAGCAGCCGCTGGGCGCCGCCAAAGCGGAGGTTCTCGCGGATCCGGTCGAAGATGACGATGGTGTCGTGGACGCTGAAGCCGACCACCGTCAATGCCGCGGTTACGAACAGCGTGTCGATCTCACCAATGGCGAGGTTGAACACTTTGCCCAGGATCGAGAAGACGCCGAGAAGGATGAAGACGTCGTGGAGCAGCGCGATTATGGCGCTGACCGCGAACTTCCACCGACCCACGCCGGGCACCGAGAAACGGAAGGCCAGGTAGCCGACTATGAACATTGAGCTGACCGCCACCAGGACCGCGGCAGTGATGACCAGCTGGGAGGCTATCTGCGGCCCGACCGTGTCGAACGTCTCGACCGCGTCGCCACCGCCTGGGGCGGGGCCGAACTTCTGGTTGAGGTCGTCACGGATCTGGCGGTCCTGCGGCGACTGGCCCGCGGGGGCCGTGGTCCCGAGCGGCTGGGTGGTGATGATGGCGCGGTTGTTGGTGGCATCCTGCACCACGGCACCGACCTTGAACGTGTCCATCTCCTTCTGAACGTCGGCCGGAGAGATGCCATTGCGGTAGTGCACCGTGATGCGATCGCCACCGGCGAAGGCGATGCCAAGGCGGAAGCCCTGGGTGGCCATCGAGATGATGCCGGGGACGATTATCAGCAGCGACAGCATGAAGAACCAGTTGCGCTTGCCGAGGATGTCTTTCACGCCATCTTCTCCACGGCGTAAAGGGCGGGCTGGCGGAAGCGATGGATGCGGATCGCCAGCTGCAGGATGATCTGCGTTACGTAGACCGCCGAAAAGAAGCTGACGATGACGCCGATGCCCAGCGTCAGGGCGAAGCCCTTGGCCAGGGTGAAGCCGGTCAGGAACGGGATCCGGTCGTGCAGGTAGAGCACCAGGCAGGTGATCAGGGTGGCGATGTTGGAGTCCCGGATGGCGGGGAAGGCGCGCTTGACGGCGGCCTCGGCGGCGGCCGCCAGCGACCGCCCGTTGCGAAGCTCCTCGCGCAATCGCTCGAAGATCAGGACGTTGGCGTCGACCGCCATGCCCACCGAGAGCACGAATCCCGCGATCCCGGCGAGTGAGATGGTGACCGGGATCAGCTTGTAGATGGCGAGGCTGACGGCCGCGTAGAAGGCCAGCGCCAGCACCGCCACCACGCCCGGTAGACGGTAGTACAGGATCATGAAGAGCGTCACCACGGCCAGGCCCAGGGCGCCCGCCTCGAGCCCGCGGCGGACCGAGTCGAAGCCCAGCGTCGCCCCCACCGTGTTGGTCTCGACGATCGAGACCTTGCCGGGCAGGCGGCCGGCGTTGAGGGTCGACGCCAGGTCCTTGCGGTACTGGGCGTCACTGCCGATCTGGCCGCCGGAGATCTGGAACTGGCCCTGGTTGAGCACCCCCTGGACGTTGGCATTGTTGATCATGGTGTTGTCCAGGAAGATCGCCATTTCGTTCTCCGGCGTGCCCGCGGTTGCCGAGGCCAGCGGCGTCGTCACCTGGCCGAGGAGGTTGGTCCCCTGGTCGTTCAGGGTGACCGAAACGTTGGGCGCGCTGGTGTTGACATCCGCGCCCAGGGTCGCGCCCGTGACCATGCTGCCGTCGACTCCGGTCTCCTTGGGGAGGTAGCCCATGGGGATGCACTCGATCGTTGCCGAGCCGGTGCAGGTGCCGCCCTCCTGCTTGGGGACGTAGGCAGGGTCCACGATGGGGTCGCCGGTGGCGTCGACGGGGACGTGGAGGATGCCGTCAGCGCCAAGCTGGGTGGCGTCCGGCTTCTGCCAGGTGCGGAAGGTCAGCTTGGCCGTCTTGCCGATCACCTGGCGGGCCCGGTCGATCCCGATCCCAGGCAGCTGCACCACGACGCGGCGGTCGCCCTGCGCCTGCACCGCGGCCTCGCTGACGCCGATGCCGTTGGCGCGCTTGTCCATCACCTGCACCGTCGAGTTCTGGGCATCGCTGAGCTTGACGCCGTTGGGCAGCGACCGTGGGTCGATCTCGAGGACGATCTCGGTCCCGCCCTGCAGGTCGAGGCCCTTGTGCACGTAGAGGTCGCGGCCGAACAGCTGCGGCGCCGTGTGCAGGCTCTCGTTGAGGGGAACGTGGTTGAAGTAGCGGTAGATGTAGGTGTAGCCGTCGATGAAGAGCGCCACCACCGCGACCAGCGCGGCTGTGGCCACCAACCACCTATTAATGCGCAGCAAAGCTATGACTCATGAGGGGACAGCGGCAAAGTATATCGGCCGCCGGTTGGCGGCAAGTTAGGCCGGGATTGGGGCCAGTCGGGCCCTGACGAACTCGGCGTACCCCCCCGCCAGGATGGCGGCGCGCGCCCCTCGCACCAGCTCCAAGACGTGGTGGACGTTATGAATGGTCAGCAGGCGGTAGCCGAGCAGCTCGCCGCGCATGAATAGGTAGCGGACCTGGGCTCGACCGTGGCGGGCACAGGCCGGACAGGCGCACCCCGGCTCCAGGGGGCCGTGGTCGTCGGCCAGGGCCCGGCCCTTGATGTTGACCCGTCCGGCGCCGACCAGGATCGCGCCCGTGCGGGCCAGCCGGGTGGGCCACACGCAGTCGAACATGTCGACGCCGGCGCCGATGGCGTCCAGCATCTCGGGCTCCGAGCCCACGCCCATCAGGTAGCGCGGCTTGCCGACCTCGAGAATTGCGTTCGCCACGAGGATCAGCTCGAGGCTCAGGTCGGCGGGCTCACCCAGGCTGAGGCCGCCGATGCCGTAACCGGGGAATCCAATCGCCCGGATCGTCTGCGCACTGGCCGACCTGGTTGCGCTCTCAAAACCGCCCTGGACGATGCCGAAGAGCTCGGTTGAACCGCGGCTCCAGGCGGCTGCGCAGCGTTCGGCCCACCGGTGGGTCCGCGCCGTGGCGGCAGCAGCCTCTTCGGCCGCCGCCGGGAAGTAGAGCGGGTGGTCCAGCGTCATCATGACGTCGGGGGCGAGGCGCTCCTGGATCCCGACAGCACCCTCAGGGGTGAGGCGCTGGGTGCCGGCGTCCGTGCTGAAATCGATGCCGCCGTCGTCGACGGCGGCCACCCCGGCCCGCACCAGGCTGACGGCCTGGAAACCACCACTGTCAGTGAGGATGTTTCCCGACCAGCCCATCCACTGGTGCAGCCCTCCGGCGGCCGCCACGGCGTCGTCGCCGGGGGCCTGCCAGAGGTGATAGGCGTTGCCCAGCAGGATGTCGACCCCGAGATGGCGTAGGTCCTCGGTATCCACCGCCTTGACCGTGCCCCGGGTGCCGACGGGCATGAACGCCGGGGTCTGGACCTCGCCGTGACCCAGGTTCAGGGTGCCGGCCCGCGGCTCGGTGGCGCCGCCGGCCGCAAGGGTGAACTTCAAGCGCCCGGCGTGGCGTTGCCGGCGTCGGTGGCGCGGACGCCAGGGGCAGGCTCAAGCAGCATGGCGTCACCGAAGCTGTAGAAGCGATAGCGCCGGTCGATGGCCTCGGCATAGGCCTCCAGCACCCGCTCCCGGCCGGCGAAGGCCGACACCAACACCAGGAGCGTGCTCCTGGGGAGATGGAAGTTGGTCAACAGCATGTCCACCTCCCGCCATGTATGTCCCGGGCGAATGAAGATGTCGGTCGCGCCGTGGTCGGCGGCTTCGCCCTCACCAGAGTCGCGCCGCATCGCGGCGGCCTCCAGGGCGCGGGCCGATGTTGTTCCGACCGCCACCACCCGGCCCTCGCGCTCGCGGGCGGCATCTATGGCCGCCCGGGTGGTCGCGGGGATGGCGTAGAACTCCGAGTGCATGCGGTGGTCCTCGAGGTTATCCACGCGCAGGGGCTGAAAGGTGTCCAGCCCGATGTCCAGCGTCAGCGAAGCGACCTCGACGTGGGCGGTGGTCAGCCGCGCCAGCATGTCGTCGGTGAAATGGAGACCAGCGGTCGGCGCCGCCGCCGACCCAGGATTGCGCGCGAAGACGGTCTGGTAACGCTCGGGGTCCTGCAGCCGCTCCTTGATGTACGGCGGCAGCGGCGCCTCACCAATCTCGGGCAGCAGCGCCGACAGCCGTCCCGCTGGCGAAAACCGAAGGCTGAAGAGGCCCCCCGGCTGTCGCGAGACCACGTCCGCCCAGAGACCGGGCCGGAGCTGCAGCCGGGTGCCCGGTCGCACCCGCTTGCCCGGTCGCACCAGGGCCTCCCACACGTCGGCGCGCTCCTGCCGTAGGAGCAGTACCTCGGCCTCCTTCTCGTTCCATTGGAAGCGGAGCCGCGCGGGCAGCACCCGGGTGTCGTTGACCACCAGCAAGTCCCCAGGGCGGAGCAGGCGCGGCAGGATGTCGAAGTCCTCGTGCCCGATGGCGCCCTGGGCGGGCACAACCATCAGGCGCGAGTCACCCCGGTTGTCGGGCGGGTGCTGGGCGATCAGCTCCTGGGGCAGCGCGTAGTCGAAGTCGGAGAGGCGCAGGTCAGGCGAAGAGGTCGGGTTGGTCGTTTCGCGGCGGTGGTTTGAGGCCCAGGTGCTGGTAGGCCAGCGGTGTCGCCACCCGGCCGCGCGAGGTGCGAGCCAGGAACCCCAGCTGCATCAGGTAGGGCTCGAAGACGTCCTCCAGGGTTTCGCGCTCCTCGGAGATCGACACCGCCAGGGTGTCGACACCGACCGGCCCGCCGCCGTACTTCTCGATCACCGTCGACAGGATCCGGCGGTCGAGCTGGTCCAGCCCGGCGTCGTCCACGGAAAGCAGCGCCATGGTGGCGCCCACCGCCTCGGCGTCGATGCGACCTGAGCCCTTGACCTGGGCCCAGTCGCGAACCCTGCGCAGAAGCCGGTTGGCGATCCGAGGGGTGCCCCGGGAGCGGCCCGACAGCAGCACCGCGGCGGCTTCGTCGATTTCGACCTCGAGGATGCGGGCGGAGCGCAGGACGATCTGGCGAATGTCCTCCGGCTCATAGAACTCGAGGCGGAAGACGGCGCCGAAGCGATCCCGCAGCGGCCCCGAGAGCATGCCCTGGCGGGTGGTCGCGCCGATCACCGTGAACTGGGGCAGGTTGAGCCGCAGCGACTGCGCCCCGGCGCCCTTGCCGCTGACCCAGTCGAACTTGAAGTCCTCCATCGCCGGGTAGAGCGACTCCTCCACCGGGCGGGCCAGGCGGTGGATCTCGTCGACAAAGAACACGCCGCCGGAGTCCAGGTTCATCAGGATCGACGCCAGCGCCCCCTGGTGCTCGATCGCCGGTCCCGACGAGGTCCTCAGGTCGGCCTCCATCTCGTTGGCCAGGATGTTGGCGAGGGTCGTCTTGCCAAGCCCGGGAGGGCCGCAGAGAAGGATGTGCTCCAGGGGCTCACCGCGACGCTTGGCGCCGCCCAGGATCAGGTCGAGGTTGTCCTTCAGCGGCTGCTGGCCGATGAACTCGCCAAGCCGCCGGGGCCGAAGCGTCTGCTCAAACTCGTCGTCCGCGTCGAGCGGCTGAGGCTCGAGCACCCGGGCTTCATTCATTCGTCTGACTCCTGGGGGAACGTGAACTGCAATGTCGGTCGGACTAGGGCGATCCTACGCCGATTTGTGGGGTGCCGCTAGCCTGCCCTATCACCGCCGGCGGGCCGTGACCACCGAGCGATCGGCGCCTGTGGGCGCAACGCCGATGTAGGTAAAGCCCGCATCGGCGAGAAACCGGCTGAGCTCGTCGACGCCATAGCAACGGCCCTCTGTGCCATGCATCAACAGCGCGCTGTACTCGGCCACGGCGAGAGGTCCGAAGCCGTCGGCGTCGAGATGTGTGTCGTGCACCGCCAGCAGGCCACCCGGCTCAAGCGCATCGTGCGACTTCTGAAGCAGCGAGCGCACCTTCTCCTCGCCCCAGTCATGGAGCACGTTGGAGTAGAGGTGGACGTCGCAGCCGGCAGGCAGCGGGGCCTGGAACATGTCGCCAGTGGCCACCGTCACCCGCTCGCTGAGCCCCGTCTCCTCGACCCGGCGTCGTGCGATGGCGTCGACCGGCGGCCGCTCCAGGACCACCGCCTCCAGGTGAGGGTGACGGACGGCGATCAGACAGGCGTAGATTCCCGACCCGCCGGCGACGTCCAGTAAACGACGGCTGCCGGTAAGGTCGAGGCGCTCCGCCAGCATGGGTCCGAGATACGCTCCCCGGCAGTCCATCGCAGCAGTCAGCTGAGCGGCTCCCGCGGCGTCGTCCAGCTCCTCCTCCCAGACCCTGCCCTGGTCTTGGCCGCTCCAGCTGGCGGGCTGATCGGTGCGCAGGACGTCGAGCAGCTGCTGGCACGTGGGTCGCTGCCGCAAGGAGCCGTAGTAGGGCCCCAGGCCGAACGGTGACCCCGAGACCAGGTGCTCGCGGGCGAGGTTGGTAAGCCGGTAGACCCCCTGCGTCAAACCAACCAGGCCACGAGCGCCGAGCAGCCGGAGCATCACAATTGCCGGCCGCCTGGCCAGACCCAGCGTGTCGCAGATGCCGTCGAGGTCCGAGGGGTACTCGGCCAGCCAGGTGAACAAGTCGAGGTCGGCTACAGCGGCAATCAGGAGGTCGTCGGCATATACGCGGTCGCGGTAGCGGTAGAGCTCCGTGGGGTCCGTGAGCGGTGGTGTGAGGCCGATCATTTGCCGGTGTCGAGCGCCTTCAACGCCTGGGCGACGGTGACGTCGAGCTCGGCGTCGGCGCCAATCGTCAGCCCCGCCATCACGCGGCGGACCTCGCCCTCCCGGTACCCCAGCGATGTCAGGGCGCGGACCGCGCCCTCGGCCACGCTCAGGGCCGGGCCGCTTCGCCCGTCGCCGTTGGAGGGCTCGCCGGCCAGGTACTCCTCCTTGAGCTTGTCGCGGAGCTCCAGGATCACGCGGGCTGCGGTCTTGGGCCCCACGCCGGGAACCGTGGCCAGCAGCGCCCGGTCCTCCTGGAACACGGCCTTCTTGAGCAGCCGCGTCTCGGCCTGCGAGATCATCCCCAGGGCCGCCTTGGGGCCAATGCCCTTGACCGACATCAGCAGCTCGAAGAACTCGAGGTCCTCGATCGAGCCGAAGCCGAAAAGGGCGATCTGGTCCTCGCGGACGTATGTGTGGATGTAGAGGTGGATGTCGGTGCCAACGCCACCCACCTCGGCCAGCAGCCTCCCCGGCGCGGTCACCAGGTAGCCCACGCCGCCAACCTCGACGATCATCGACTCCGGTCCCAGGTGGGCGACCCGTCCCTTGAGGCTGCCGATCATCTGGCCGGCGCCACCGACCTCACCCTGCCGGCCGGCCCGAGACCTGGCGTTCCGGTGAGAGCCTGGCGCTCTGCATGTGGCAGATGGCGATGGCCACGGCGTCGAAGGCGTCGTCGGGGAGCTTGGCCTGGATACCCACCGCGGCCCGCACCATGCGGGTCATCTGCGCCTTGGTCGCCTTGCCATACCCGGTCAGCGACGACTTCACCTGCATCGGGGTGTACTCCCAAACCGGCACCCCACTCTCCTCCATCGCCAGCAGGATAACGCCCCGGGCCTCGGCAACCGCCATGGCGGTGGTGGTGTTGCTGGCGAAGAAGAGCTGCTCCACCGCGGCGGCCTCGGGCTGCTCCTCGGCCAGCAGCGCTCGCATCTCCCGGTGGAGCAGGGCCAGGCGCGCCGGGCCCGCCATTCCCGCCGGGGTGGTGATCACGCCCACGCGCCCGACTTCACGTTTGCCGGTGGCGCCGCGGAGCAGAGCGACGCCGGTGGTGGCGATCCCGGGGTCAACGCCGAGCACCCCGCCCACGGCTGGGTCAGACCGCTTCGCTGAGTTTTTCCAGCTGGGCAGCGTCGATGTCGAAGTTGGCGTAGACCTGCTGGGCGTCGTCGGAGTCCTCCAGGGCCTCCATCAGGCGCAACAGCTTGGTTGCCTCGCCCTCGTCCTCGACGGGGACGGTGGTGCTGGGGCTCATCGTCACCTCGGCCGAGACGATCTTGCCGCCCTGGGCCTCGATGCCGTCGCGCACCTTCTCCAGGTCCTCGGGCTCGGTCTCAACCTCGAGCTGGCCATCGTCCACCTGGACGTCGCTGGCGCCGAGCTCGATGGTCTCGAGGGCGAACTCCTCGGCATCCTTGCCCGCGGGATCGACGACGATGGAGCCCCGGCGCTTGAAGATCCAACCCACCGCGCCCGGCTCGGCGATGCTGCCGCCGAAGCGGGTGAAGATGTTGCGGATCTCGCTGGCAGTGCGATTGCGGTTGTCGGTCAGCGCGTCGACCATGATGGCGACGCCGCCGGGACCGTACCCCTCGTAGCGGAGCTCCTCGTAGTGGACGCCGCCACCTTCACCGGTGCCGCGCTTGATGGCGCGGTCGATGTTGTCGGCGGGCATGTTAACGTCGCGGGCGCGTTGGATCGCCAGGCGGAGCCGGAAGTTGCCACTAGGGTCACCGCCGCCGCCCTCCTTGGCGGCGACCGCGATCTCTCGCGCCATCTTGGTGAAGACCGCCCCCCTCTTGGCGTCGGTGATGGCCTTCTTGTGCTTGATCCCCGCCCACTTGCTGTGGCCTGACATGGTCTGAGTCTAAGACCGCTCGGCGGGCGCAACCACCTTCACAAACCGGCGCTTGCCCACCTGCCAGAGGTCCCCGGACGAGGGCTGGTATGGAGCCTCCGCATCCTCGACGGTCTCGCCGTTGAGACGAACCCCCCGCTGCGTCGCCAGCCGGCGAGCCTCGCCCTTGCTGCTCGCCAACCCGAGTTCCACCAGGGCGTCGGCAACCGTCCTGTCCCCCTCCGCAAGCGCGCGTTCCTCGACCTCGTCGGGCACCTCTCCCCGTTTGAACTGCGCCTGGAACGCCTCCTCCGCGGGGCTTGCTGCGGTCTCGCCATGGAAGCGCTGAACCACCATCCTGGCCAGCGCCGCCTTGGCATCCCGAGGATTGCCGCCGGCCTTCATCCCCGCCTCCCACTTCGCCACCTCGGACTCGGGGATATCCGTGACCAGTCGCATGTACCGGGTGATCAGCTCGTCGGGGAGCGACATCAGCTTGCCGTACATCGCGGCGGGCGCATCCGTGACCCCTACGTAATTGCCCAGCGACTTGCTCATCTTCTGCTTGCCGTCGAGGCCCTCCAGCAGGGGCGTGGTGAGCACGTCCTGGGGCTCCAGCCCGTGCTCTCTCTGGACGTCGCGGGCGAAGAGAAGGTTGAAGAGCTGGTCGGTGCCGCCGAGCTCGACGTCGGCCCGCACCGCCACCGAGTCGTAGCCCTGCATCAGCGGGTAAAGCAACTCGTGTAGACCAATGGTGGTGTTGGCCTCCAGTCGCTTGCGGAAGTCGTCGCGGGTGATGATCTGGGCCAGCGTGGCCTTTCCGGCGAGGCGGATGACGTCGGCCAGCTCCATGCCCATGAACCACTCCGACTGACGGCGGACATCGGTGGTGTCGCGGTCGAGGACCTTGAAGACCTGCTCCAGGTAGGTGGCGGCGTTGGCCTCCACCTCCTCCTCCTCCAGCGGCCGCCGGGTCGCCGACTGGCCGCTGGGGTCGCCGATCCGGGCCGTGAAATCGCCGATGATCAGGACCGCGGTGTGGCCCAGGTCCTGGAAGTCGCGGAGCTTGCCGAGGACCACGGTGTGGCCCAGGTGGATGTCGGGTGAGGACGGATCGATGCCCAGCTTGACGCGCAATTTGCGCCCCGACCCGACGGCCTCGCGGAGGTGGGGTTCGACCTCGACGTTGACCGCCCCACGCGCAATCCGCTCCCATTCCAACATTGCCGCAATGGTACGGGACGTAGAATTGCGCCCCGATGGGCGACCAGCAACTGGCGGCTGTGCGCGGTCGCAGGCGCCGCCGCCGTCTGCGCCGGGGCCGTGTCTTCAGCACCTTCCTGGCCCTGGTCCTGGTGGGCACCTTCTCGGTGGCGGCCGAGGCGCTCGACCAGTACCAGTACTACACCCTCGACCTTCCTGACCCGTCGTCGCTGAACCCTTACGACCTTCAGCAGGCCACCCAGATCCTGGACCGCAACGGCAAGCTGCTGTACCTCAAGCACGGCAACGAGATTCGCACGGTGGTCCCGCTCGACCGGATCGCCCCGGTCCTGCGCCAGGCGACCATCGACCTCGAGGACAAGAACTTCTATCAACACCACGGCCTGGACTACAACCGGCTCCTGGGCGCTGCCTACAACAACGTCTTCAAGGGTGGCGCGCAGGGCGGAAGCACGATCACCCAGCAGCTGGTCAAGCGCAAGTACCTGACCCTCGACCAGACCCTGGACCGCAAGGTCAAGGAGGCGCTGCTGGCATCCGAAATCGAGCAGCGCTACTCCAAGGACCAGATCCTGGAGGCGTACCTCAACGAGATCTTCTACGGCCACCAGGCCTACGGCATCGACGCCGCCGCCCAGACGTACTTCGGCAAACACGCCGCCGACCTCGACCTATCCGAGGCCACCCTGCTGGCGGGCATCCCCGAAGAGCCAAGCACCCTCGACCCGCTGACCGAGGCGGGCTTGAAGCTCTGCCGCGAGCGGCAGAAGACCGTGCTCCAGGCGATGGTCAACCAGGGCGACATAACCCAGGCCCAGGCGATCCAGGTCGAACAGGCGCCGATCAAGCTCAATCCCCAGGTCCCCGACCAGGTGTTGGTCGCCCCCCACTTCGTCGCCTACGTCCTGGACTACCTGCGCCAGCGCTACGGCAGCAACCTGGTCGACGGGGGCGGCCTCAAGGTGACCACCAGCCTCGACCTCGACCTGCAGACCAAGGCCGAGGACATTGTCCGCAAGCGCGTTGCCAGCTACGGCAGCGTCGGCATCAACAACGGCGCGATGGAGGTGCTCAACCCCAACACCGGTGAGATCCTGGCCTACGTCGGCAGCTCCGACTACAACAACAAAGCGATCTCGGGCAGCGTCGACAACATCAGCAACGTCGGCGGCTCGGCACGCCAGCCGGGGTCGTCGTTCAAGCCCTACGTCTACCTGACTGCCTTCGCCGACGGCTACTCACCAAGCTCGATCATCGATGACACCCAGGGGCCAATCGCGGGCTTCACGTTCCATGACTTCGACAACCGGAGCACGGGCAACATCACCCTCCGCAAGGCGCTGGTGGAGTCGCGCAACATCCCGGCCATTAAGCTGCTCCAGGCGCTGGGCTACTCGCGCGTCTTCCAAACCGCTAGGACACTTGGCATAACCACCGACCTCAAGCCCGAGCTGGGCACGGCCATCGGCTCATCGGGTCTGCACATGCTGGACCATGTCAGCGCCTACGGTGTCTTCGCCACCCAGGGCATCTACCGCCCGCCGGCGCCCGTGATCAAGATCCAGGACGCCAACGGCAACCAGATCTTCTCGCTCAAGGACACGGGCAAGCGCGTCGCCAGCCAGCAGGTGACCTACATGCTCAATGACGTGCTCCTGGGCTACCCCAAGCAGTGGTCACTGAGCTTCCCAGGTCCGACCGCGGGCAAGTCGGGGACCACCGAAGACGGCGCCGACCTCTGGTACATGGCATACACCCCGGACCTGGTGGTGGGGACTTGGATGGCGCACACCGGCAACAAACCCGACGGCACACCGATCGGGCGCTATCCGCTGCCCGGCCAGTTCGGCGTGACCACCGCCTCGCACATGGCCGAGGACTTCTTGAAGATCTACTACACCGGCGGCCACACGATACCAACCTTCCAGAAGCCCTCGGGCATCCAGACCCCCTGCCCAGCGCCGCCCAGACCGTCGCCGGCCCCGGCTCAGCCGGGGACAACGCAGCCCGGGGCGCCGCAGCCAGGACAACCGGGTGGGCAGCAGGGCACGAACCAGGATTCCCTGCTGGCCAACGCCGCCGAGCCTCCCGCGTCCCCGTCCCCGGGGGCGTCACCCCGGCCGGGGTCGCCTGGTACCTGCAGTACGTCGGGCGACATCAAGATCGAGGGGACTTAGCGCCTCGGCTCCGGCCCTGGCGCGACGCGGAAGCGGAGCTGAAGCTCGGCCGCCGACCGGATCCCGACCCGCGGACCCACCAGCACATCCGCGGGCGCAACGGGCATCCCTTTCACGATCCGCAGCCGTGAGCTTGTCAGGTCCCAGCCATTCATCGCGAGGTCGATGCCGAACTCCCGGCATAGCCGGCCTGGCCCCGCCAGGCGCCGGGCGTCGAGCCTGCTGGGCGGCCATCCCTGGGGAAGTTGCGGGCTTAGGCCTCGGATCAGCACCGCCTCTCCCTCGCCGTCCGACCCGGTGACGGCGTTGAGGCAGTGGTACATGCCGTAGATGAGGTAGATGTAGGCCATGCCCGCGGGGCCGAACATGATCGCCGCCCGCCGGGTGGGGCCACGGAAGGCGTGGCTGGCGGCGTCCTCGGCGCCGAGGTAGGCCTCGGTCTCGATGATGGTGGCCGCCAGCACCCTGGAGCCGCGGCGGAGGGTGAGGACCTTGCCCAGCAGGTCACGGGCAACGTCCGGCGAATGGCGGCTGTAGAACTCGCGGCTCAGGGCCGCCGGTTCGGGGGTTCGGGCCCGGGTCAGACGAACGTCTTGGTGAAGTACGTCTCGGGCTTCGGCGGCAGCACCGGCGCATAGACGAACTTGGCCAGGGGCAACAGGTTGTCAAGCAGGTGCGCCGTCGGCGAGCCGGTGATGGCGTCGTGCAACAGGGTCATGACCGCCAGCTGGGCGGTGCCGGTGGGGCCCTCGGTGGCGAACATCTGGTTGAAGAGGAAGAGGAGCACGGCCATCTCGAGAGCGCCGGCGGCCAGGCCCAGCGCCAGGCCGAAGAAGCGATCGAAGAGGAGGCCGCTGAAGAAGCGGAGGGCGCTGCCGTAGGCGTAGCCCAGGATCTCCGCGAAAACCACCACCGCCAGCACGATCCCGACGAAGAGGACAAAGTGGGCCGAGACCGGGTTGTTCCCGGTGTTGAGGTTGAGCAGCTGGGAGAAGCCAACACTCAGCGCCTGGGCCAGCAGCATCCCCAGGTAGAAGGCAAGGACGTGCACGATGCGGCGGAACAGGCCATGACGGAAGCCGAGGTACATGTTGGCCAGGACCCAGACGATGACGATCGCGTCAAACATTGGTCAGGCGCGAGGCAGAGCGTCGATCTCGGCTTTAAGCGAGTGGAGGATGCGTGCCTCCGCGGCTGAGACCTCCTCTCCAGTGAGGGTGCGATCGCCCGCCTGGAAGGTCAGTCGGAACGTCAGACCCTTGCGGCCGGGGTCCACCTGGCGCCCGCGGTATTCGTCGTACAAGTCCACGCTGCGCAGAATAACCTCAGACACGCCCAATATCGTATTAATCGCGTCACGCGCCGGGGTCAGCTCGGGCACCGTTATGGCCAGGTCCCGCAGTACGGCAGGGTGCCGCGAAACCGCCTCAGCACGTGGCAGGCGTGGATTGGCGGCCACCGGCTCGAAGTTCAGCTCGGCGACGACAACGATGTCGCTCTCGAAGCCGGCGGCGATCTCGGGATGCAGCTGACCCAGGGCGCCGGCCTCCTGGCCCGCCAGCCTCAGCCGCAGGCTGCGCCCAGGATGCAGACCAGGAACCTCCACCTGCTCAGACTCCAGCTCGATTGAGGACAGTCGCCCGACCAGCATCTGCAGGGTGCCCTTCAGCTCCAGCAGGGCCGTCCGCACCGCGGCCGGCGACACCTGCGGGCCGGAGGCGCCGAGGTGGATGCCAAGACCGAGGAGCCGCGGCTCCTCGGGAAGCTCCCCCGCCTCCCGGGGCCAGAAGACGTGGCCCAGCTCGAAGACGCGGGCCCCCGGTGCGCCGGAGGCGGCGTTGTGCGCCAGCACCCGGGCCAGCCCCGGCAGCAGGGTGGTGCGCATCGTGGACTGGTCCGATGCCATCGGGTTGGCCAGGCGCAACCGGGTGGTCGGGAAACTCCCAACCCGGGGCTCGTCGGGGGCGACGAACGACTGGACGATCACCTCGTCGAAGCCCGCGCCCACGGCGATATCCTTGGCCGCCCACTCGACGTCAGGCGCTGGCATGACCCTGGCCACCGGCAGACGGCGCCCGGGCAGGGTGCTGGGGATCGAGTTGTAGCCGCGCAGGCGACCGACCTCCTCGACCAGGTCCACCGGCTCCTTGACGTCAAGGCGGTAGGGCGGCGGGGTGGCCCTCAGCCCCGGTTCCGCTGCCTCCACCTTGAAGCCCAGCCGCCGAAGGTCGCGCTCAACCTCGGCGTCGCCGACGGCGTCGCCCAACACCTCGCCGACGAACCCCGGGCGCACCGCGATCGGCTGGTTGCGCATCGGGTGGGCGTAGACCTCGGCCACCTCCGCGGCAGGTCCGGCTTCGGCGATGTCCTGGAGCAGCTCGACCACCCGTCTCGACCCCATCGGGACCAGCTCCGGGTGCAGCTGCTTCTCGAAGCGAGTGGACGCGTCGGTGCGCAGGGCCAGCTTGCGGCTGGTGGCGCGCACGTTGGTGCCCAGGAAGTTCGCCGCCTCGACAACGACCTTCGAGGTTGTCGCCGACACGGCGCTGTCGAGGCCGCCGATGATGCCCGCTAACGCGATGGGACCGGCCTCGTCGGCGATCACCAGCATCTCGGGCGTCAGGGTGCGGGTCTTGCCGTCCAGGGCCAGCAGCTGCTCGCCGCCGAGGGCGCGCCGGACGACGATGCCGCCCTTGAGCTTGTCGTAATCGAAGACGTGGAGCGGCTGGCCGGTCTCGAGCATGGCGTAATTGGCGGCGTCGACGGCGTTGCTGATGGGGCGCTGGCCCACGGCGCGCAGCCGGCGCTGCATCCAGGACGGCGAGGGACCGACGCTGACGCCGTCGAGGTGACGCGCCTGGTACCGGGCGCAAAGGTCGTCGTCGAGTATCTCCACGCCGATTGGCGACGGGCCACCATCCTCACGGGGCGTCCCATGCCAGTCCTTGATCGGCCGGTCGTAGATGGCTGCCAGCTCGCGGGCGATGCCAAGGTGGCAGAGCAGGTCAGGGCGGTTGCTGGTGGTCTCCACCACCAGGACGCGGTCCCTGGGCATCAGCTCGCTCAACGGGACCCCCGATTCGCCCTCTTGCCCCAGAACCAGGATGCCGTCGTGCTCGCTGGATATGCCCAGCTCGAGGGCGCTGAGGACCATGCCCTCGGACGCCGTCTGCATGAATTTGCGCGCGCCGACGGTCATGCCGTTGGGCAACTTGGTCCCCGGCGGGGCCAGCGGCACCAGGTCGCCGGCGGCTATGTTGGGCGCGCCCGAAACCACCTGGACGCGGTCCTCCCCCACCTCCAGCTGAAGCACCTTGAGGTGGTCCGAGCCCGGCACCAGGCGCGCCTCAACGATGCGCGCCACGACAACGCCGTCCCAGCCCACGCCGAGGTCGACGATCTGCTCCACCTCGGTGCCCGAGAGGGTCAGCGCCTCGGCCAGCTCTTCGGCCTGCTCCGCGAGCTCGATGTACTCCTGGAGCCATTCCATGGAGATACGCAGCGTCATACCTGCACCACCAGGATTAGAACTGCCGCACGAAGCGCACGTCGTTCTCGAACATGGCGCGCATGTCATCGATGCCGTACTTGAGCATGGCGATGCGGTCGATGCCCATGCCGAAGGCGAAACCGCGATAGCGGTCGGGGTCGATGCCACCGAAGCGCAGCACGTTGGGGTGCACCATCCCCGCCCCCAGGATCTCGATCCACCCCGACTGACGGCACAGCCCGCAGCCCTTGCCGTCGCATACAAGGCAGCTGACATGGACCTCGAGGCTTGGCTCGGTGAACGGGAAGTGGTCAGGGCGGAGCCTGATCTTGCGCTCCTCGCCGAACATGGCGCGGGCGAAGTACTCCAGGGTGCCGCGCAGGTCGGCCACGGTGATGCCCTCGTCGACCGCCAACCCTTCGAGCTGGTGGAACATGGGCACGTGGGTGGCGTCGCTATCGCGGCGGAAGACCTTGCCCGGGAAGACGGCCTTGATCGGCGGCGGCTGCTGCTCCATCACGCGGATCTGCATTGGCGATGTGTGGGGGCGCAGCACCAGGTTGGTCTCGGCGGTGAAGTCGGGCTCACCGGTCTCCTGGTCGGCGATGAAGAAGGTGTCGAAGCCGTCGCGGGCCGGGTGACCCTTGGGTATGTTGAGCGCCTCAAAGCTGTAGTAGTCGGTGTCCACCTCGGGGCCCCGGGCGACGTCGTAGCCCAAGCCACGAAAGATGTCCTCCATGTCGCGCATGACAAGGCTGACGGGATGGAGGTGGCCCCGCCGGGGCGGCGTGCCCGGGAAGGTGAGGTCGATAGCCTCGGCGCCGGCCAGAGCGCCGCCGCCGACCCTGAGCTCCTGGACCCGCTTGTCGAGCGCCTCGTTGATGGCGCGCTTGACGGTGTTGGCGCGCTGCCCCGCCTCGCGACGCTTCTCGGGCGGCAGCGTGCCGAGTCGGGAGAGCTCGTCACTCAGCGGCGCCTTACGACCCGTGAACCGGATCCGGAGCTCCTCCAGCGCCCGGGCGTCAGGCGCCGCCGCAATCTGCTCTAGGGCTTCTTTCTGGTGCTGTTCGAGATCCAGTCGGTGGTCGCTGGTCAAGTCGCCTCGCCCTGGGCCCTAGGACCGGGGCCAGAGCGAGCAACATCGACCAGCCGGCTAAAGTGCGCGGCATCGCGCACCGCCAGGTCGGCAAGGATCTTGCGGTCTATCTCCACGCCTGCGGCCTTGAGGCCGTGAGTGAAGGTGCTGTAGGTCATGCCGTTCAGCCGCGCGGCGGCGTTGATCCGCGCGATCCACAGGGCGCGCATGTCGCGCTTGCGGACCCGACGGTCGCGGTACTGGTAGGCCAGCGAATGCATCACCGCCTCGTTGGCGGCCTTGTACAGCTCCTTCCGGCTGCCGGACATCCCCTCGGCGCGCTTGAGGACCTTCTTGTGCCTGGCGTGGGCGGTCACGCCCCCTTTGACTCTTGGCATCTCGCGCTCCTCCTACAGGTAAGGCGCGACCCGGCGGATCGCCTTCTTGTCCGCCGCGCTCACCTCACGGGTGCCGCTAAAAGCGCGCTTGCGCTTGCTCGACTTCTTCTCGAGGATGTGGCTCTGGTGGGAATGGCGACTCAACACCTTGCCGTTGCGGGTTACCCGGAACCGCTTGGCGGTGCCCTTGTGCGTTCTTATCTTTGGCATCTGTTACTCCTATGACTCCCCTCCCACCGGGGTCTGCCGCGGGGCCTATACCGCGGGGGTCGCCGCCTTGTCCGGCTCGGGCTTGTCGCCCTCGCTGCGCTTGGCCAGCGGCCCCATGATCTGGCTCATGTTCTTGCCTTCAAGTAGCGGTGTCCGTTCAACGTGGGCGACATCGGCGAGGTCGTTGGCCAGGTTGTCGAGGATCTTGCGGCCGATGTCCTGGTGGACCATCTCCCGACCTCGGAACCAGATCGTGACCTTGACCTTGTCACCCTCCTCGAGGAATTCGCGGACTCTTTTCAGCTTGGTCTGGTAGTCGCCAGGCCCGATCTTGGGCCTGAAGTTCATCTGCTTTAGGCGGTTGCCGCCCTGCTTTCGTCTTGACTCCTGCTCGCGCTTGCGGGCGTCGAACCGGAATCTGCCGTAATCCATGAGACGGGTGACGGGGGGCTGCGCCTGAGGCGCGACTTCGACCAGGTCGAGCTCCCTTTCGACTGCGATCTGCCGGGCTTTGTCGGTATCCATCACTCCCAGCTGCTCGTTGCGCTCATCTATGACGCGCACCTGCGGGACCCGGATCTGGTCGTTGACTCTTAGCTCCTTAAAGGCGATAGACGTATTCTCCTGCCCCGGGGCGGGCCTTCCCCCGGCTTAAAACAAAACGGACGGCTGAGCCGTCCGTGAACCCGAATCTGATCCGGGACCTGAGCGACTGCCGCCGTCAGGTGAGGAGGATGGCTCCTGCTTTCCGCCGGGCCGTCTGACCCGAGCCGCTGGCGATCATAACAGGTGTCGAACTCGGCGCCAATACGAAATTACCCCTAGTCCCGACCCTGGACCCGGGCCTCCAGGAGGCGGGCTATGCCTTCGGGGTCCATCGGCCCGTGGTCGCCGGCATGCCGCTCCCGCAGGCTGACGGTGCCGGCCTCCTCGTCGCGACCGCCGACAACACCAACGAACGGGACTTTGTGTAGCTCGGCGTCACGGATCTTGGCCTGCATCCGCTCCGGCCGCGAGTCGACCTCGACACGGAACCCGCGCCGGCGAAAGAAGTCGGCCTGCAGGTTGGCGTAATCCAGGTTCTTGTCGGCGATCGGGATCATGACCAGCTGCAGCGGTGCGATCCACAGCGGGAACTCGCCCGCGAAGTGCTCGATCAGGTAGCCCATAAAGCGCTCCATCGAACCGATCGGGGCGCGGTGGATCATCATCGGCTGGGCCATGGTTCCGTCGGCGGTGACGTACTCCAGGCCGAAGCGCTGCGGCAGGTTGAAGTCGAGCTGGGTGGTCGAGGCACTGAACTCCCGACCCAGCGCGTCGCGGATCTGCACGTCGAGCTTGGGACCGTAGAAGGCGGCTTCGCCCACCGCCTCGACGTAGGGATGGCCGACCTGGTCGAGCGCCTGGCGGATCCAGCCCTCGGCCTGCTCCCACATCGCAGCATCGCCCATGTACTTGGGATCGTCGTCGCGGAGGGAGAGTCGGAAGCTGAAGTCGGTGATCTTGAGCGCCTGGTACAGGTCGAGGATCAGCTGGGTGGCATCGACGAACTCCTGCTGGACCTGCTCGGGGGTGCAGAAGATGTGGGCGTCATTGATGGTGAAGCCACGCACGCGAAGCAGGCCGGATAGCTCTCCCGACTTCTCGTACCGGTAGACGGTGCCCAGCTCGGCGATCCGCTGGGGCAGGTCGCGGTAGCTGTGCTGGTCGTGCTGGTAGACCCGGATGTGGTGGGGGCAGTTCATCGGCCGCAGGACATACTCCTCGTCCTCCACTCCGAAGGCAGGGAACATCGACTCCTTAAACGACTGCAGGTGGCCGCTGGTCTTGTACAGCTCGACGGAGGCGATGTGCGGCGTGTAGACGTGCTGGTAGCCGGCCCGCCGCTCGACGTCGAGGATGTACTCCTCGAGCAGGCGCCTCACAGTCGCGCCCTTTGGCAGCCACATCGGCAGGCCCTTGCCAACCTGGTCGTCGATGAAGAACAGGCCAAGTTCTTTGCCGAGCTTCTTGTGGTCCCGCTCGCGGGCCAGCTCCAGGCGCTTGAAGTAATCCTTGAGGTCAGCCTCACTATCCCAGGCCGTGCCGTAGACCCGCTGCAGCATCTGGTTGCGCTCGTCACCGCGCCAGTAGGCGCCAGCGACGCGGGTCAGCTTGAAGTGCTGCAGCGCTCCCGCGTCGGGCACATGGGGGCCACGACAGAGGTCGAGGAAGTCGCCAGTACGGTAGAGGCTGACCTCAGTCTCCTCGGCCGCCTCGCCCTCAGTCAGGATCTCGACCTTGTAGTTCTGGCCGAGCCGCTGGAAGGCGTCGACGGCCTCGTCCTTGGGCTTGACCTCTTGCACGTATGCCGGCTTGCGGGCCACGATCTCCCGCATCCGCGCCTCGATGGCCGGCAGGTCGTCCTCGCTGAGAGTCTGTCCGCCCAGGTCGAAGTCGTAGTAGAAGCCGTCCTCGATGGCAGGCCCGATGGCGTACTGGGCACCCGGGTAGAGCTCTGTCACGGCCGCGGCGAGGAGGTGGGCGGTGGAGTGGCGCAGGACCTCGAGCTTGTCGGCAGCGTCGGCGGGGGCGTCAGGCATGGCGATGAGTTTAAGGAAGCGCGGGCGGCCGCCGGCCGCGGGGAAAACCTAGAAAGTCAGACGGCGGCCAGGCGCCGCAGTCCGGCGGGAGCCTCCTCGACGCCGTCGCAGGCATCAGCCAGGGCAGTTTCGTCGGCGGCCCAGTAGGGCATCTCCATCTGCTTCGACATCGGCAGGATCCGTCGCCGCGACACCTCCTTGAGGCGCTCGATGCGGTCTGGGTCGATCTGGCAGCATTCCCGGCTGCAGTACTTGTTGGTGGGCTTCTTGACCTGGTGGCCACAGCCACGACGGGCACACTGACGCATTGCGGAGGGAACCATCAATACCCCAAAAACGACCCTGACTTCCCGCTGCCGACCCAGGCTTGGGTGACGGCTCTGCGCATGATGAGCGCCCCGAGAAACCGTTGTCAAGTCGGTGACGCAGTGCAACAAATGACATGGGTTATGGGAGCCTAATCGCCGTTTCCACCGTCCGTGTGCACAACCTGTGCACCGTGGGGAGAACTCTGATCTTCGGCAGATCGGACGGCGGTGGTTTTTACCCCGCTTTTGCCCAGCGTCAGCCTGCGGTTAACCCCTCCGCTCCCCCGTTAGTGCTGTGTACATGAAGGTGTTTCGTCTCATATTGGCGCAGTAGCAACAATTCCCTTACAGCCAGTTGCAGGAAACGGCCGCCCCAGAGGCCGGTGGAGAGGATGGCCCCGAAGAGAACCACGGCGTCGACGCTGAGGCGGCCCTCATCGCTCCAGTAGACGTCCTCCAGCCGCAGCCACAGGGCGAACTCGTCCAGGGTCATAGCCGCGCCGGCGCCATAGCCGGCCGCCGCCAACCGGCCCACCCACTTGCGCGGCACCATGTACTCCAGGCCCGCCACCCCGGCGTAGCCGACGAGGTGAAGTAGCAGGATCCCCCACACCAGGTGGTGGATGTGGGTCTCTCCCATCGCCAGGTTGCGCAGCGGCCCCTTGCCACTGCGGATCAGGTGGGTGATTCCGCGGATGGTGCCGAAGGTCAGGGTGAAGGACGAGGACGCGATGAACAGCCGCTCCTTCCAGGGCTGCTGGAAGTGGATTCGGTAATGGTGCCCGATCGCCTCGTGGCGGCGAAGGTGGGGCATCAGCTGATGATCGTGGCGCCCTTCCATGAAGG
>DASZHA010000004.1:0-3627 GCA_035938265.1 Candidatus Dormiibacterota bacterium
GCCGTTGGGGCCGATCATGGCGAAGACCTGCCCCGCCTCGACCGTGAAGGAGACGCCGTCGACCGCGCGCAGCCCGCCAAAGGCCTTGGTCGCCCCGCGCACCTCGAGCAGCGCCGTCACGTCCACCTCACGATTCGTCGCCGGGGACCTTGGAGACCGTCTCCGGCTCGGGACCGAGGGCCCCGGCGGCGCCGCCCTCGACCAGCTCGGCGCGGCGCAGCCGGCTCGGGATCAGCCCCTGCGGTCGCAGCAGCATGAAGCCGATCAACAGCACGCCGAGGAAGATATAGGTGTAGTCGGCGTACCTGATGGTGGTCAGGAAGGTGGCCCCGGTGGAGTCGGAGACCACCTGCATCAGCTGGGGCATGTGGGGCAGCAGCCACTTCTCGATCAGGTAGATGGTGTAGGCCCCGACGATGACCCCGGTGATGTTGCCCATCCCACCCAGCACCACCATCGCCAGGATCGTCACGCTGACCTGGAACTGGAACGCCTCGGGGCTGACCAGGCCCAGCTTGGCGCCGTAGAAGGAGCCCGCGAAGCCGCTGAAGGAGGCGCCCATGGCGAAGGCCATCAGCTTGGTGGTCAGAGTGTTGATGCCCATCGCCTGGGCCGCCAGCTCGTCCTCGCGGATGGCCTGCCAGGCGCGCCCCAGGCGCGAGAACTGGAGGTTGCGGATCAGCACGATGGAGATCACCACCACCGCCAGGATGGTGTAGTAGTAGGGCACCGGGTCGAAGCCGAAGGTCACGTGGATGGGGCCGGCGTCGATGGTCGGCTGGTCCAGGCCGCTGAGCCCGTTGACCCCCCCGGTGACCTGCTCCAGGTTGCGGAAGACGCGGGGCACGATCTCGCCGAAGCCGAGGGTGACGATGGCCAGGTAGTCGCCGCGGAGGCGCAGCGTGGGCGCCCCCAGGATGACCCCGAAGGACGCCGCGATGATCGCCGCCACCAGCAGCAGCGGCAGGAAGGCGAAGTGGATGTTGTAGTGGTGGCTGGCCAGCTCGGCGTAGGTGTAGGCGCCGATGGCGAAGAAGGCGGCGTAGCCCAGGTCGAGCAGGCCGCTGAGCCCGACGACGATGTTCAGCCCCAGGGCCAGGAGCACGAAGACGGTGGCGTCGACCACCACGTCCAGGCTCAGGCCGACGCCCTGAAGGGAGTCGCCCAGGCCCGGGACGTTGAACAGCTGGGGCACCAGCAGCGCCAGCACCGCCACCAGCAGCAGCCCGCCCAGCTTGGGCAGCCGGTCCGCGGAGAACCAGGCGCCGAGGCGGCCGGTCACGCCTTCTCCGCGACCCGCATTCCGAGCAGCCCGGTGGGCCGCAGCACCAGCACCAGGATCAGGACGCTGAAGATCACCACGTCGCTCCACTGCTGCGAGAGGTAGCCCGAGGAGAGGGTGAAGATCAGCCCGATGACGAACCCGCCGACCGCCGCCCCGGTGATGTTGCCGATCCCCCCGAAGACCGCCGAGGTGAAGGCGATGATCCCGTACTGGAAGCCGTCGTCGAACTTGATGTTGTTGTAGTAGAGCCCGTTGATGATGCCGCCGGCCCCGGCCAGCGCGGAGCCGATGAAGAAGGTGGTGGCGATGGTGCGGTCGATGTTGATGCCCATCAGCTGGGCGGCGTCGCGGTCCTGGGCGGTGGCCCGCATCGCCTTGCCCAGGCGGGTGCCCTGGATGAAGGTCCGCAGGGCCAGCATCAGGACCAGCGCCACGGCCACCACGAAGATCTCCTTGAGGGTCACCGAGACCCCCAGCACGCTGTACTGGATGTCCGGGATCAGCTCCGGGTAGTGGTGGTTGGTCGGCCCCTCCCGGATGTAGAGGATGCCCTCAAGCAGGAAGCTGACGCCGACGGCGGTGATCAGCGGCGCCAGCCGCGGCGAGTTGCGCAGGCGGCGGTAGGCGACCCGCTCGATGATCACCCCGATGCCGCCGTTGACGGCCATGGTGACCACGAAGAGGAGGATCAGCGCCGGCACCAGCCAGACCCCGCCGAAGATCGGGGCGGCGATGGTGACGATGGTCATGGAGATGAAGGCGCCGACGGTGAAGACGTCGCCGTGGGCGAAGTTGATCAGCTCGATGATCCCGTAGACCATCGTGTAGCCCAGCGCGATCAGGGCGTAGATGGCGCCCAGGGAGAGGCCCAGGATGACCTGCTCGGCGAGGTAGCCGGGATCGAAGGCGGTGGCCAGCTGCATGTGGATCACGTCGGCATCAAAACGCGAGGAGGGCGTTCACACGGAACGCCCTCCTCCAGGAATCTCCCGGATCAGCCCGAGAAGGTGATCTGGTCGGAGAAGACGGCCTTGCCGCCGGTGACCTTGTAGAAGGAGATTATCTTGTTGCTGGTGTCGCCGTTGGCGTCGAAGGTGGTGTGCCCGATGACGCCGTTGTAGTCGGTCTTGGTGATCTCCACCCTGACCTGCTCGCGGGTCGGCACGTTGCCGTTGTTGGCCTTGATGGCGCGGTCGATGGCCGCGATCAGGATCTTGGTGGCGTCGTACATGTTGGCGGTGTAGGCGCCGTAGTCGGTGTCCTTGGTGTAGGCCTTCTTGAAGTCGGCCAGGAAGGTCTTGGCCGAGGGCAGGGTGTCGGCGTTGACCGCCGCCACGCTGTAGACCGAGCCGTCGGCGTTGCTGCCGGCGTCCTTGAGGAACTGGGCGTCGGAGATACCGTCACCCGCGAAGTAGGGGACGCCCGGGAGGATGTCCTTCATCTGCAGGCGGATGATGCCGCCGCTGTTGGAGGTGGTGCCGCCGAACATCACCAGGTCGACGCTCTTGCTCTTGGCCTTGTTGAGGAACGACTTGAAGTCGTGGGTGCTGTTGGCGTCGAACTCGTCGTGGCCGGCCACGGTGCCGCCCTTGGCCTTGAACTCCTTGTCGAAGTTGTCGGCCAGGCCCTTGCCGTAGGTCTCGCTGTCGTCGAGGATGTAGACCGTCTTGTAGCCCGACTTGATCGCGAAGTCGGCCAGCGCCGGCCCCTGGATGTTGTCGGTGGTGCAGACCCTGAAGTAGTTGGTCTTGCCGCCCGGGTGGAGGCTCTGGGGCTCACCGTTGGTGCAGTAGGAGAAGGTCTGGGTCAGGCACTCCCCGGTGTTCGACGGCGAGATCACCGGCAGGTCGGCGGTCGATGCCAGGGGCATCTCGGCGCGGGCCACGTTGGAGTTGAAGGGCCCGACCATGGCCAGGACCTTGGTGTCGGCGATGAACTGCTTGACGTTGTTGGCGCCCTGCTGGGGGTCGTGCTTGCCGAGCGTCGCGCTGGCGTCGTCCAGCGGCGAGGCGGCCAGGGTGTAGCCGTCGATGCCGCCCGCGTCGTTGGCCTGCTTGATGGCGAAGAGCGCGCCGTTCTCCGCCGGCACGCCGTCGGAGGCGTCGTTGCCCGAGATGGGCAGGTCGATGCCGATCTTGATCGTGCCCTTGTTGGCGCCGGTGCCCGTGTTCCCGCTGCCGCAGGCCGCCAGCGCCATGGTCACGCCGGCCATCAGGGCCAGCACTTGCCGTTGCTTCATGAATCTCTCTCCTGGTACCGACCTCGCGGTGGGACGGAGGTGCCGCCCGCGCGAACGCATTGCCGTGTTTATCTCCGTATATAACACGGTTGTCGGGCACCGG
>DASZHA010000005.1:0-41380 GCA_035938265.1 Candidatus Dormiibacterota bacterium
CACCGACTCGACATAGGCAACGTGGCCGTACCAGCTCTCGCGGGTGACCATGATGGCGCCGACCTTGGGGGTCGAGCCTTCCGCGAAGCCGAAGGAGCGGGCGTTCGGCCACCACTCGATGGCATTGCCCATCCAGGGCACATAGCGCTTGCTGGAGACATACCAGGTGCACCAGCCCCAGGAGAAGTGGCCTCCCGAGCCCGCGGCGGCCTGCACCTTGGCGAAGGGCCGGGGCGCCGGCGGCGGCGGTTGAGGCTTGCCGTCGGCGATCGCGGCCACGGGTGGCATCGGTGTTAGGTCCAGCTCCGCGGTGGTTGCCGCGGCATGGAGGGCATCGGCGGTGGTGGGGTCCTGGGCGACGGCCGCGTCCAGCGACAGGGGAATCGTGACCCGTGGTTGAGGCATGGCGCTCGTGTTGGCATTGGCCACGGTGAAGGACATTGGCACGACCACGGCGCCGAGGACCATCAGGTGGCTGAGGACCCGCGGAGTGGCCGATGGACGGAATACCGGCTGGCCCCCCGGGGTGACCCTGCGAAGCACGTCGCGCGAGCCGAAGACCGCCTTGTTGGTGGCCTTGACCAGGGCGCTACGGCTGCGATCCAGGGTCGCGGTGACCAGGGGCGTGCGCGGAGCCTCGAGCTCGGCCCGGAGCTCGCTGACCACCTCGGCGATCTCAGGGGAGGTGTCAGCAACCCAGACGGTGCCGTCGGCATACCGGGCGAATACGAGGTACCCCTCGTCGTTGAACTGGTACTCGATGACGGCGTCCGAAGACCAGGCGGAACCGCTGTCGTCCCGCGCTGAGACTACATACCCGTCTCTGAGCTCGACCTCATAGTTGCCTAGGGTTGGCAAAGCCTCTGCTTCTCCTTTGGCATGACTTGTTCGGTTGCGCCCGTGCTGAAGTGGCTTGGTGTGCGTGTGCGTGTGGGCGCGACGCCCAGCGGTTCGGCCGTGTGTCCCGTGGCCGTCCCTAACCTCGAACGGGTGTCAACAGGCGTCTGGTTTCCTACCCTACCTGAGGCCCTGATCAGATTGCAAGCAGGCCCCCAGGGGGAGTGACAACCTGGCACAGTGGCGTTAGCTCGGATCCTCGTAAGGGCTTAGCGCAGACCCTCGCGCGCAGTTCGCGCTAAAGCAGGCCCAGTTGCTCCGCCTCCACCCTGTTACGCGAGGCGTCAGCTCCGTGACGCGGAGCGTCAATCGTGTGACGCGGAGCGTCAGACGCCATCCAGCGCCGCCTCCCGCCAAAGCGCGCGGGGGCCGGACGGCTCGGAGGGGTCAGGTCGGCGAGCACGCCCCGCATCTTGCGGTCGAGCTCGGCCCGGTCGGCCGACCTGGCATAGGCCCGGCGCTCGTAGCGGGCATGGTAGTCGCTCACCTTCTCCGGGAACTCCCGTTCCAGCCACCCCATGAACTCCTCCTTCACGCCCGGCTTGAGATGGAGCAGCATCGGGCTGACGTGCGTCGCGCCGGCCTCGATCGCCGCCGCAGCGGTGGCGCGCAGCTGCGCCGGGCTGTCGCTGATACCGGGCAGGATGGGGGCCATCAGGACCCCGCAGGGGATCCCCGCTGCGTTCAGCCGCTGCACCGCCTCCACCCGCTTCAGCGGGTGGGGCGTGCCGGGCTCGGTCTTGCGCCAGGCGTCCTCATCGACGGTGCCGATCGAATACGACGTATGGACGTCGGTGACCTCTGACGCCGCCAGTAGGAGGTCGAGATCGCGCAGCATCATGGTGCCCTTGCTCAGGATCGAGAAAGGGTTGCGGAAGTCGATCAGGGCCCGCAGGACGCCGGGCATCAGCCGGTACTTGCCCTCGGCCGCCTGGTAGGGGTCGGTGTTGGTGCCCATGGCGATGTGCTCACCCCTCCACCCCTTGCGCGCCAGCTGCGAGCGGAGCACCCCCGCGACGTTGACCTTGACCACGATCCTGGACTCGAAATCGTGGCCGGCGTTCATCTCCAGGAAGACGTGGGTGGGCCGGGCGAAGCAGTAGACGCAGGCGTGGGAGCAGCCGCGGTATGGATTGATCGTCCAGCGAAATGGCAGGTAGTTGCCGGGGACGCGGTTGATCACCGTCTTGGCCTCGACCTCGATGAACTCGAGGCCCCGAAGCTCTGGGGTATCACCCCGCACCCGCCGCAGCTCAAATAGCTGGCCCTGCTCGCCCACCCCCCAAGAATAGAACATATGTTCGCTACCACGCCAGTCTGCAGAAAGTGATGCAAATGAGGACAGCCCGGTACAGAATGGGGAGGTCGTCCCCCGGGCGGGATCTACCGGAGGATTCCTTCTTGAGCCACCGGCTCAGCCCTATCGACGCTGCCTTCCTGAACGCGGAGACTGCCGTCACGCCGATGCACATCGGTGGCCTGCTGGTGTTTCGTCAGACCCCTGAAGTGAAAGGCCGGCCGGGGCTGGACGCGCTCTTCGAGACCGTTCGGTCGCGCCTGCCGCTGATTCCCCGCTGCCGCCAGGTGCTGGTCCCGGTGCCCTTTGGGCTGGGGTTGCCGGTGTGGGCCGACGCCGCCCGCTTCGAGATCCGCCGGCACCTGCGCCGCATCCGCCTGGCCCAACCTGGGGGGCGCGACCAGCTGATGGAGATGGCGGCCAAGCTTCACTCCCGCCACCTCGACCGCTCTCGGCCGCTCTGGGAGATGTACCTCATCGATGGCGTCGCCGACGACCGGGTGGCGGTCTACGCCAAGCTCCACCACGCCATGGCCGACGGCATCTCGGCAGTGGAGCTGGGCCTAGTGCTGCTGGACCTCGACCCCAACGGCGAGCTGGCCCCATCGGTGCCCGACCCGCCGCCACCGCAACCCGCCCCGTCGCCGCTCAGCCTGCTGGCGGCCACCCCTCGTGAGGCCGCCGGGGGCGCCGCGGCGATGCTGCGCCGGGCCGCCGAGCCACTGCCGTGGCCGGTAGGTAGCGCTGACTCGCGCGCCCTCAACGGTGGGCCCGCGCGGCGGCTGGCGGCGCCGCGCACCATGGCGTTCGACGTCGCCGCGGTTGCCGCCCGTGGCACCGCGGCAGGGTTCGGCGCGGCGCTGTCACTCCGGGACCTGGGGTCGGTGATGCGCCCGGCGCCATCCAGCCCGTTCAATCGGCGGGTGGGCCGGAGCCGGCGGGTGGAGGCAGTGCAGCTGCCCCTGGGCGGCGCCAAGTTGATCAAGGAGCGCCTGGGCGGCACGGTCAACGACGTCGTCCTGGCGGTCACCGCCGAGGCCCTCCACGCCTACCTCGAGCACCGCGGCGAGATCACCACCGGCGTCAGCTACCGGGTGATGGTGCCGATATCGCTCCGCGCCGACACCGATCGGATGAAGCTCGAGGGCCGGCTGGAACGCCAGCTCGACGTCAGCAACCGGATCATCGGCACCTTCGTCGACCTGCCGGTCGGCCCCATGGACGTGATGCGCCGCTACTGGGCGGTGAAGCAGCTGATGTCCAAGGCCAAGGGTGGCCAGGCCGACGCAGCAGGGCGCTTCATGGACGTCGCTTCACTTAGCCCCGCCGCGGTCCAGCGCGCCGCCATCCGTGCTGGCCTCAGCAACCAGCGGCTGGTCAACCTGGTCATCTCCAACGTTCCCGGGGTCCAGATGCCGCTGTACGCCGGCGGCTCCCGCCTGCTCGAGGTCTACCCAACCCTGCCGCTTACACCCAACACCGGGCTGATCATCTGCGTCCTCAGCTACGACAACAACCTGCACTTTGGCATCGTCGCCGACCCCAACCTGCTTCCCGACATCGATATCCTCCCGGCGGGGCTGGCCCGGGCCTTCGAACGGCTGCGCAAGGCCGCCGGGCGGGGGAGCCGCAGCAAGGGTCCGCAGGAGCGCGAGCTGGCGTCCGTCTGAGGCCGTCATTGCCGCTGGGCGGCGGCCCCGGTCAGTAGACGAAGCGGACAGTATCCCGCGGCGGCACCACCTCGAACGCGTCGGCCTCCGGCCATCCCGGCGGCGTCGCGCCGGGGACCTGGCGCCAGCGATCACCAAGCACCAGCGTCGGTCGCGGGGCCATCGCGGCGACCAGGTCGGCGGTTCCGCGACGGTTGACGAAGCCGCCGTCGTCGAAGAGAGCGTCGCAGCCCACCACAGCCAGGTCTGCCGCGGGCGAGTCGCTGCCCACTGGGACCGCCGCCGCGGCGATGTCCTCCGCCGCCAGGGCGCTGACCAGCTCATAGCCCTCGTCGGACAGGCCGCTGACGTGGACCTGGACCAGGCTCGGGCGCGCCAGCCGCAGCACCCGTGCCACCATCGAGCTGTTGCTGATGGTGGCGACCACGGCGCCATCGCCGATCGAAATCGCCGCCTCGGCCGCAACCCGGGCGTGCTCGGCTTCGAGATGCCTCAGAAGCAGGGGCGGCTGGGGAACCCCTGCCCCCTCCCGGGCGATCTCGCCGATCGCCGGCATTGCCGGCCGCAGGGCCGCTATCCGCTCCGCCAGCTCCAGGCGGTCGGCCGCCGGCGCATCGGCCAGGATCTCCAGGGCGTCCCGGGCCAGGCTGCTGGCTCCGCGCCGGCGATCGGCGCCGAGCGCCTCAATTCGCGCGCTTAGCCCGGGTTCGATGGCGGGCGCGCTCCTCGAGCAGCTCCCGGATCCGGCGCAGCTCGGGCAGGCGGGCGAGGTCCTTGACGCGGTGGGCCTGCTCCTTCATGGCGATCAGGTCGTCCAGCGCGGCCACCATCATCTGGTGTCCCGCGATCTCGACGTGGGACGCCCGGCGGGCAAGCGCGGCGAAGGAGAAGTCGCCCTCCGTGGGGACCTCGGTGAGGACATCGAAGGCGCCCAGACGAGTTCGGAAGCGGGCGCTGCCCCCCCCAGCCAGGTCGGCCATGACCTTCTCCAGCGGACGCCGCCGGGTGTCCCTGGCCTGGAGCCCCACCAGGAGGCCGCCGAGCCGCTCCAGGTTGCGCTTGCCGCCGCGGACCAGCACGTCGACGTCGTCGGTGGTGAAGCGGCTGCCGTGGAGGGTGCCGGCCACGCCGCCCACGACGATGAACTCGACGCCCGCCTCCGCCAGGCCCCGGAGCAGGGCTTCGAAGGGGTCTACTGCGGCCGTCCCGCCGCTCCTCGGTACTTGCCGGCGAAGGTGCGCATCGCGCCCATCTTGCGAAGTCGCTGGGTCGCGCTGAGGCCAAGGTTGTCGCGGATGCGGTCGTCGTCCTCGCCGCTCTCGACCATGCTCCAGATGTCCGCCTCGCGCCGGCTCCTGGGCGCACCCAGCTGCCGGGTCAGCTGCATGTCGAGGGTAAACCCCGCGGCCCGTACCAGCTCCAACATGTGCGCGAAACCCGGGTCTCGGCGGCCGTTCTCGTAGGCGGAGATGACCGCCTGGGAGGTACCGGCTCGCCTCGCCAACTGGCGCTGGGACAGCCCGGCTCGGATGCGGGCGTCGTGAATGATGCTGGCTGCCGCCGCGCTCTTCACAGCCCGCCCATGATACCGCTTTCAATGTCACTAGCACACGGACATCGCTTCCGATATCTCTATGTTGCCGACGCATCGGGATGTTCGGCCTACTGGCCCTCGTCCTCGGCGCCCTGGCTTGGATCGGCGTCGGCCTGGGGTTCGATCTCATGGTCCGCCACACGCGCCTTTTCGTCCGCGCCTGACGTCTGCCCGGCGGCCGGGGCGCGGCGTCGGTTGAGCTCGGTATTTGTCGCCACCAGCAGCAGCCCGGTGAAGAGCGCCCCCTCGATGACCCCATAGATGATCGAGCTGCCCAGCGGCTGGGAGAACGGACCGAGGTTGAGGAGAAAGAGGAAGGCCATCAGCGGCGGGAAGGCGATCGTCGCCCGCTGCCACGTCTCCAGGGCCTCCCAACGCTCTCGCATCACCAAGATCCTACGATCCGGATCGGCGTATGCTGGGCGGCCGGGGATCGAAGTTGAGGAGGATGCGACAGGTGCACGCCTGGATGTCGATGGTCGTCGCGAGATGGTGAAGACGTCCCTGCGCGCCCTGCGCCGCGCCAAGCTGCGGCGGGCCGCCGACCTGCGCCTGCCGCCGCGCCTCAGCGACGTCCTCGGCCGGCTCAGGCCCGAGGAGGCGGGGCGCTTCAACCGCGAGATGGTGGCGGCGCTCAGCGCCGCCGAGCAGACCAACGACCTGCGCGCCCTCCGCGACGTCATCGAGGCCTGGTACCGCACCGTCCTGGTGACCGCCGACAACGCGTTCGCGGGCAACATGTCAGCCGCGGTCAAGGGCCGTCCCCGTAAGGGCGAGTCGGTCCAGGACCTGCGCCGCCGCTATGGCATCTGAAGTGCAGCAGGTCCACCGCCACCGGTTCGCCGGCGACGGGGTGCTGGCCGAGGTCCAGCGCTGGGCCCCCGACGACGTGGCCGAGTTCGTCGACCTTCTGACCGCGCTGTCGGAGGATCCATTTCCCGGTGGCCACATACCCGGCGTCTTCGAGCTCAAGGCCGGCGGCGCCCCGGCCAACACCTACACCGTCGCCTTCGACCATGCCCTCCTGGTCTACCAGGTGATGGGTAACGCGCCGGTTATCAAGCTGATCCAGGTAACGCGTCTATAGTCGACTACCGATGACCACGCAAACGCCGCTCCCCACCGAAGCGCTGCACGACGAGCTCCGCGATGTCATCTACACCCTGGCGGAGATCCACCGGCCGTCGGCCTCACAGGGCGAGCGGGAGGCCGCCTACTGGATCGCGGAGCGCCTCCGCGACGCCGGCTGGGCGGTGCAGGTCGACGAGGAGGTGGCCCACGGCGGCTACTGGTGGTCGGTCGGGTTGATGAGCGGGATTGGCGTCGCCTCGGGGCTGCTGGCGCTGCGCAGCCTGAGCCGTCGGCGCCGGCGCAAGGCCGCCGGGAAGAGCGCCGACAGGCTGGGGTTGGGACGGTGGCTGGGTGTGCTCGGCGGCGCCGCCGCCGCCGTGGGCATCGCCGATGACGTCGCCGCCGGCCCGCACTGGTTCCGTCACGCCTTCCTGCCCTACAAGCCGACGTGGAACGTGGTCGCCGAGGCAGGTGACCCCGAGGCCCAGCGGACGCTGGTGATCCTTGCCCACCACGACGCCGCCCACTCTGGCCTGATCTTCCACCCTGGCATAGCCGAGGGGCTGGCCAAGCGCTTTCCGGAGCGCGTCGAACGCACCAACACCAGCCTGCCCTTCTGGTACCCGGTGGTGGGGGCGCCGGCGATCGTGGCCGTCGGCGCGCTGCTGCGGAGCCGCGTGATCACCCGCCTTGGGGTCGGGCTGGGGCTGGCCGCGACCGCCCTCATCACCGACATCGGACGCCGGCAGGTGGTCCCCGGAGCCAACGACAACCTCAGCGCGGTCGCCGTCATCATCGCCCTGGCCGGGGCCTTGCGGGACCGGCCGGTGCAGGGCGTCAGGGTACTGCTGGTGTCGTGCGGCTCGGAGGAGTCGCTGCAGGAGGGCGTCATGGGGTTCGCCCGCCGGCACTTCCCCGAGCTGAGGCCCGAGCGGACCTCCTTCCTGGTGCTCGACACCGTGGGCTCGCCCCGGCTGGTGATGGTCGAGGCCGAGGGTACCCTCAAGATGAAGCCCTATTCGGCCGAGCTCAACGACCTTATCGCCGAGTGCGCCGCCGAGCAGGAGATCCCCCTGATCCGGGGGATGCGGGCGCGGTCGAGCACGGACGGGTGCATCCCCAACCGGTATGGCTATCCGACGTCGCTGGTGGTGTCCCTCAACCAGTACAAGGCGCTGAGCAACTACCACTGGCCCACCGACACCGCCGACAACGTCGACTACGACACCGTGGCCGAATGCACCCGGCTGAGCGAGGCGGTGATCCGGCGCCTCGCCGAGGACCTGGTCTAGAGCCGTTCGGCAGCGGCCGCCTCCACCAGCCGCAGGTGTCGGGGCATGTCGAGCTCCCGGTAGATCGCCGCGGCCTCCGCGAGGAGGGCGTCCGCGGCGGCGGCGTCGCCCGGCTGGTTGCGGGCCCGCAGCATCCGCGCCCGGAAGCGGCGGATGTCGGCTTGCTCGACCCGGTGGGGCATGGCCTCGGCCTGGGCCATGGCGGCGGCGAAGTGGCGTTCGGCGACATCCCATTGCTTGGCCGCCGCCCAGGCCACCCCGGCCACGGTCTCGACCAGGCCGGCGTCGTGGGTGTTGACCACGGCGCCCATCCCCAGGAACTCATCGACGAGGGGCGCCAGCGCCGCCGCATCCTCGTCCTGGTCGAGGAGCGACAGGCCGATGACGCTGTGCACCAGGGCGATCCAGCGGCCGATGGCGTTGGGTCGACCGGCGTCGGCGATGTCGTGGCGCACCTGGGTGTAGAGCGCCATCGCCGCCTCCGCCTCGCCCTGGTAGGCGAGCAGGCGGAACAGCGCGCCGCCGGCCAACCCGGCCGTGAAGCTGGGCGTCTCCGTCTCCAGGGCCCTTCGGTAGTGCGCCTCCGCCTCCACCCAGTCACCGGCCCAGAAGGCGGCGGCGCCCAGGTAGGCGTGCGACGTGTCGGTCCAGGCGAGGCCCGCCTTGGCGCAAATCGCGAGGTCCCGTTCGGCCCAGCCCCGATAGGCGGCATGGTCCCCGACGGCCGCAGCGCGGAGCATCTCGGCCCGGGTGTAGAGCAGGTCGGCGCCATGGTGGCCCAGCCGGCCGATGATGTCCTTCAGCTCGATGGCGATCCCGTTGGTCTCGCCGGTGCGTCCCAGGGCCACCTCGGCGAAGTAGGCGAGGGCCAGGTCGGTACCGACGTTCCAGAGATTGCCGAGCTTGCGCGATATGGCGGTGGCGGTCAGCCCCATCTCCGAGGCCTGGGTCAGCTGGTTGAAGGCGAAGTAGAAGCCGGTGCGCATCGTCAGGGCGTCCCCCATCAGCTCCTCGTCGCCGAGGCGTTGGGCCAGCTCCAGGGCCGAGGCCGTCATCTCGTCGCCGATCTCGTGGTTGCCCGCGAAGCCGAAGGTGCTGCCGGTGACAGCGAGCAGGTGGCCCCGGCTCGAGGTCTCGGCGTCGCCCAGGGCGTTGAGGCCGCGTCCCGCGATCTCCAGGCACTCGACGTGGCGGCCGGCCCAGACCAGCTGGTAGCAGATGTCCCAGGCGAGGCGGCCCACGGCCTCCTTGTCTCCGAGCGCGATGGCGGCCTCGAGCGCCTCCCGCCAGGTGTCGAGGGCGTCCTCCCAGTGGCCCACGTCGCGCTGCGCCAGGCCCAGGTTGAAGGCCAGCGAGACCCGCTGGTCGCTGTCGGCGGGGAGCAGGTCGCGGGCCTGGCGGTAGTAGCCGAGGGCGTCCTCGTAGGCCGTGGCGGCGAGGGCGTCGTCGCCGGCGACGCGCAGGTAGCGCGCCGTTTTGGCCTCGTTCCCCGGCACCGCCGCCTCGATCAGGTGGGCCGCCAGCTGCGCTGCCGCCACCCGCAGGGGCGTCCCGGCGGGCAGGGCTCGTGAACGGCGCGTCTCGGCCGCCTCCAGCTCGGACTCGATCGCGTCGGCGATCCGCTGGTGGATGCGCGCCCGGCGGGTTCGGCTGAGGCCCTCGTAGAGGACCGAGCGCACCAGGGCATGCGAGAAGCGGAAGATGCCGGGCCGGTCCGCCGCCTCCGTCAGGAGGTGGACCCCGACAGCGGCGTCAAGGACGTCGATGAGCCGGTCCTCGGTGGTGTCGGCCACCGCCCGCAGCAGCGGCAGGCTGAACTCGGAGCCGATGACCGATGCCAGCTCCAGGGTGGCGGTCGACTCGGCCGGCAGCTGGGACAGGCGCATCCCGATTGCCGATGTCACCCCCTCGGGGGCGCTGATGTCGGCGGCGGTGCGGATGTCGGTGATCCAGCGGCCGTCGGCGTAGGCGACGCGCCCCGAATACAGGAGGTGCTCCATGATGCCGCTGACGAAGAGCGGGTTTCCCTCGGTCTGCTGGTGGACGGCGTGGACCACGGCAAGGGCGCGTTCGTCGATCTCGTGGCCGCTCTCGGCCTCCAGCATGTCGCCGACCTCGTCGACGCTGAGCCCCCCGAGGTAGATGCGCTGGACGTTGGCGTCGCGACGCATGTCGGCCATCGCCAGGCTGAGCTGGTGTCGCTTGTCGACCTCGTTGTCGCGGTAGGTGCCGAGGATCATCAGGTTGGCGGTGGGAAGCTCGCGGACGAGGAACTGGAGGAGCAGCAACGAGCCGCGGTCGACCCAGTGAAGGTCCTCCAGGACGAGAAGCACTGGCCATGCCGTGGTGGCGGCCGCCAGCAGCCTGCGGAAGGCGTCGAAGACCCGGTAGCGCGCCTCCTCGGGGGTGAGCTCCAGCGGCTTCTCAGTGGCGGGAAGGACGTCCGCGATCTCGGGCACGATGCGGGAGAGGTCGCTGGCGGTGCTCCGCAGCTGCTCCGCCAGCTCGGCCCGGGGACAGACCTGGAGGTAGCCGCGAGCCGCCTCTACGAACGGCTGGTAGGGCACCAGCGTCTCCTCGTCGCAGCCGCCGTAGAGCACGGCCGCGCCCTGCTCCTGGAACTCATGGGCGGCGCGCATGACGAGGCTGGTCTTGCCCATCCCCGGCTCGGCGCCGACAAAGAAGAGCTGCCGGCTGCCCTGGGCTGCCCGGCTCCAGCTCAGCCGGAGGCGGCCGAGGTCGGCGTCGCGGCCGACGAAGTGCTCGAGGGGGTGGTCGCGCACCTGGGGCGGCAGCGCCAGCTTCTCCTCGGTGGCCGCCTCCCAGGCGACCTCGAAGGCGGCGACCGCCTTCCCCCGGCTGCCGACCGGAAGGTCCCCCACCGCCCGAAAGGAGATGGCACTGTCGGGCTGGGCCAGGTGGGTGACCACGTCGGAGGCCAGGATCTGTCCCCCTTCCGCCTGGTCGCAGAGGCGCCGCGCCGTCACCACCGACCAGCCGAAGTAGTCCTCCTGGGACCGGATCGGCTCGCCCACGTTGATGCCAACCCGCACCTCCATGGGGTGCGGCTGGTCCTGGTTATGGCGCCGGACGGCGCGCTGGATGGCGACGGCGCAGGCGACCGCGCTGGTGGCGCTGTCGAACACCACCATCAGGCCGTCGCCCAGGTTCTTCGCCTCGTGGCCCTGGTTGGCCGCCACGGCCTGGCGCAGCAGGCGGTAATGGGCGCGGCGTAGTTCCTCCGCCGGCTCGTCGCCGATCTGGTTCATGAGCGCCGTTGAGCCCACCAGGTCGGTAAAGAGCAGGCTGACCGTCCCGCCACTGGGTGTCATGCCTGCAGTCCCTTCTCGCTAAGCGTCCCTGTCCTTCGCTAAACGTAGTCTAAGAGATTCGGGTCAGCCTCCACCTCCGCCCCGGTTCTGGGATCGGCCCCGACGT
Organism: Candidatus Dormiibacterota bacterium; assembly: GCA_035938265.1. GTDB lineage: Bacteria > Chloroflexota > Dormibacteria > DASZGP01 > DASZGP01 > DASZHA01. The sequence goes on from DASZHA010000005.1 coordinate 11,260, forward strand.
CTTCAGGTCGAGCTTGACCTGCTGGTCACCAAGGCTGACGGTCATCGTGCCCGCCGGGGTCTCGGCCTGGGCCGGGGCGGCCAGGGCCGGCATCTCCACGGTGGTCTTCACCGTGAGTCCCGGCCAGCTGAACATCTGGACATCCTTGGGCGCCAGCACCGACGCCTTGGCGCCCCAGGGCGCCTGGTAGACGCCGACCTCGCTCGCCGCGGTGACCACCCGCTCGCTCTTGACACCACTCTTGACGGCGCGGATCAGCGCCTTGCTGGCGTTGAAGGCGTTCTCCAACGAGTCCTGGCCGGTCACGGCGCCGAGGACGATGATGCTCTGGCTGCCCACCTGGGCGGTGGCGGCGAAGGCGAAGCCGGCGATGCCGATGTCGGGCAGAGAGCCGGTCTTGACGCCCACGATGCCGTCCTGGCCCAGGACCGCGTCGACGTTGAACACCCGGCCCGCCACGGGAAGGGTTACTTCTGGTTGTTTCACGATCTCGGCGAAGACCGGCAGGGTCATGGCCTGCTGCGAGAGAAATACGAGGTCGCCGGGCGTGCTCTGGCTCTGTTGCGAAACGCCGCTGGTGTCGACGAACTTGGTGTGGGTCATCTGCAGCTTGGTGGCGCTGGCGTTCATCTTGGTGATGAAGGCGTCGACCGAGCCGGCGTCAAAGCGGGCGACGACGTCGGCCAGGTTGTTGCCCGAGGGCAGCAACAGCCCCTGCAGCAGCTGGTACTCGGAAAGCTGCTCGCCTGCCGTCACCGCCACCACCGACTCCTGGGCCGTCTGTCGCTTCTTGAAGTCGGCGACGTCGGCCGCGGTGATGGTCACCGCCGGGCCCTGCTCGCCGGCGGCCAGGGGATGATCGCTGAGGACGACGTAGGCGGTCATCACCTTGGTGATGCTGGCGACTGGACCGGGGGTGTCGCCGCCGAAGGTGCCCAGCGTGCCGACGCCCTGGATGGCGACGGCGGCCTGGCCCTTGGCCGGCCAGGGGAGCGCCGGCGGGTCGCCGGCGACGCGCCGCTCGGAGGTCGCGGTGGGGGTGGCGGCCACCGCTGGGAGGGGGCGGAAGAGCTCGAACAGCACCGTCCCCACCAGCAGCAGCAGCAGGACCACGATCCCGACCACCGCGCCCCAGCGGCGACGGCGGCGCGGCGGCTTGTTCAGGAGGGGGTCGGGTTGCACAGCGTTACAGGCTACCTGACGGCGCCGTGCCCACTGGCCGCGGTAACTGGCCCCGTCCGCCGGGCTTCTGAGGGGTCACTGGAGCCGCCCCAGGCGGCGCGGATCAGGCCGCGGGGGCCTTGCCGGTCTTGGCGATGTCGCGGACGTCGACCCTGGCCGCCTTGGTCGTCTGCATCCAGTCCAGCAGGACCTCGTTGAATTTATCGGCCTGCTCCAGCTGGGGCATGTGGCCGCAGTCCTGGAAGACCTCGACGCGCGCTCGGGGCAGGACCCGGGCGGCGCGGCGGGCGTGGGAGACGGGGAAAACCCTGTCGTTGGCACCCCACACGATCAGCACCGGGTATTGCTCGGCGAGGTGGAGGCGGTCCAGCGCCGAGATCGCCTGGCCGAGCACGTTGGATGAGGAGCGGAGCATGCCCAGGAAGGCGGCCTGCGCCCGCGGGTCCTCCATGTCCAGCAGCATCTCCTCCGTGTCGCGGGTGAAGCCGCCAGCACGGGAGAAGAGAGGATCGGCGCCGGCCAGGAAGGCGATCTCGGTGGCGAGGTTGCGCGCCAGCCGCGCCTTGGGATGGAAGAGGTAGCGCATTACGTACTTGGGCGCCACCGGGATGTTGGCCGCCTTGAAGATGCCGGAGATCTCCTTGCCGAGGCCGCCGCTGGAGACCACCCCGAGGCGGCTGACCCGCTCCGGGTACATGTAGCTGAAGGTCATGGCGACGCCGCCGCCGAGGCTGTGGCCGACGATGGTGGCGCGGTCGATCTCGAGGACATCCATGAAGTAGCGCACCGCAGCCGCCTGGTTGCCCAGGGAGTAGTCGGTGTCGGGTTTGTCCGACTTGCCGCAACCGGGCAGGTCCGGTGCGATAACGTCGTAGTGCCGGGCCAGGGGCAGCATCGTGTGGTCCCAGGCGCGCGCCGAATGGCCGATGCCGTGGAGAAGGATGAGGGGCTCGCCCTTGCCGGCCCGGAGGTAGTTGATCCGAACGCCGCTGGGCAGCCGCAGGTTGCTCTCGGCGACGCCGTGGGGGACCTGCGCTGCCATCAGGCCGATTCCTGGGCCGGCTTAAGGGCCGGCTTGGGCTTGCGCGCCTCATCCGGAGGCTCGGGCCAGGGCCCGCCACCATAGGGCATGTCCATTCGCCGGTTGACCCGGGTGTAGGCGAAGCCGAGAAGGATGATCACCGACCCGAACATCAGGAAGAAGAAGCTGTAGCCGATCACCTTCACGGTCTGCGACGCCGCCTGGTTCTCCGCCAGCAGGATGACCTGTGACGGCTGCATCGCGACCGTCTTGCCATCGACATCGGTGACCTTGGTCCCGGTCTGCCCGAATGCCGTGTCGGCCGGCATCGAGATCGGAGTCGCCATCATGACGTCGCGTTTGGCCATGAAGACGATGGTCTTCCAGGTGCCCCCGGTGGGCACCGGGGCGGCGCTGTGATAGTGGCCGGTGCCGTCGGACACCAGCTCGGTGCTGTGAGTGGTGCCGCCCTGCCAGGAGATCAGGTTGAACCAGTCGGAGCCCACCGGGGCGTCGGCCGGGCTTACCTCGAGGCTGACGTTGTAGTCCTGGAGGACCGCGGGCAGGCCGTCCCGGTCGATGGCCGCCGTCGGGTCGCCCGCCGGGGTGGCGTGGATCGTCGCGGTCATTGGGATCGTGTGACGCTGGTAGGGGACATAGAGGAGCCCGGCCATCAGCAGGCCGATGACCAGCAGCCACTGCCAGCTGAGTGGGGACTTGCGGTAGGTCAGCACACTGCCCATGGCCAGGCCGACCAGGGCGGCCAACAGCGCCATCGCCAGCGCGGCCCAGATGCCAGGGAACAGGGAGGTGTGCCAGGGGTGATAGCTCCAAACCTTGCTGAACCCGTATTCCGTGGCCAGTCCCACGGTGCCGATGCCGGCCCCGCAGAGCAGCGCCTTGCCGATAGGGCTGAGTCGCAGCCGTTCGCCGAGGAACCAGGCGACCTCGATGGAAAGCGCGATGCCCAGGTAGAGGGGCATGTGGGGCAGGACTTGGCCCAGCACAGGCCCGACGAGGATGGCGAAGATGCCGCGGATGACAAGGAAGTTCACGGCCACGATGAGGGCGCCGAATCGACCCAGGGCGACACGTGCGGCCACCAGGGCGATGCCGGTCGCCAGGGCGATGATGATCGGCTGGTAGAGGGCCGGCCACTGGGGCACGCCCACGTCGAATTCCAGCTGGAAGGCGCTCAGCGCAACCAGCATCGAGCCGTTGAGAGACCGCTTCAGGAACTTGCCGAAACGCGTCTGCATCGCGTCGGGGCCGGCCTCGGCGAGCATCAGGCGGCTGGCGATCGGGGTCATGGTGGCGCCACCGATCATGATCAGGTGGGTTGGCGACCACATCGTGACGTCGATGCCGTAGGTCCGGTGCCAGAGGTCGTCCAGGGGGAAGCCGATGGTGGCGCCGATGCTGATGATGCCCATCGGCAGGGCGGCGTAGGGAACCCGGATGCCAAAGATCGTGAACCCGGTCTCGGCCTTCTCGATGTTGGCGAAGATGATCGACACCAGCGCCGCCGCGCCGAAGCCCATCAACCCGACCAGGATCATCAGGTGAGGTGGGGTGAAGAGGTCCTTGTCGCGGCCCAGGTCCGCGTGCCAGGCGACGTCCCAGTAGAAACCGATGCCGGCCACCAGGATCGACCACAGGGCCAGACCGATTCCGCCGATGGACCACGCCGGGATGCCGGTGACGCGCCGCAGCGACGCGGCCGAGCGGTAGAACGGGGTCACCACGAGGTTGTGCCGGCCCTCATCCTCGCCGGTCACCACCAGGTAGATGATGGCGCCGAGCAGACCCAGCACGGGCGCCACCAGAAGCGACCATTCCCAGGTCTCAAAGGCGCCCGCGGGCTTGCCCGCGGCCGCCGCCACCGCGCTGCTGATCAGTGCCGTCATGGTTCTCCTCCCACTACCGTCCACTACCGTAGCGGTCTATCCATATCCGCGTTCTCGACGGGAATCAATGTAACATCATTCCATGTCAAGATCAACTGAGCGCAGGCGGCGGTCCCGCCGGTGAGGCTAGAAGCCGAGCGCCTCGGGCACCAGGACCACGTTGAAGCGCGGCCGCACCGCCGCCCGTATCAGCAGGATGTTGTTGGCCCGGCTGGGAACACCTATGGCGGCCTCCAGGCGCGCCGACTCCAGCGGTAGGGCGTGGGTGTCGATGCGGTCGAAGGCCTCGTCCAGGTTCTCGACGATCTTCTGGGCTCCCACCACCCAGACCACATGGCGCGCGCCGCTGACATAGCCGGCCAGCTGGCTGCCGCCGTAGGACGCCATCACCACCTGGCCGTCGCGCGTGATCGCCTGGGGGCTGCCGATGATGTACTGCGGCCGCGCGCCCAGCGCCCGCATCTCGTCAGCCTGGGTGGCGCGGTCCATCGAGGCCAGTTTCTTCCGTACCGAGTCGTACTCGCCCGACTCGTCGATCGCCTCGGCGATGCCCAGGGCGTTGAGGGTGGCCGACTGGGCGGTGTAGACCTCGGCCCCCTTGGGAATCTTCTCCAGCGCCCGGCGCTTGGCGTCGGGGCCGTCGTCGGCGACCTCGGCGAGGAAGCCGTTCTCGATCAACGCCGCGGCAGCCTCGGTAAGGACCTCCCGAGACGCCGGTTGGGCGTATTCAGTCGCCATCTCAGCAGCAACCTTAGCCAGCCCTGATCTATTTCCGGCGGCACACGATCTTGTGCCAATTGCCGCTTTCGCGTTCCCCTGCCTCCTGGTGCACCGTATATGAAACGTGTGAGTGGGTGGATATTGGATCTCATGCGCCGTCACCTCCTGTCCGAGGCGGTGCCGTCGGAGCGCGTGACCATGGCCACAAGTGGCGCGTTTCTGTATGGGGCGGGCGCCACCCTGGTCCTGCTCACAGCCCTCACCAACCGGGCCCCCGAGACCCACCTGGACGTGATCCTTGCCGTTGTCACGGTCGCCTTTGCTGTCACCGCGGCCCTGCTGGTGGGTCGTCACCGAATCCCGCAGGGCTTTTACCCCTACATCACCATGCTCGGCTCGGTGCTGATCACCATGCTGGTGTACTTCGACGGCGCCGACGCCAGCTCCTACATCCTGCTCTACCTCTGGGCCGCGCTCTACGCCTTCTACTTCTACCGGCCGATCGTCGCCGTTCTCGAAACGGCCTGGATCGGGCTCCTGGCCGCCGGCGTGCTCTACCTCCGCGACGCCAACAATGTCCCCTTCTCCCGTTGGGTCATGGTGGTCGGTAGCAGCCTGGTCGCCGGGGCCATCGTCCGCAGCCTGGTGGTGGCGGTGTGGGCCCTCGCCGACCGCGACGGCCTCACTGGCCTGGCCAACCGCCGCCGGCTCGACATCGAGCTGGACCGCGAGATGGCGCGCGCCTCGCGGACCGAGACCCCGCTCTCGGTGATCATCCTTGACCTCGACAACTTCAAGGCCTTCAACGATGAGATGGGTCACCCCGAGGGCGACCGCCACCTGCAGCGCTCCGTCGCCGCCTGGCGCAACGAGCTCCGGCAGGGCGACCTTTTGGCCCGCCAGGGAGGGGAGGAGTTCTCCCTGGTGCTGCCCGACTGTGGGCCCGACGACGCCCGCCTGATCGCCGACCGGCTCCGCAGCGCTGTACCCCATGGTCAGACCGTATCCGCAGGCGTGGCCTACTGGAACGGCAGCGAGACCGGCTCGTCGCTCCTCGGTCGCGCCGACGCCGCCCTCTATGAGGCCAAGATCGCCGGGCGCGACCGCACCGTGCTGGCGGCTCCCACTGGCACCCGGGCCGAGCTCACCGACCTGCCCCAGAGCTGGGCGCAGATGCTGCCGACCGTGCTGGAGAAGCGGGACATCCGATTCGGCTACCAGCCCATCGTCCACCTGCAGGACCGCGAGGTGTTCGCCTACGAGGCCCTCGCCCGGCCTCACGGGCTGGGGGTCAACCTCAGCGTCGAGGGGTTCTTCGCGGCCGCCACCCGCCTCGGGCTGGGGAGGGACCTCGACTGGATGTGCCGGCGGATCTGCCTCGAGTCGAGCCGCGAGGTCATCACCGACAAGCCACTGTTCATGAACATCGGGGTCAGCTCGCTGCTGGCGCCCGTGCACGACGTCGACCAGATGCTGATGCTGCTGGAGCACAGCGGCTGGTCACCCCAGGAGGTCGTCCTGGAGATCACCGAGCGTGACCAGATCAGCGACCTTGACCGCTTCCAGCAGGTGCTCACGGCCTACCGCGACGAGGGCTTCCGCTTCGCCATCGACGACGTCGGCGATGGCCATTCCACCCTCGAGGTCCTGGCCGCGGGGGCACCCGAGTTCGTCAAGATCGCCAAACGCCTGACCGCCGGCGTCGGCGGCCCCGGCGCCCGGGCCGCGGTGGAGGCGGTCGTGGCCTATGCCAACGCCCTCGGCTCCCAGGTCATCGCCGAGGGCATCGAGGACGAGTACCAGCTCCGGCTGATGAGCGAGCTGGGGTGCCACATGGGCCAGGGCTATGCCCTGGGACGTCCGCAGTGGCTGCGCGAGCCGGGCCAGGGCCAGGCTGCCGCCGACGATGCCGAGCGCCCCCCGTTGACGGTGGTGCGCGCCTGATCCGCAGCTTCCCGGCCTCACTGTGGATTTCGACACTGAAATCCGCGAGCCGACCCGCCAGACTTGAGCCATGCAGGCCTGGTTCTTCCTCATCGGTCCGCTGATCCTCGGGGGCTACGGGTTCCTGCTCCTCTTCAACGTCTTCGGCGCCACCAAGGACATGAGCAACTTCTACAAGCGGAGAGGCGACTGGTACCCGATCCTCCCCGGTGACGACAACGCCACCCACCGCCTGGTGGGCGGCATCCTCCTGGTCTTCGCCATCATCACCACTATCGCGATGATGGGCATGCACGTTCTCTAGGCCTCTGGAGAGCAGGCGGAGGCCCGGCGTCGGCATGAAGGCGGCGACAGAGATGCTCAGCAGGGGCCGGCTGGGAGCCGCCCTCAACCGGCTGATCGAAGCCGTCGAGCGGCAGCAATCGCTGGACGCGATCAGCGCGCCGGTGGCGTCGATGGTCCAGGCCGCGACCAGGTCCGACAGCGTCAAGAACCTCCTCAGCGGTCCCTGGCTAGGCCACCAGCTCCACCCCGTGCTGACGGACCTGCCGATCGGCTTCTGGACCAGCGCCCTGGTCCTTGACGTCGCCGGCGGCGAGGACTCGGAGAAGGCCGCCGACGTGCTGGTGGCGATGGGCAACCTCAGCGCGCTGGGCGCGGCCGCCAGCGGGCTGGCCGACTGGTCGGACCTCTACGGGGGCCCGCAGCGGTCGGGGCTGCTCCACGCCGCCACCAACGCCGTCGCCCTAACCCTCTTCAGCCTCTCGTCGGCGGCGCGCATGGCAGGCAACAGGGGCGCGGGCCGAACGCTGGCGATGGCCGGCTTCGGCAGCGTCACCGCCGCCGCCTACATCGGCGGGCACCTGGTCTACCGTCGGGGGAGCGGCGTGACCCACGCCGGCTTCGAGATCGATGAGGAGCTCTCCGACTGGCACGATGCCGGCCCCGCCGCCAAGCTGACTGACGGCAAACCGAAGAAAGTCAAGGTCGATGGCGCGGACATTCTGCTGCTCAAGCAGGGCGACTCCATCCTCGCGCTGGCCGCCACCTGCGGGCACGCCGGCGGCCCGCTCAACGAGGGCGAGATCGCCGACGGCGCCATCACCTGCCCCTGGCACGGGAGCCGGTTTGCCCTGGCGGACGGCTGTGTTCTACGCGGCCCAGCGTCGATGCCGCAGCCGGCGTTCGACACCCGAGTTCAGGAGGGCAAGGTCCAGGTCCGGACCAAGACCGGCTAGCGGTGACCGCCGTCGACAACCGCCTGAGGCGATTTCGTCGCATGATTAGGGCATGTCCCAGGCCGCCCTAGACGACGTCATATCCCGGATGGCCGTTGACCCCGGGTTCCACGCGTTGGTCCGCGCCGACCCGACAACCGCCTTGGCGGCGTTTGACCTGACCGAGGACGAGCGGCTGGTGGTCCTGTCGCTGGCACCCGACCACGACGTCCACGCCACCAAGCTATTGCCGCGCTCGTCGAAGTCGGCGCTCTTCTTTGGCACCGCGCTGCACGACGCTGCGGCGATCGGCCACGACGCCGGCGCCGCCGCGGGGCAGAGCGCCGCCCATGCCGCCTCGCACGCCGCGGCGGGCGCCTCGCCCGTGGAGCAGGCTGTCACCTGGGTGACGGCCATGGACCACCCCGGGGGCGGCGACCCTGAGGCCCAGGCCATCAGCGGCGCCACCAACGTGGTCCAATCCCAGGGCGGCCAGGCCGCGGACGAGGCTGAAGAGGAGATCGAGGAAGAGATCCAGGGAATCGAGCAGGAGATCGAGGCTGAGTTGGGCGGTCAGCCGCCCCAGGGGATACCGCCCGGCGCTTAAACAAACCAGGGGCCGGTCGCCCGGCCGCCGAACGTCCCTACCTAGGTCGGTGGCGCCGGCATGTCGACGCTCTCATAGACCGAGATGCTGCCCCCGCTCTTCAGCACCGGGCAGGCCTGGGCCATCGCGGTGGCGGCGTCCAGCGAGTCGGCGCTCAGGATGCTGTAGCCGGTGGCGGGCTCGCCGATCGGGCCGTCACTGGTGGAACCGTCAGTGGCAACGCTCTTGATCGCCCCGCTGAACGGCAGGCCGCCGTCCTTGACAGCCGCACCCAGTCCGCCGAACCAGGCGAACCAGTCGTCCATGATCGCCTTCTGCTCCTCTTCGGTCTGACCCGAGCTGCCGCCGTAATACACGAGTAGGTACTGCATGAGGTCCCTCCAGTTACTGCTCCGCCGGCCCGTGCCGGCGGCTCTCAGCATATTACGGGTCAGGTTACGGTTACCGAGGCCAAGGATTGTTGGCGCGGTGGCACGGGTCGCCGCGGTCCCATCACGGGCCGGCGCGCCAGCATGTAAGCGCCCAACAGGACGGTGAGTGTCCAGGCTGCGGCCATGCCGATGAAGCCGGCGAAGGCGTAGCGGGCGGGGCCGGCGGCGCCGTCATGGGCCTCGCGCATCAGGAGCGAGCTCTCCGGGCGGAAGGCCGCAGTCCTTTGTGGCAGGGCCGCGATCTCGGCGTTGCCGTAGGCCTCGTCGGCGGGGAAGTAGACCGGCACCGCGGCGCGGGTGTCGCGGCTGTCGAGGACCACCAGCGTCTTCCAGCCGCCACCGGTGGGAACCGGCGCGTCGGCCTGCCAGCGACCGGGACCGACCTTGCGCATGTTGGTAAGGTGCATGCCGTTGCCCTGCCAGGAGACCGCCCGGAACCAATCGGTGGAGTCGGCGGCGGTGTCGGGGCTGACCGTGACATCGAGGCTGACGTACTGCTCGACGCCGGGTGTCCCCTGGTGGCTGACGACCATTCGTGGATCGCCGACAGGAGCCGTCCGGATGTCGGCGGTGGCGTCGATGCCGTGGCGGGGCAGCGGCACCAACAGCAGCAGGGGCACCGCCGCGACGGCCGCGACGATGCTCCAGGAGGGAAGGTTGACGGGCTCGCCGCGGAGCAGGCGACCGAAGGCGAGGCCGAGGATGGCGCCGGCGAGGGCCATCACGGTCGCTGACCAGATCCCGGGGAAGAGGGTGGCGTGCCAGGGCTGGAGGCCGAAGACGTGGCTCCATCCCCACTCGGTGGCGAGCCCGACGGTGCCGATCAGGGCACCGCTGGCCACGGCGGCGAACCACGCCGGGCGGTGCCAGCGCGCCGCTGCCCAGAAGCTCAACTCGACCAGCACGGCCATGCCGAGGTACAGCGGGAAATGGATCAGGCTGCGTCCCAACCCGAGGGCGACCAGGCCCGACATCAGGGCGCGGGCGCCGAGGAACGCCACCGTGATGAGCAGCGCACCGCCCCGACCCAGGACGACGCGGGAGGCGACCAGCGCGACCGAAGCGGCGAGCGCGATCAGCACCGGCTGGTACAGCGCCTGCCACTGGGGCACGCCAAGGTCGAACTCCAGCTGGAAGGCGGAGAGGCCGAGCAGCAGGGTCATAGCCATGGTCACGGTTTCGATACGGTCGAGGCGCCGGGCGGTGCGGCTTGGGGGGCGGGTGGAGGCGCGGCTGCCCTCGGCGCGCAGCATCCACATCACCGGGATGGAGAGGATCGCACCGCCGATCATCATCAGGTGCGTGGGGCTCCACATCGTGACGTCCACACCGTAGGCGCGGTGCCAGAGGTCGTCGAGCGGGAAGGCGCTGAGGGCGCCGAAGCCGCAGATCAGGAACGCGGGGGCCGCGTACGGGATGTGAATGCGGCCCAGCCGCCAACCGGAGGCGGCGCGCTGAACGGTCGCGAGGGCCACGCTGAGGCTGGCGGCGCCGGCGATGCCCGCCAGGCCGGCCAGGATCATGAGGTGGGGCGGGGTGAAGAGCTCGATGTCGCGGCCCAGGTCGATGTGCCAGGCGACGTCCCAATAGAAGCCTGCCCAGGCCACCAGGAGGGCCAGCAGGCCGAGGCCAACGGGAGCTGAGCTCCACGCCGGCCGGCCGGTGACGCGGTCAACCAGGGTGGTGATGCGCTTGATGTAGTCCATGGCGGAACATTACATCATTTGATGTTCCATGTCTATAGGCGTGCGTTATGTTACATATAACTCCGACGAGGTGGCGCAGGCGCGCGCTTCTACAGCGGGGGGTGAAGGATTCATTGCGCAGCCCGCGTCGACAGGACTGGGAACTCGGCCACTGGGCTCCCCTGCGGGAGCGAAGAGAGCCCAGGCCAGGTTACGAACCGGCCACGATCCAGCGGATCATGTCGCGGCTTGGGGTGGGGCGGGCCACCCCGTTGCGGGGATTATTGCGATGCCCCCCGGCCCTGTCAAAGCCTGGCCGTGCCAATCGCGTTGCCTGGTGCCTCCGCGCCGCCCTACGACACAGGGGCTGTAAACCCGCGAGGCGGAGGGCGGCGGCCGGCAGGCAATTGAGATCCTGCCCCCATGTTTTCCCCTGTCGGCCTGTTACACGCAGCCGCTGTTACGGACTGGGATATCCGGTTGCTCAGGCGAGGCCACCGCCTCGCGGCCGGCCTACTGGTCGACCAGGTGGAGGGCCAGCTCGCGCTCGGGGTCGACGGGCTTCAACCGGATCGTGACGGTGACCTCGGGGGGTTCGCCCCGGAACTGGCCCAGGAAGGCGCCCCGGACCGGCGTGACATCGTCGTAGTCGCGGCCCACCGCCACCGAGAGGTGGCGTCCCCGCGCCTCCACGCCATGGGTCGGGTCCAGCCCCACCCAGTAGCCGTTGTTGTTGCCGACCTCCAGCCAGGCGTGGCTCTCGCCGATTACCGCATCCTCGCTCTCCGGCAGCATGTACCCGCTGACGTAGCGCGCCGGCCAGCCGGCGTTGCGGGCCACCGCCAGCATCACGTGGGCGAAGTCCTGGCACACCCCCATGCGCCGCTCCAGGACCTCCTCCAGCGGCGTGTCCACGGCGGTGGCACCCGGGACGTAGGCAAAGCGCTGGCGAAGCTCGGTGTTGGCCGCCAGCAGCGACTCCCCATCGCCGGGCTTCACCCCAAGCTCGACGGCGAGGGCCTCGATCGCTCTCAGCCGGGGCACCCGCGGGCTGGCGAAGGTGAACTCCGACGCCGGGTTGTAGGCCAGGTGGGTCTCATCCCACGGCTGACCCAGTGTGTAGGCGAAGGGCCGTTCGAGCACCTCGACCTCGGCCCGCGTGACCAGCACCAGCTCGCGATGGGGCGTCTCCACCGACACGAACCACACCTGGTTGCCGTAGTAGTCGATCTGCGATGCCAGCTCCGCCATCGGCGAGACATCGAGCTGGAACCAGAGCGAGTGCTGGGTGGCGGACTCGATGGGATGGAGCCGGACCTCGTTGCGGCTGCGGACCACGGTCTCCAGGTAGCGCTGGCGCGACTGGTGGATGACCCCGTAGATCGGCATCAGGTTAAACCGCCAGCTGCTGCGAGGCGGTGTCCTCGACGATCCAGGTGTCCTTGACGCCGCCGCCGGCCGAGGAGTTGACGAGCCAGCCCTCGGGGTCGGGAGCCACCCGCGTCAGCCCGCCAGGGGCCACCCACGGCTCCTCGCCCATGACGACAAATGGGCGCAGGTCGGCGCGCCGCCACTCGGTGCCGCCATCGGAGGTCAGACATGGCAGCCGCTCGATGTCGAGCACCGGCTGGGCCACCAGCGACGTGGGGCGGGTCAGCGCCGTCGCCGTGGTGTGGGCCCGGTCGGGACCCTCGGCGCCGGGGCCGAAGACGATGCCCTTGCCGCCACTGCCGCCAACCGGCTTGAAGACGTAGTCGTCGAAGTTGGCCAAGGCGTGGTCGCGCTGGCGCGGGTCGGTGAGGTCGAGGGTGGGCGGCTGCTCCAGGATGGGGTCTTCGCCGAGGTAGTAGCGGATCATCTTGGGCACGTAGGCGAAGATGGCCTTGTCGTCGCCGACGCCGCAGGTGGGGGCGTTGCCCAGCCCCAGGCAGCCGCTCTTCCACGCCGCCATCAGGGCGGGGACTCCCACCAGGCTGTCGGGCCGTCCGCCCACGGGGTCGAGGTACTCGGGCGAGCAGCGGTGGTAGATCGCCGCCACGGGCGTCCGGGTCCCGCCCGACATCAGCCAGCAGCCGCGGTGGCTGGCGAGGAGCTCCGAGCCGTTGACCAGGTCCGCGCCCATGAGCCGGGCCAGCTCGAGGTGCTCATAGAAGGCGGCGTTGTGCTCCCCAGGGGTGAGCAGAACCACCAGGCCGTCGTCATAGGCTCGATGCCGCAGCGCTGCCTTCAGGCGCTGGGGGTAGTCGGCCACGGGGAGGGGATCAAAGGCCTTTTCTGCTTCCGGGGTCAGCTCGGCCATTGCCCGCCGGGCCGCCAGTGTGTAGGCCATCCCGGATGGCACCCGCAGGTTGTCCTCCAAGATCAGCCAGTCGCCGTTGACCCTCACCAGGTCGACCCCGGCGACGCAGATCTGGCCGCGGCGGCGCGCCGTGGGACCGCCGGCGTAGCGGAGGAAGCCGCCCGAGCTGTAGACCGCGGCGGCGGGGATGCGCCCCGCGCGGAGGATGCGCTGCTGGTCGTAGATGTCGCGGACGAACTCCTCCAGCGCCAGCACCCGCTGCACCAGGCCGCGCTCCAGCCGCGCCCACTCCCGCGCCCCGATGACCCGCGGAATGGGGTCGAAGGGAATTGGCCGCTGCACCACCTCGGCGCCTCTGACCAGCCCAAACGTGACCTCGTGGTCCTGGAACCAGGCGGTGGCCTCGTCCAGGGTCGGGAAGTCGGCGGGCGTGGTCTTTCGGACAGCGTGGCCGGCGATCACGGATCCAGCTTCGCGCCCCGGCGCCGGCGGTCGCCATGTGGAGGTGACACGAATTCGGGCCACGGGATTCGTGCCCGGAAAAGGACGTTTGTCCGTCAGGCCGGCAGGTCGGCGCTGGCGTTCTGGCGTCGGAAGCGCCAGTACCGGGCCCCCAGGAGCCGGTCGACCCCGTACGCCGACAGCTCGTCGAGGTGCCGCCCCAAGGCCTCGCCCAGGGCGATTGCGGCCGACCCGGCGTCGTCATGCGCCGGGCGGTGTTCGGCGATGACCTCGTCGCAGACCCCGAGGTCGAGGGCGTCGCGGCTGGTCAGGCGCAGCTCCGCGGCGGCGGTCTCGCGGGCGCCGGGGTCGCGCCAGGTGATGGCGGCGCAGGCCTCTGGCGAGGCCACCGTATATATAGCGTTCTCCAGCATCAAGAGACGGTCGGCCAGGGCCAGCGCCAGGGCCCCGCCGCTGCCGCCCTCGCCGATGACGGCGCTGACAATGGGCACCCGCAGCTCCGACATCAGGGTCAGGCACTCCGATATCACCCAGGCCTGGCCGAACTTCTCGGCGTCGACCCCGGGGTAGGCGCCGGGAGTGTCGATCAGGGCCAGGACTGGCATGTCGAAGCGCTCTGCCTGCCGCATCAGCCGCAGCGCCTTGCGGTAGCCGGCGGGACCGGCCATGCCGTAGTTGCGGTGCAGCCGGTCCTCGACGCTGCGCCCCTTCTGGTGGGCCAGCAGCATCACCGGCCGACCCATCAGCCGCGCGGGGCCGCCGATCACGGCACGGTCGTCGGCGCCGGCACGGTCGCCGTGGAGCTCGACGAAGTCGTCGAAGATGCGGTCGACGTAGTCCAGGGCGTAGGGCCGGTCCTCGTGACGGGCCAGCTGGACGGTGTCCCAGGCCCTCATGCCTGGCGGCGAACGGCCTCGGTGGAGACGGTGGGGTACAGGCGCAGCAGCCGCGACAGTGTCACCCGGAGGTCGCGGCGGGGCACCACTCGGTCGACAAAGCCGTGGTGGAGCATGAACTCGGAGGTCTGGAAGCCGTCGGGGATCTCTTCGTGGGTCGCCTGGCTGATCACCCGGGCGCCGGCGAAACCGACGGTGGCCCCGGGCTCGGCCAGGATGGCGTCGGCGCTGGCCGCGAATGACGCCATCACGCCGCCCATGGTGGGGTCGGTGAGGATCGTGATGTAGGGCACTGGCGCCTCGGCCAGGCGGGAGCGGGCGATGCTGGTCTTGGCCATCTGCATCAGCGAGAGCAGGCCCTCCTGCATCCGGGCGCCCCCGGAGGCGGTGATGGCGATGAAGGGCGTGCCTCGCGCCGCCGACCGCTCCATGGCACGGGCGATCCGCTCGCCCACCACCTCACCCATGCTGCCGCCGACGAAGCCGAACTCCATCACCGCGATGCCAATGGCCATCCCCTCGATGCGGCCGGAGCCGCTGACGATGGCGTCGTGGAGCCCGGTCGCGGTATGGGCTTGGGCCAGACGATCCGAGTAGGGGACCAGGTCGACGAAGCCGAGAGGGTCGCGCGGACGGAGCTCTCGATCCCACTCCTCGAAGCTGTCGGCGTCGAGAAGGAGGTCGATCCGGTGCCGCCAGCCGATGCGGTAGTGGTGCCCGCAGCCAGGGCAGACGCCGTCGAGGTCGAGGATCGCCTGGTCGCCGTGGCAGTCGCCGCATGCCGGGCAGGGACGCGCCACGCGCGGAGGGGCGGTCACGCGCCCCATTCCAGGACCGTGGCGCCCCAGGTCAGGCCGGCGCCGAAGCCGACCAGGAGGACGCGGTCGCCTGCGCTGACACGGCCCTGCCGGGCCACCTCCTCGAGCGCGATGGGGATCGATGCCGACGAGGTGTTGCCAAAGCGGTCGAGGTTGATGGCGAAGCGCTCCATCGGCAGCCCTAGCCGTTTGGCCACCGCCTCGACGATGCGCACGTTGGCCTGGTGGGGTACCACCAGGGCCAGGTCGGCCGGGGAGACGCCGGCCATCTCGCAGGCGCGGACGGCGGCATCGGACATTGCCTTGGCGGCGGCCTTGAACGTCTCGCGGCCGTCCATGCGCAGGAACTCGTCGGGGTCGTCGGGGGTGCAGCCGTAGTAGATCAGCTGGGAGTTGCCGCCGTCGGCCCCCAGGGCCCAGCCCATGAAGCCGGCGGTCTCACTGGGGCCGAGGATGGCGGCGCCGGCGCCGTCACCGAAGAGGATGCAGGTGCCGCGGTCGGTGTAGTCCAGCAGCCGGGTCATGATCTCGGAGCCGACCACCAGCGCCCGGCGAGCGGCGCCGCTGCTGATGTAGCGCTCCGCGATCGAGGTGGCGTAGAGCCAGCTGCTGCAGGCCGCCAGGATGTCGAAGGACAGAGCCCCGGTCGCCCCCAGCGCCCGCTGCAGATGACACGCGGTGGCCGGGAACGGCTGATCGGGGGAGCAGGTCCCGAGGATGATCAGGTCGATCTCGGAGGGCAGCACCTCGGCGGCGCGCAGGGCGCGCTGTGAGGCCAGCAGGGCCAGCTCCGCGGTGGTGGTGTCGGCGGTGACGCGGCGGCGCTCGGCGATACCCGTCCGCTGCCGGATCCACTCATCCGAGGTGTCGAGATGGGCCGCCAGGGCGTGGTTGGTGACGCGCTCCTCGGGCACGTAGGCGCCGAGCCCCAGGATGGCAGCGCGCTGCCGGCCGGCCGAGTAGGCGATCTCCTGCATCAGGCCCCACCCGTGGCGTAGTCGCCGAAGACCAGCGTGGCGTTGTGGCCGCCGAAGCCGAAGCTGTTGTTGAGCGCCATTCCCGCGCCGATCCCGGAGGCCTCGGTGAGGTGGTTGAGGGCGCACTCTGGATCGGGGTCGGTGAGGTTGATGGTGGGAGGCGCGGTCTTGCTCCTTAGCGCCATGACGCAGGCCAGGGACTCCAGCGCGCCGGCCGCGCCCAGCAGGTGACCCGTCATCGACTTGATGCTGGAGACCGGCACCCGGTCGGCGTGCTCCCCGAAGACCCGGTGGATGGCGGCCGCCTCGGCGCTGTCGTTAAGTTGAGTCGAGGTGCCGTGGGCGTTGATGTAGGCCACGTCGCCGGGGGCGATGTGGGCTCGGTCGAGAGCCTTGCGCATCGAGGCGACCACGCCCCGGCCCTGGGGCTCGGGGGCGGTGATATGGAAGGCGTCGGCGCTGGCGCCGTAGCCGGCGACCTCGGCCAGGATGTCGGCGCCGCGGGCCAGCGCGTGCTCCTCCGATTCCAGCACCAGTACGGCGGCGCCCTCGGCGATGACGAATCCGTCGCGCGCGGTGTCGAAGGGCCGGCTGACCTCGACCGCGGGCCGGGTGCTCTCGCTCAGCGCCCGGGCAGCGATGAAGCTGGCCACCGACAGCGGCGTGATGGCGGCCTCGCTGCCGCCCGCCAGCATGATGTCGGCGTCACCGCGGCGGATGATCTCGGCCGCCTCACCGATGGCGTGGGCCCCCGAGGCGCATGCCGATACCAGGCCGAAGTTGGGGCCGCGCAGGTCGTAGCGGATGGCAACGTTGCCGGCCGCCATGTCCCCGATCATCATCGGCACCACAAATGGACTGATGCGGCGATGGCCCGAGGCCGCCAGCACCTGGGCGGCGTCCTCGATCTCCTTGAGTCCACCCACGCCGGAGGCGATCAGAACACCGATGCGGTCACGGTTCTCCGCGTCAAGGCTGAGGTCGCTGGCGGCCAGGGCTTCCTCGGAGGCCGCCACGGCGAACTGGCTGAAGCGCGACATCCGTCGTGATTCCTTGCGGCCAACCCGGGCCTCGGCGTCGAAGTCCCGGACCTCACCGGCGATTCCCACCGGCAGGTCGGCGGAGTCGAATTGGGTGATCTGGCCGATCCCCGACCGGCCGGATAGCATCGCCTCCCAGGTGGTGGGGACATCGGCGCCAACAGGGCTGAGGCAGCCTAGACCCGTGACGACAACGCGCGGTCGATCTCTCATCAGTTCTCCCGTGCGACTGTCCCGACCCAGTCGTGGCGGTAAGCAGCGGCCCAGGTCCGTAACTGGGCCTTCGAGTACTTCTAAGCCGCTGGGTTCCGATTGGTTACGTGCGACCCCAAGCCAGGAATAGGGTTGGTGACGTGGATGACCTGCGGGTGCTGAGCGCCGGTGAGCCGCTGGAGCAGGCGACCGCGGCGATCGTGATGGTCCACGGTCGCGGGGCGTCGGCCGAGGACATCCTGCTGCTGTCGCAGGAGCTGGCCACGCCCGGCTTCGCCTACCTGGCGCCGCAGGCGCCGGGCAACTCCTGGTATCCCAACCGGTACAGCGCGCCCATCGAGGGCAACGAGCCGTGGCTGTCCCGCTCCCTCGAGATCATCGAGGCCGTCGTCGCCGGGGCCGAGGCCCACCTGCCGCCGGAGCGGATCGTCCTCCTCGGCTTCTCGCAGGGCGCCTGCCTTACGCTCGAGTATGCCGCCCGGCATGCCCGGCGCTACGGCGGCATCGCCGGGCTGAGCGGCGCCTTCATCGGACCGCGGGGAACGCCGCGCGACTACCCGGGATCCTTCGACGGGACGCCGGCCTTCCTGGGATGCAGCGACACAGACCTACATGTCATTGCCGACGACGTCGTCGCCGCCGCCGAGGCGCTGCAGCGGATGGGCGCCGAGGTCACGTTGCGCCTATATCCCCTGCTGGGGCACACCATCAACGCCGACGAGGTCGCCGAAGTCCAGCGCATCATGGCCGCATTGGTGCCCGCCTAGCAGGACGGTGAAGGCTCAGTGGTAACTGAGCACCGGGACGCCCTCGATCTCGAACATGAGATCGTCGGGGTAGCAGTAGAACCAGTCCTCGTCGGGCTCGAACGACTGGATGATGGGGTGCCCGGTGGCGTGGTGGTGCTTGGTCGCGTGCTTGCCAACCGATTGGTCGCAGCATCCGACATGGCCGCAGGTCATGCAGAGGCGCAGGTGGACCCACTCCTGGCCTGTCTTCAGGCACTCGACGCAGCCATTTCCTGAGGGGACCACGGGGCGGATCTCGTCGAGGTGCGTACAGGTCGGGGCGGCCACGGCACTTCCTCCAAGTCGATCGACGTTCAGCGGGCCGCGGTGTCCCGCTGCACCGACCCACTGCTCAATCATGCTCCCCCGCGCAGCTGAGGGGTAAACCACGGTGGGGCGCACCTCGGGATGCTGGTGTCCTAGCGCAGGGACCCCGCGATCAGCTCGGCGTAGGCGTTGGCGCCCTCCGGGCGCAGGTGGGTGCCGTCGCTCCAGAACCACTCCGGGTGGTTCTGGCTGTAGGCGAACCAGTCAGCGACCTTGACCGCGGGATAGTGGGCCTTGGTATCCATGAGCGCCTGGTTGACCGCTCCCTGCCAGGGCGCGTCGACGCGGACCGTCACCAGCATTACCTCGACCCCCTGCGGAACCAGCTTCATCATGTTGTCCATGTCGGCCTGCCGGATCGGCCCGTTGTTGCCGAGGTCGACGACCATAACCTGGCCGAGCTTGCCCTGCTGCTCCAGGGTCCGAGCCACGTCGATTCCGGCCGAGAACTGGCGGTTGACCTTGGCGTCGATGTAGCCGGTTGAGCCGAACCGCGCCTGCAGCGCGGGGGCGGCGCCGAGCATGACGGAGTCGCCGATGGCTGTGATTGGTAGCGTGCCCGGCGGCGGCGGCGGCGACAGCACCGGCCGCGCCGGCTGAGCCGGGGGGCTCGGCGGTCGAGGACTCGGCGTTGGCGACGGCTCCAGCCGAGCCTGTTGCGAATCGATGACGTGCTGGCCGACCACCAGGCTGTCGGCGATGGGGTCGCGTGCCGGTGGCCGCGCCAGGGCCGCGGCCAGGACCAGTGCCGTCAGCCCAAGCGCCCCCAGGCGCAGCTGCCGTCGCCGGACGGGGGAGAACGACCAGAGGCTTGGCGGCGCCGGCCGCATCCAGGGGAGCTCGACGAAGCGGTACGACAGCTCTCCCAGCGCCAGCGATGCCGCCACCGCCGCCGACACCGCCAGCGGCGGGTACCAGGGCCGGTCGATGCCGGGGTGCGTGATCATCACCGCCGGCCACGACCAGAGATAGATCCCGTAAGAGCGCTGACCCAGCCAGCGGAGCGGTGCCCAGCCCAGCACCGCCGCCAGGGGTCCGGGGCGCAGCGCGGTCAGGATGACCAGCGCGGTCGCCACCTGGGTAGCCAGGAAGCCGGCCGGGTAGAGCAGGCGAGAGCGCTCGTCGGCGGCGGCGACGAGGGCGGCGAGGACCACCAGCGGCGCGATCGCCAGGGGTGCGCGTAGTCGGTGGGGCCAGGCGGGAAGGCCACCGGTGACCCGGCTCTCGGAGGTGAGGACGGCCACCAGCACGCCCACCAGGAGGGCGCCGACCCGGGCATCAGTGCCGAAGTAGGCGCGCGATGGGTCGGGGCTGGTGTAGAGCAGCGCCATCGCCGCCGCGGAGGCGATGATGCCGGTGCAGAGGGCTGCCACCGCCACGTTGCGGCGCCGTCGCGCCAGCCACGCCACCAGGAAGGGACAGGCGACGTAGAACTGGATCTCGATCGCCACCGACCACAGGTGGCGGACGAACGGAGGTCGGCCCAGGTGGTTGAAGTAGGAGGTGCCGTCGAGGACCAGGTGCCAGTTGGTCAGCCCCAGCATCGACCAGATCACGTCCGGCCGAAGCCGCTGGGTGTCGTCGGGGGCCACGATCGGCACCGCCACCGCCAGGACGATCAGCAGCACCGCCATGGCGGGCAGGATCCGGCGGATCCGCCGCACGGCATAGGCCCGCCTATCCATCTGCCCGGTGTTGGTGTTCTCCTCCAGCAGCAGGCTGGTGAGGAGGAAACCGGAGAGGACGAAGAAGATGTCGACGCCGAGGAAGCCGCCCCGAACCGTTGCGGGCGCCACGTGGTACGCCAGCACCGCCGCCAGCGCCAGGCCGCGGATGCCGTCCAGGGGCGCGATCCGGGCCCGCCGCCAGCTGGAGCCGGCGCCCGTCCGGCGCCAGGTCAGCTGTCCAAGCGCGGGCCCTCGCGGCGGAGAGGGCTGCCACTCGATGCCCTTTTCCAGGCATACGCGGCGGATCGTTCCAGGATTGCGGCCCATGCGTCGGGCGGCCTCGACCCGCGTGATCCCCTCCCGGGCCAGCCGCCGTAGCTGATCGGTTTCGACCTCCGACCAACGGGCCCCCGTGGCTCTTCCCATCTTTGCTACTGATTGTGGGGCATGGAACCCCTTACTGAACCGCCTTCCTACTGAACATGCGCATCGACACCACGGTCATCAGGACCGCGAAGCCGGCCAGGATGGCCAGGCTCTGGGCCGCCAGGCGGGTGGGGTCGCCGGCGCCCCAGATGTCGTGGAGTCCGCCGGCGCGGCCGTCGACCAGGGCGTAGCGCATCAGCGCCATGGCGTGGGTCAGGGGCAGGATCTTGGCGAACACCGCCAGCGCGGTCGGCAGGGTGCTGATGGGGAAGAGGGAGCCGGCGAAGAAATAGGGCAGGATCGCCACCGCCGGCAGCACGCCGACGTACTCCTCCTGCTTCTGCATCCGGCTGGCCAGGGTCTCGGCGACCCCGTACATGCCGATGGCGAGCAGGCCGACGCCCCCGGCAAACCACAGGATGCCGCCGCTGCTGACCTGGAAGCTGGCGCCGCGAAGCGACACGGCAACGATCAATGCGCTCACCTGGAGCGCTGTGGTGAGCAAAGCGACGCCAAGATTGCTGAGGACGAGGAAGGAACGGGGTACCGGCGCGGCCAGCAGGTCGCGCTGGCTGCCACTGTCGCGGTCGACGATGACGCCGATGCCGGCGAAGAGGGCGTTGATTGGCACCAGCAGGCCGACCGCGCCGACGGCGGCGAAGGTCATGTAGTCGAAGCCGGCGCGGTTGCCCACCAGCTTGGCCAGTGCGGGTGCGATCACGATGGCGAAGAGGATCGGGTTGAGCAGCGGCACGATGACCTCTCGCGGCGTGCGTGCGCTGAGGCTGAGCCGACGCTGGGCCAGGGCGGCCAGCGCCGCCGGCCAGTGGCTGCGCGCGTTGGTCCTGACCGGGGCCCGGTGGGTCGCGGTGATGGGTGCGGTTATGGATGACATGGTTTCTCCTTGTTTTCGGGTGTTTCTCAGGCGGCCAGGCGGTCGCCGGTCAGCTGCAGGTACACGTCGTCGAGGGTGGGCTGGCGGGTGCTGACCGCCGCGGTGGCCACGCCCGCGGCCTGGATGGCCGCCATCGCGTCGACTCCCGCCCGCCCTCGAATGGGGATGGTCAGGGTCGAACCGACAGCGAACGCATCCTGGTCGGCGACGCCGTCCCGGCGCAGGACGCGCAGGGCCTCATCGGGCGAGCCGTGGACGTGGAGCTCGATGATCTCCTTGCCAAGCCCGGCGAGGAGGCTGGCTGGTGAGACGAGGGCGACGATCCGCCCGGCGTGCATGATGGCGATGCGGTCACAGAGCCGCTCCGCCTCGTCGAGGTAGTGCGTCGTCAGCACGATCGTCATCCGGGCGCGGTCGCGCAGCATGGCGATGATCTCCAGCAGCTCAACGCGAATGCGGGGATCAAGGCCGACAGTCGGCTCGTCGAGGAAGAGCACCGACGGCTCGGTGACCAGGGCGCGCAGGATCTCGAGGCGGCGGCGCTGGCCGCCGCTGTACGTCGCCACCGGGCGGTCGAGGATGTCGACGATCCCGAACGCGGGCGCCAGGCTCGACACCACCGCGCCGGCCGCCCCGGGAGAGACGCCCCAGATGCGCGCGTGCGTCATCAGGTTGCGCCGGCCGCTGAGGGGACGGTCCACGACCGAGTCCTGGAAGACCACGCCGCTGACGGCGCGGGTGGCCAGCGGGTGCTGGGCGACGTCGAGGCCGGCCACCGAGGCGGTTCCCCCGGTCGGGGTGATGGTGGTGGTGAGCATGCCGATGGTGGTCGACTTGCCCGCGCCGTTGGGGCCGAGGAGGCCAAAGACCTCGCCGGTGGCGATCTCGAAATCGATGCCGCGGACGGCCTCGACTCCATTGGCGTAGGTCTTGCGGAGGTCGCGGACCTCAACCGCCGGGCGCTCCGACCCGGGGGACGTTGGGTTCTGTGGGGGGTTGGCGATAAGTGTTTGTGTCATGCGCCTTGGACGGGTCGAGGCGGTGGCGCGTGACATCGGGGAGCGGATGTCACGTTTCGGTGGGCTACCCCGTCATAGATTGGTATGCAAGGAGTAGACGAGATGACGATGAAGCGCCCGCCGGCGCTGGACCAGGCCTCCGACCCGCGCTTCGACGCCGCCTGGGAAGGGCACCGGCGGCACCTGCTCAACGTCGCCTACCGTATGCTCGGCAGCGTCAGCGAGGCCGAGGACATGGTCCAGGAGGGCTACGCCCGCCTGCTCGACGCCGACATCGATGACATCGACGACGTGCGCGGCTGGCTGACGACCGTGGTCAGCCGGCTCTGCCTGGACCAGCTGCGGTCGGCCCGGGTGAAGCGCGAGGCCTACATCGGACCGTGGTTCCCCGAGCCCCTGGTCGAGGCAGCCGGACTCATGGGCGACCCCGCCGACCGGGTCACCCTCGACGACAGCGTTCGCATGGCCCTGCTCATCGTCCTCGAGCGGCTGTCGCCCGCGGAGCGGGTGACCTTCGTCCTCCACGACGTCTTCCAGTTCTCATTCGAAGAGATCGGGAAGGTGGTGGGACGTTCGGCGGAGGCGTGTCGCCAGCTGGCCAGCCGAGCGCGCCGCCACGTGAAGGACCACGCGATCGGCGCCCGCTTCGATGTCGAGCCGTCGGAAGGGCTGCTGGTTGCCGACCGCTTCGTCGCGGCGGTCGCCGGGGGCAAGCTTCAGCCCCTGCTCGAGGTCCTCGACCCGTCGGTGGCGGGCTGGGCGGATACCGGTGGGGCGTTGGCGGCGTTCGCCGAGCCGCTGGTCGGCCGCCACGAGGTGGCCCAACGCCTGCTGCCGTTCTTTGCCGGCGCCCGCCTCTGGCCGATGGCCGTCAACGGCGATGCCGGGGTGGTCGCCGTCCGCGACGGCCAGGTCCGCGCGGTTTTGGTGCTCACCACCGAGGGCGGCCTGGTGAAGCGCATCGACGCGATCGCTGACCCGGCCAAGCTTGGCTACGTCACCGCCGCGCTGGCCGACCGCCTGCGCCACGCCGACGCCTGACCGGGGTCGGGCTCTCGGCTAGGGCTCGGCGACCAGGGCGGCGCGGTCCTGGACAGGGCGCCGCGCGGTCAGCGCCGAGCCGGCCAGGATCAGGACGAAGCCGGCGGCGGCGCCGATGGTCAGGGGCTCGGCCAGCAGCACCACCCCCAGCAGCAGCGCGACAGCCGGGTTGACGTACGTGATGACGGTGGCGCGCACCGGGCCGATCTCGGCGATCAGTGCGAAGAAGGCGACGAACGCCAGTGCCGTGCAGACCACGCCCAGGATCAGCACCGAAACCAGCACCTGGGCTGAGGGCAAGGTTCGCGGCGCTAGCAGGATCCCGACCGGCGCGTAGGCGATCGCGGTCAACGCCAGCGACGCCGCCACCACGCCCATCGCCGGCATATCGCGCAGTCGCCGGGCTATGATCCACGGCCCCACCGCGTAGCCCGTCGCCACCAGCACCACCTCACCAGCCGCGGGAAGGTCGGTGACCGAGACGTCGAGCCCGACCAGCAGGCCCACCCCGAGCAGGCCGACGACCAAGCCGCCGATGGCGCGGAAATCGAGGCGCTCTCCCCCCGTGGTCCAGGCCAGGACCGCGCCAATCAGGGGGACGGCCGCCACCATCAGGCCGGTCAGCGAGCTGGGCAGGCGCTGCTCGGCGTGGGAGAGGAGGAGCCATGGACCGGCCACCTCCACCAGCGTGTAGACGAGGATGATCTTCCAGTGGCGGCGCAGCGGGGCGAGCTCGCCGCGGGTTGCCGCCAGCGGGACCAGGATGGCGGCGCCGACCAGCGTGCGGACGAAAACCAGGGTCGGCGGCGACAGGTCGGTCACCGCCACCTTGATAAGGAGGTAGGGGATGCCCCAGACCACGCCCATCAGGACGAACAGAGCCAGGCCGCGTCGGCTCAGGGGCTCACCTTCATCAGCACAACTATGTAACGCTGCACATGCGCCGAACGTGAGGGACTGAGGCGGACCAGCGTACGAGCCATCGCCGGACGGGTCGCGGCCCCACCAGCGGAGGTTCGACGGCGCTTGTCGGCTGAGGGTATATTTGCCGTACTGCGCGGGGCCGGTCGAAGGCGGGGTCGATGCGACGGCAGCCGGCTTGCGCGAAGTCGGGGTATTGAGTTGAGGACAGGGCATAAGGCCGTGCATGCGCTCGCCATGGCGCTTGCGGTCGCGGTAATTGCGGGCGCGGTGCCGGCGGTGGCCTCGTTTGTCGACTTGCCCGCCACGCAATTGGCGTCAGTTCAATGGGCACCTCCAGCCAGGGACGGCTGGGCGGGTCACGGCACCGACCTGGCCAACCTGGCGGGCTGCGACCCCCTGGACCCCGCGCAGTGCATGCTGCCCTACCCCAACGATTGGTTCACGCGGCCCGACGCGGGAAGCGCCACCGGGCGGCGGCTGGACCTGAGCCTCCTGGCGATGCCGCGCAATGCCCTGGGCAAGCCGATCGAACCGCAGGAGTGGAACCGCAGCGACGGCTTCAGCGCTGGCGCGCAGATCCTGACGGTCGTGCCGGGCATGACCAGGAACGAGGACCTCATCCCCTCTGGGCTTCCGCCGGTGACCAACCTGGGGGCCAACTCCCAGCCCGACCGCGGCGTGGTCCTGCTCGACGTCGAGACAGGAAAGCGGACCCCGGTATGGGTCGAGCTCGACCAGTACACCCAGGAGTCGGGCCTCGTCGCCACCGGGTCGGTTCAGCAGGATCTCGTCATCCACCCGGCGGTCAACCTCACCGACGGGCATCGCTACATCGTCGCCCTGCGCCACCTGGTCAAGGACGACGGCAGCACCGCCCAGCCATCGGCCGGCTTCAAGGCCTACCGCGACGGGATGGCGTCGCTGACCGACCCGCGAACGGCCCACATGGAGAGCCTCTTCAGGACGCTGCAGCGCGCGGGCGTCGGGCGCAACGATCTCTACCTGGCCTGGGACTTCACCACCGCCAGCACCAGGAACGTCACCGGGCGCCTGCTGTCGATCCGTGACGACGCCTTCGCCCAGCTCGGCGACACCAACCTCGCCGACGGCAAGGTCGCCGGCGGCGCCCCCGCGTTCACGGTCGACGCGGTGACGAATTACACGCCGGCGCAGAACAGCCGCCTGGCGCGGCAGGTCACCGGCCACATCACCGTGCCCTGCTACATCGCGCCGACCTGCGATCCGCCGCAGAAATGCGCGGCGCTGACGCAGTCGATCTTCAACGACTGCCCCACCCCCGGCCAGTTCGCCCTCGACCCGCTGAACCCCGACGCCACGCCGACCAGGGTGCCGGGCTCGACCTACCAGGCCAACTACATCTGCAACGTCGGCCGGGGCGCCTATGAAAACCACCAGAAGATGCGACCGGTCGAGTACGGCCACGGTCTCTTCGGTGGCGCCGGAGAGGTGAACTCCAGCCCCCAGCAGGACATGGCGTCGCGGTTCGGGATGCTGTATTGCGCCACCGACTGGTTCGGGATGGCCACCGCGGACGTGCCCAACGCGGTTCTGGCGCTGGCCGACCTGTCGCGCTTCCCCTTCCTCACCGACCGGGTCCAGCAGGGTGAGCTCAACTTCCTCTACCTGGCTCGCGCCATGGTCCACCCTGGCGGATTGGGGTCTAATGCCGCGTTCCAGTGGGCCGATGGGACGTCATTCATCGATGCCCGCCAGGCCTACTACGACGGCAACAGCCAGGGCGGCATCTTCGGCGGCACGGTCTGCGCGGTGTCCGTGGACGTCGACCGCTGTGTCCTGGGCGTGCCGGGGATGGACTACTCCATCCTGCTCCCCCGCTCCAGCGACTACGTCGCCAACAAATCGCTCTCCCAGTTCGACCCCACCACGTTCAAGCCGACGGACCCCACCGGTTCGATCGGGTACTCCAACGTCTTCGACACGGCTTACCCCGACCAGTCGCAGCGGTTGCTGGTCCTCGACCTGATCCAGACCCTATGGGACCGATCCGATCCCAACGGCTACGCCAGCCACATGCGGACGGGGCTGCCCAACACGCCGCGCCACAACGTCCTGCTCCAGGTCGCGTACGGCGATCACCAGGTGGCCAACATCACGGCTGAGACCGAGGCCCGCACCATCGACGCTCGTGGCGTGTATCCGCCGCTGGTGACCAAGCGGTTCGGGCCCTACCAGGACGTGTTCTGGGACATTCCCGAGATCGGTGCCTTCCCGTACGACGGCTCCGCCATCACCCTGTTCGACACCGGGCCGGTGCGGACCGTTCCGCCCGGCGGCAACAACGGCACCGACCCCCCACCCACCGCCGACGTGCCCAACCGCTCAGGCCAGGACCCCCATGAAGCGCCCCGACGGGCGCCCTGGGGGCAGGTCCAGAAATCCGACTTCCTCTCGGTCGGCGGCCAGGTGACCAACCCCCAGCCTGGAGGGGCGCCCTACTTCGCGTGGGGCTGGGACGGCGTAAGCGGGCTGTAGGAGCAGCTAGGGCGTTACCTGGGGCCAGGCCAGGCTGAGGCCGCCATCGACTGAGATGTGGGCGCCGGTCACATATGACGATGCGTCCGAGGCGAGGAAGACCGCCACCCCGGCCACCTCGCCGGCCTCCCCCCAACGGCGGAGGGGCACGGCCGATACGGCTGCCTCGGCGGACTCCCGGGTGGCCAGCACCTTGCGGTTGATGTGCGTCTTGATCCAGCCCGGACCGAATGCGTTGACCCTGACGCCAGACGGACCCCATTCCTGGGCCAGCGTCAGGGTCAGGCTGAGGACGCCCGCCTTGGCCGCGCCGTAGGCGGTCTGCGTAGGGAACGGTTTGAAGGTCGTGACCGAGGTGTTGTTGATGACCGACCCGGTCCCCCTCTCCACCATGTGTGCCCCCACCTTCTGGCAGAAGCGCGCGACGCTGAAGAGGTTCAGCTCGACGATCCGGCGGAAGCCGTCGTCGCGGTAGTCAAGCAGCGGAGCGTTGAACACCGGCCCGCCGGCGTTGTTCACGAGCACGTCGATACGGCCGAGGTCAGCCAGGGCCAGCTCCACGCCGGCGTCGATTTCGTCCCAGTTGCCGACGTCACAGGGGATCGCCACCGCCTGGCGACCGAGGTTGCGGACCCTGTCGGCCACGCGCTCCAGCTCCGAGGCCGACCGCGCCACCAGGGCCAGGTCTGCGCCGGCCTCGGCGTACGCCACCGCGATCTCCTCGCCGATCCCGCGCGAGGCCCCGGTTACCAGCGCGGTCTTTCCCTCCAGCGAGAAGGCCTCGAGTCCCATCCGCCCAATCGTCTCGCATCGGCCGCGACTGGTGTGATCTCGTAGGCTGGTCTCATGGTGGGACGAGTAGTCGCGGCGTTCCCGGGGCAATCCCAAGCACACATGGTGCCCGCGAGACTCACGCGTCGGGCGACGTTGCGGGAGGTGGTCTCGGTCTCGCTTGCCGCCGGTGTGATGGTGCTGGCGGGAGAGGAGCCCGGGGTCCGGTTGGGCGACATCGAAGCCGTCCACCGGGCCAGGGTTGGGACCCGGCGACTGCGATCGGACCTGCAGACGTTGCGGCCGGTTCTCGACCGCGATTGGGTCGATCGCACCAGGCACGAGCTGAGGTGGCTCGCCACCGCGCTTGGCGAGGTGCGCGACGCCGACGTGCTGCTGGTCGAGCTCCGCAAGCAGGCATCCCAATTGGCGGAGATCGACAGGGTCGCGGCCGGCGAACTCATAGGAGAGCTGTCGCTGGAGCGCCAGGGGGCCCACGACCGGCTGCAGACGGTGCTCGATAGCGACCGCTACCAAGCCCTGCTGGCTGAGCTGAACGGCACCGCCCTCAGCCCACCGTTAGACCTCACTGCCCTCACGCCTGATGCCCGTGCTCGCCGGGTGCTGCGCCGCGTGGTCCGGAAACCGTTGCGACGGCTGCGGAGCCGCGTTCGCGGCATCGGCCGTCACCCCACCGACGAGACCCTGCACACCGTGCGAAAGCGGGCCAAGTCGGTGCGCTACGCCGCGGAGATGGCCTCGCCGCTGCTGGGCAAGCCGGCCAGGAAGCTGGCCCGGGAGATGGAGCACCTGCAGGAGGTCCTCGGCCAGCTCCACGACGCGGTCGTCGCCGAGGCCTGGCTTCGCCGCGCGGGGACCACCGGCGGGCCCTCGCGCGCGCTGGCTGCCGGGGAGCTGGTCGAGCGGGAGCGGCGGCGGCAGTCAGCCTATCGCCAGGCGTGGCCCGGGGCATGGCGAAAGGCCGCGAGGAAGCGCCTCCGAGCCTGGATCAGGTAGCCAGCCAGGCCTCGCCCTGGTAGGTGCCGACGTACTGGTCGTCGACGAAGACCCGCCAGGTGTATGGTTTCGAGCCGGTCATCAGCATCTCGCGTCGCTTCTCGACGATGACCGCGTGCGGCTCCCCGGTGCCTACGGTGAAGCGGTAGACCTGCACCATCGAGAGGGAGAACTGCTGCATCTCGTTGACGACGTACTCGCCGTCAACATCGATGGTCAGCTGCCGTGAAGCCTGGTCCAGTCGGACGTGGACCTTGTGGGTCTCGTCCTTGCCCACCGGGAAGTCGAAGTCGATCACCGGCTGGATTACGGGGCCGGTCTGGATCAGGGGTGCGGCCGGCGGCGGTGGCGGCGCCGAGAGCCAGGTGGTGCCGTCCCAGACCCAGGCGCCGTCGGCGGAGAAGCTGGCCGGCACCCACGCCTGCCCGTTCCAGATATGGCGCCGATCGGGTGAAAGCGTGGCCGGCGCGACGGCGGCGGGCGGGGCTATGGGAGGGGCGGGCGCCGCGGACTCAGGTGGAGTCTCGGGCTCGGTCGCCGGCGGGGTTTCGGGCGGGCTTGGAGGCGAGGCCGGAGGCGGGGCTTCCGGTGGAGTTGGGGGCGGGGCGCCCGGCGGGGGAGGATCAGTCGCTGCCATCAACGCTAGTTTGCCTCAAGGGCAGTCAGGTGGCTGCGGTCAGTTGCTGCTTGACGACTTTCCCCATCGCGTTGCGCGGAAGCGCGGGGACAAACTGGACCGCCCTGGGGCACTTGTACCCGGCGAGCCGCTCCGCCGCGAACCCCAGCAGCTCCTGTTCGTTAGGCGCCTCCGCAGAGGTCACCACGAAGGCGGTCACCACCTCCCCCCATTCCGGCGACGGCACGCCGACGATGGCCACCTCGACAACTGTCGGATGGCTGGCCAGCACGTCCTCGACCTCTCGCGGGAAGACGTTGAAGCCGCCAGTGATGATGAGCTCCTTGACCCGACCGAGGATGGTGAGGTAGTCGTCGTCGCCGATGACGCCCACGTCGCCGGTTCGGAACCACCCGTGATCGAAGGAGGCCGCGGTGGCGTCCGGGTGGTTGCGGTAGCCGCTGAAGACGGCGGGCCCCCTGACCAGGATTTCGCCAGTCGCCGGTTCCAGACGGATGTCGACCCCAGGGAGGGCAACCCCGACCGACCCGGGCCGGCGCTCTCCCTCAAGCGGGTTGGAGGCATTCATCAGCGTTTCGGTCATGCCGTATCGCTCCAGCACACGCTGCGATCCCAGCTGCTCCACCTTGTGGTGCAGCTCGGCGGACAGCGGCGCCGACCCGGAGACGCATAGCCG
>DASZHA010000006.1:0-59668 GCA_035938265.1 Candidatus Dormiibacterota bacterium
GCGGTGATCCAGCAACGCTTCCTGGCCGGGTTGTCGGCGCCCTTCTTCTTCCTCGGACCGCTGGCCGCAGGCGGCGTCGCCTTGGCCCTGGTGACCGGCGTCATCCTCTGGGCCAGGCGGGGAGGCGCGTTCAGCGTGGCCCGCGACCGGGCGCCGCTTGGGCTGGCCCTCCTTACGGCCGCCGCCCTGGCGGTGGCGCCCTACATCCACACCTACGACCTGGTCCTGATGGCGGCGCCGTTGCTGGTTCTCTGCGGGCTACCCCTGACCGGCCTCAACCGCGCCGTACTGCTGCTCTGGGCCCTGGCCCCGGTCCTGAACCTGGCGGTCGTCCTGGCGGTGGTCGCCGTGACCGGAAGCCTCGACACCCCCTGGAGCTTTGCCGCGGGGCTCAATGCCGTTACCCTGGTGGCGGTGGCGATCGCCGCCGGCCACGCCAGCCGCGCCATCGCACCGGCAACGCAGCCCGCGACCGCCTAAGCCGAGCCCGACTCCGCGGCAGCCGCCTCGGCCTTCATGAAGGCCTCCATGAGTCCGTCGAGGTCCCCTTCGAGGACCGCCTGGGCGTTGCCGACCTCGAAGCCGGTGCGATGGTCCTTGACCTGGGTGTAGGGCTGGAGCACGTAGGACCGGATCTGGCTACCCCACTCCGCCTTGACGTGCTCGCCCTTGAGCTCCTGGACGTGCTCCAGGTGCTGCTCCTCGGCGAGCGCCACCAGCTTGCTGCGCAGGATCTTCATGGCCACGTCGCGGTTCTGGTGCTGGGAGCGCTCGTTCTGCACCGCGACCACGATGCCGGTGGGCAGGTGGGTGATCCTCACCGCCGAGCTGGTCTTGTTGACGTGCTGGCCCCCAGCACCGCTGGCGCGGTAGGTGTCGATGCGCAGGTCCTTGTCGTCGATGGCGAAATCCTCGCCGCTGACCTCGTCCAGCTCGGGGACCACCTCGACCCGGGCAAACGAGGTGTGGCGGCGGTGGGCCGAGTCGAAGGGCGAGAGGCGTACCAGGCGGTGGATGCCGTGCTCGCTGCGCAGCCAGCCGTACGCGTTCTCGCCCGAGATCACCAGGGTGGCGCCCTTGATGCCAGCCTCGTCGCCCGGGGTCACGTCGAGGACCTCGACCTTGAAGCCGTGGCGCTGGGCCCACCGCGTGTACATCTGCTGCAGGATCTCGGCCCAGTCCTGGGCGTCGACCCCGCCGGCGCCCGCCGACAGCGAGAGCAGGGCCGGCCGGCCGGCGTAGGGGTGACTGAAGAGGAGGTCGACCTCGCGCCGGTCGAGGTCTGTCGCCAGACGGTCCACGTCCGCGGCGACCTCGGCCAGCAGGCCGGCGTCTGGCTCTGACTCCAGCAGCTCCAGCATCTCAATCGCAGACCGCGAATCGCGGTCCAGCGCCTCGATCATCTCGATGCGCGTCCGGAGTGCAGAGGCTTCCTGGCCCAGCCGTTGCGCCTCCGCCTGGTCGTCCCAGAGGTCGGGGGCGCTGAGCAGCGGCTCCACCTCCTCCAGCCGGCGCTTGAGACCGGTCAGGTCAAAGATGCTCCTTGAGCTGCTGGACCCGGCCGTAGATCTCGTCGGCGGTGGCGCGCACAGCAGCCGGCTCCAGTGCGGGAGTCGGGACCGTGCCGGCCTTGGGGGTCTTGTCGGCGCTCATGGCGCCGAGTATAGGGGGCTGAACTTCGCCTCGGCTATCCTGTGCGGATGCCCGCCGCCGCCGCCCCCGCGGTCCCCGAGACCGCCCTCCGGCACTGGCTTCAGACTCGCTGGCGGCTGGCCTACCTGGTCTGTGTGTGTGGCGCGATCCTTTACGTCGCACGCGCGGTTTTCCAGCTGGTCATCATCCGCGCGGAGCTCCCCCTGCAGGACTTCCCCGAGTTCTACAACGCCGCCGTGGCCCTGAACCAGGGCGGCGACCCCTACACCCCGTTCATCTCCAGCTGTCCGGCGGCCCACTGGTGCCTCGGCGGCTACATCTACCCCACCCTGTTCGCCGAGCTGCTGCGGCCGCTGGCGCTGCTGCCGGTGGCCACCGCGGCCCAGGCCTGGCTGCTCCTCAGCCACCTGATGATGGGCGCCAGCGCGGTGGTCGCCTACCGCACCGTCAGGCCCTGGCTTCCCCGCGGCGCGGCGCCCCTGCTCCTGGCGGCGTCGCTCTTCTTCCTCCCGGTCTACCAGAACCTGCACGCCGCTCAGATCGGGGCGCTGCTGCTCCTGGTGCTGACGGCGGCGGCCTGGTTCTTCGTCCGCGGCCAGGCCGCCGCCGGCGGCGTCGGATTGGGCCTGGCGTCCGTGCTGCGGGTTTCCCCGGTGGCGATGGCGCCCTTACTCCTCCGCACCCGCCGCGACCTGGCCCGGCCGTGGGGCCTTGTCGTGATGGGGCTGACCGGGCTGCTCCTGCTGGCCGGCCTCTACCTGCTCACGCCCACCACCCTCGAGTACTTCACCGAGGTGCTCCCGCGGATCTCGGCGGGCACCGGCATCTCCTCCAATGTCTCCTTGCCCGGGGTCGCTGAGCGGGTGCAGGAGATCGTCGCCGGCCGTGTCTTCATCGGCTCCAGCGTCTTCACCGTGATCGTGACCCTGGTCGGCGTTGCCATCACCTGGGTGGCATCGCTGCGGCTTGACGGCGCCCGTTCTCGCGCCGCCGTCTTCGCCGCCTTCCTCGCGGTCCTGCCAGTGGTCTCGAGCATCACCTGGAACTACCACCTGATGAACGAGCTGCTGGTCTACGCGCTCCTGGCCCCCACGCTGGTAGCCGGCAGCCGCTCCTGGTGGCTGGCGGTGGCCGCCTACCCCCTGCTCTGGATCTACGCCGACGGGCTGCTGCTGGTCTTCAACATCGGCACCCAGACCCCGCTCGGCACCGCCCTTTTCATCACCCTGACCAGCCTCAACGTCCTCGGTGCGGCTCTGCTTTGGCTTGCGTGCCTCGACGTACTAGGAAGCCTCCGTCAAAGCCAAGACGCTGCCCCGTAACCTCGTCTGCTTCGGGACAGCGCGACCTGAACCGGCGAGGCCGGCGCCCAACGTAGCCAGGTTGGGCTGACCACCTGTCTGCGGTCCTCAGTCAGCTACAAGAGCTACAGCTGAGCCTGTAGCGGTAACTGCCTAGGTCATGTAGGACAGTGCCCGCCGTGCTATCGCCGCCCCTGGCGAAATTCGTAGCGAGCGGTCCAGAGTTAGCTCGTCAGCTGTACACCGGGAATCGAATCGCGGAGATAAGCCAGGCGCGGTGAGAGCAGGGTGGGCCCTGCCTACCTCCCATGACATTTCTTGTACTTGCGGCCCGACCCGCAGGGACAGGGGTCGTTGCGCCCGACCTTGCCCTGAGGTTGCGCCGGCGCCACCGCGGTTCCCCCACCGGCCGGCGTCGAGCCGCCCACAATGGAGCCGATCGGCCTGGCCGGCGCGGTCGCGGACGCCGGCATCGGCCCGCCGGCCGCGGCGAGCGCGTCGGCGACGCCGGTGCCCGGGTTGTCCGCCGGGCCGGAGGCCACCGCCGCGAGCGCCGGCTGGGGGGCCGGCTTGGGCACCTCCTCGCGAACGATTTCGACGCGGAAGATATTGGTGGCGATCTCGAACTGGATGTCGCGCTTGAGCTGCTCGAACGCGGTGAAGGCCTCGTTCTTGTACTCCACCAGGGGGTCCTTCTGGGCGTAGCCTTGCAGCCCGATGGCGTCCTTGAGGTGCTCCATCGTCGTCAGGTAGGCCACCCAGCGGCTGTCGATCGACCGCAGCATCACCCACTTCTCGATCTGGCGCAGGACCTCGGGACCAACCTCCTGCTCACGCGCCTCATAGGCCTGCTCGACCATGTCGTAGAGCGCCTCGATGACCGCCTCGGGGGTGTTGCCCAACTGGTCCTGGACCTGCTCCAGCGGCGGCAGGGGCACGATCTGGCCAATGTGCTCAAAGAGCCCCGGCAGGTCCCAGAGGTCCTTGTGGCGCGCGTCGCAGTAGCCCGGCACGGTGTCCGCGATCATGTCGCGGATGAAGCTGAGGACGTTGCTGCGGGTGTCGGCGCCCGTGAGGATCTTGCGGCGCTCCTCGTAGATGATCTTGCGCTGGGTGTTCATGACATCGTCGTACTCGACGACGTGGCGGCGGGAGTCGAAGTTGTAGCCCTCGACCTTGCTCTGGGCGCTCTCGATGGAGCGCGACACCAGCCGCGACTCCAGCGGGGTGTCCTCGTCCATCAGGCCACCCACCCGCTCCATGTTCTTGCCGAAGATCCGCATCAGCTCGTCCTCGAGGGAGATGAAGAAGCGGGTGCTGCCGGGGTCGCCCTGGCGGCCCGAGCGTCCGCGCAGTTGGTTGTCGATGCGGCGGGACTCGTGGCGCTCGGTGCCGATGATGTGGAGGCCGCCGATATCGGGTACCTCCTCCCCCAGCTTGATGTCGGTGCCGCGGCCGGCCATGTTGGTGGCGATCGTCACCGCGCCCCTGGACCCGGCGCCGGCGATGATCTCGGCCTCCTTCTCGTGGAACTTGGCATTGAGCACGTTGTGGGGGATGCCGCGCTTCTCCAGCACCCGCGCGATCCGTTCTGACTTGGCGATGTCGGTGGTGCCGACCAGTACCGGCTGGCCGGTCTGGTGGCGCTCGATGATCTCCTCGGCAACCGCCCGGTACTTGCCGTCCTCGGTCTTGTAGATGACGTCGGCGTTGTCCTCCCGGACCATCGGCATGTTTGTCGGGATGACAACCACCTCGAGACCGTAGATCTTGTGGAACTCCTCGGCCTCGGTCAGCGCCGTGCCGGTCATACCCGCCAGCTTGCGATAGAGGCGGAAGTAGTTCTGGAAGGTGATGGTGGCCAGGGTCTGCATCTCCTGCTGGACCTTGACCCCCTCCTTTGCCTCGATCGCCTGGTGCAGCCCGTCGGACCAACGACGCCCGGGCATGGTGCGGCCGGTGAACTCGTCGACGATGACGACCTCGCCATCGCGGACGATGTAGTCCTCGTCGCGGTGGAAGAGCGCGTGGGCCTTCAGCGCCTGGTTGACCTGGTGGGCCTCCTCGGCGTTGTCGAAGTCGTAGATGTTGTGGACCCCGGTCCACTTCTCGACCTTGCCGATGCCCTCCTCGGTCAAGGCCACCGACCGGGTCTTCTCATCAACGGTGTAGTCCGTCTCCTTCTCGAGCCGCGGCACGATGCGGGCGTACTGCTGGTACTTCTCGGTTGAGTCGGTCCCCTGGCCGCTGATGATGAGAGGGGTGCGGGCCTCGTCGATGAGGATCGAGTCGACCTCGTCGACGATGGCGTAGTAGAGCTCGCGCTGGACGCACGATTCCAGGTCCTGGGCCATGTTGTCGCGGAGGTAGTCGAAGCCGAACTCGTTGTTGGTGCCGTAGGTGATGTCGGCGGCATAGGCCTCGGCGCGACTGCAGGGCCGCAGGTGGCGGAGGCGCTCGTCGGGGTGGCTGTCGTCGACGTAGTCCGGGTCGTAGATGAACGACTGGTTGTAGCCGCCACCCTGCTGGGCCGGGCCCATGATCACACCAACGGTCATCCCCAGGGCGCGGTAGAGGGGCGCGTTCCAGCCGGCGTCACGCCGGGCCAGGTAGTCGTTGACGGTGACCAGGTGGGCGCCCTTGCCGGCCAGGGCGTTGAGGTAGAGCGCGAGGGTGGCGACCAGGGTCTTGCCCTCGCCGGTCTTCATCTCGCTGATCTTGCCCTGGTGGAGGACGATGCCACCCACCATCTGGACATCGAAGTGGCGCATCCCCAGGACTCGGCGAGAGACCTCGCGGACGGCGGCGAAGGCCTCGGGAAGGATCTCGTCGAGGACGTCGTCCACCACCTCCTCGCGGCGCCGGACCTCGACCGCGGTGGCCTCGTCGTCGACTCCACCGTGGTCGTCTCGGACCGTGGGGTCGTCCTCGCCCCGGGCCTCGGCGATGCGCGCCCGGAAGCTATCGGTCAGGGCCAGGAATTCCTCATAGGTACGCCCTTCCATCTCCGGCTCGAAGGCGTTGATCTCCTCGACGCGGCGGAGATGGCGGGCAACCTCGCGGTCGTTGGGGTCGCCCAGGACCTTGGTCAGGAAACTCATGTATACAAATCTACCCGCCGCCGGCCGGGGCTATTCCTGGCGGCGCATCACTGGCGGCCGGGTTTGCCCCCCGTATGCGGATCCCGGTGGGACTTGATCCGCTCCTTGCGCTTGCGCAGCTGCTGGTCGAGCTTGTCGACCACGGCGTCGACCACCTCCTGGAGGTGGGGGGCGGTGGCCCTGCCCTTGAGTACACGGCCCTGCACGTGAACATGCAGCTCGGCCTGCTTGGGCGCGTTGAGGCTCTTACGAGCCGGCAGGTCAAACTCCAGGCGGGCGTCGAGGATGCGGTCGAAGTGGTGATCGAGGCGTCGCACCTTGGCCTCGGCGTAGGAGCGAATCGTGGCCGGGAGCGGCATGTCGTGGGCGTGGATGACTAGGTTCAACGCGTCTCCTTACTCATAGCGCAGGCTGGCCACCACCGAGGCGCGGGAGGCGCGCCGGGCCGGCAGGATGACCGCCAGCAGGCTTCCGACGGTCGCGATCAGGACGACGGCGACGATCACGTTCCAGGGAGCGACGTACGTGGGCTGGAAACCGAGGCTGGCGCCGGCGCGAACCATCAGGGCGACCAGCAGCAGGCCGACCCCAGTCCCCAGCAGGGCCCCGAACAGCCCGAAGAGGCCGGACTCGGCGAGGATGATGTTGCGCACCTGGGCTCGGGTCGCCCCCACCGAGCGCAGCAGGGCCAGCTCGCGGCCCGACTCGCTGATGTTGAGCAGAATCGTGGTCGCCACCGAGAGCAGGCCGAGGATGACGCCCACCAGGCCGATGCTGGCCAGCAGTACAAGCAGCTGGTCGAGGCCCTTGCGGACGCCGGCGCGGACGTCGGCAACCGACTCCAGCTGCATCCCGTACCTCTGGGCGGTCGTGTCCAGCGCGACCATGAAGCCCGTCGGCGGGTTGTCGGTGGGCACCACCTGGAGGACGTTGAAGCCGTCGGTGCCGAAATCCTGACGGCCGTTGGCCAGCGAGATGATGGCGGTCTCGTCCCCGCCCGGCGAGGGCAGGGCGTGCTGAACGATTGCCGCCACCCGGTAGTTGACGTCGCCCACCGACCCGGTGAGCGGCACCAGGTCACCGACCTTGAGGTT
This sequence comes from Candidatus Dormiibacterota bacterium, assembly GCA_035938265.1. Classification (GTDB taxonomy): domain Bacteria; phylum Chloroflexota; class Dormibacteria; order DASZGP01; family DASZGP01; genus DASZHA01. The sequence goes on from DASZHA010000006.1 coordinate 7,150, forward strand.
GCGGGCGCTGGCGATGTTTGCCGGCAGGAAGAGCGCGCGGCTGTTCTCGATCTCGGTAAAGGGCCCCGCGCCGCTTCCATCGACGAACTGGAGGCGCTGTCGCGAGGCGTAGTCGAGGGGATCGATGGCGGCCAGGTTGAGTGCCCGGTCACCGGACTTGACGGTCAGGAAGTTGACCGGTGAGGTGGCTCGTACGCCCTCGACCTTGTTGATCTCCTGGCGGATCTGCTCCCCCTGGTGGACGGGCGAGACGATCAGGCTGTCGGAAACGAAGAGGCTGTTGACCCAGGCGTCCCCGGCCCCTTCAGCCCCCTGGCTGAGCCCGGCCACGGCGACCACCAGGGCGGTGCTGACCAGCAGCCCCGCGATCGTCAGGGAGCTGCGATTGGGCCGCCGGATGATGGTGTTACGAGCCAGCCGGGTCTCGATCGGCAGGATCGCCTGGAATGGTCGGCTCAGGACCCAGGACAGGGGCCTCAGGATCAGCGGCGTCAGCATCAGGGTGCCGACGAAGATCGTCACCATGGCGGCGGCGGCCAGGCCCAGGCGGGTGCCGGTGAGGGCGGAGTCCGTCCCGCGCGACTGGTAGACCGAGACCAGCAGTCCCAGCCCGACCAACAGCAGGATCGCCCCGATGGCTATGAATTGGCGCCGGGCTCGCTCCACCCTGACCCCTGCCTCGGGCCGGATTGCCTCCAGTGGGGCCACCCCCATGGCCCGGGTGGCGGGCAATATCGCGCAGATGACGGTGGCCACGACCCCCAGCAGCGCGACCAGGGCAAAGGCCTGCGGGTCGAAGACGAACTGGATCCCCGCCTGACCGCTGGCACCCCGCAGGTACTCGATCAGCTGACGCGCGATCAGGAGCCCGAGGCCAAGCCCCAGTGCCGTCCCGATCACCCCCAGGATGGCCGCCTGGACCAGGAAGAGGGCCCGGATCCACCCCGGCGTGGCTCCCGCCGCCCGCAGCAGGCCGATCTCTCGCCGGCGCTCCATCACCGTGACCGCCATGTTGTTGTAGATCAGGAAGAGGCCGATGCCAAGCGCCATGATGGCGAAGAAGACCAGCACCGGCTGGATCTCGAGGTAAGGGTCACGCTGGCCGCCGACAAAAGCGCGGTTGTCGCGCACGGTGTACTCCTCGGTGGCCTTGCCGCGAAGGTCCTGGCGGAAGGGTCCGTAGGTGCAATCGGTGTACGAGCCCGGGCAGCTGGACTTGAGCGCGACGCTGACCTGGGTGACCCGCGCGCCCAGGCTGAAGGCCTTCTGGGCCTGGGCCAGCGGCACGAAGACCACCGGGCCGAACGAGCTCTGCGAGAAGGAGCTGTTCTTGACCAGGCCCTTGACGGTGTACTCGTCGGGACCGCTGGCGGTGAACAGGGTCAGCTTGCCACCAACTCCCACGCCGTTGCCCTGCGCCCATTTGTCGTCCAGCAACACGGCGGCCTTGTCGGCCGTGCCGATGTCGCTGCCCGCCGATACGTCATACGGATGCAACCGCTGCTCGGCGACCGGGTCGATGCCCAGCATCTGGAACGACACGGTCTTGCCGTTGACCCCGCCGCTGAGGCGCTTGGACACCACCGGGGCAGCCGCCGACACCTGCGGCAGCTTGCTGACCACGTCCACCATCCCCTGGCTGAAGCCCTTCTCGGAGAAGGCGAAGACCTCGGCGTCGGTGTTGCCGATCAGCGACCTGGTGGCCTGGCGCAACTGCTCCTGCAGCGCCGCCGCCGTCAGGCTGGTGCCGAGGATGAGGCCGACGCCCAACGCCACCGCTGTGACGGTGAGGATGGAGCGCTCTAGCCTAGAGGCCGAGTTTCGCCAGGCGAGAGATAAGAGGAGCCGCATTGTGATCCTCCCGGCGTCCGAGTTCGATGGTCTCGATGATCTGGCCGTCGCGCATCACCAAGACGCGGTCGGCGTACGCCGCCGCCCGGGCGTCGTGGGTGGCGATGATGGCGGTCTCGCCGTCCTTGGCACATCGGGCCCATAGCAGCTCCAGCACCTCGTTCCCGGTGGTGAAATCGAGGTTGCCGGTGGGCTCGTCGGCCATGATCACGGACGGCTTCATCAGGAGGGCCCGGGCGATGGCCACCCGCTGTTGCTCGCCGCCTGAGATCTCGTCCGGCCGGTGGCCCTGGAGGCCTCTCAGGTTGAGGTCCCGCATGAGGTCGGAGACCCTGTCGAAGTAAGAGCTGCGCGCACCCGCGATCCGCAGTGGTAGGGAGATGTTCTCGGCCGCGGTGAGGTTGGGCACCAGGTTGAAGAACTGGAAGACGAAGCCGATGTTCTCCCGCCGGAAGATGGTGCGGCCGCGCTCGTCCATCTTGGTCAGGTCCTGGCCGTTGATCACGACGCTGCCGCTGTCCACGGGCTCCAGCCCCGCAAGCAGGTGCAGCAGGGTGCTCTTGCCGCATCCGGAGGGCCCCATCACAGCGACCAGCTCACCGTGGTGGACGGAGAGGGTCACGCGGTCGACGACGGTGTGCGGCGCGGTCGAGATCCGGTAGGACTTGGTCACGCCATCGGCGCTCAGCACCGCGCCGTTGCTCGTGCCGTCAGACATTCAGGAACAGTCTAAGCACCTGGTCGACAACCGTCTCCAGCAGGCCCCGAGGGGTGGCCTCGCGGTCGGCGCCCTGCACTTCGTTGGTGACCCCCTGGGCCCCGCCGGCCGGCGAGGGGCTGGTCCCGGCCCCATTGAGGTTGGGGCTGGGACAAGGCGGCTGACCCCCATCCGGGGCCAGGCTGGGCGCCGGGGAATTGCGGTCTGCCTCCCCTATCTCGACCGGGACCGGGCAGGTTTTTGGTGAGGGCGACGGCGCGGCTGGAGGCGGCGCCGTGTCGGCCGCCGGCGCCGGGGCACTGCCACCACCGCCACCGCCACCGGTGGGCCGCGGCGGACGAGGTGGAGGGGGCGCGCCCCCGCCGCCACCGCCACCGCCAGGGCCGTTGATGAAGATCTCGGTGTACATGATCACGCCGTTGTTGCCCATCCAAGAGCCGCTGGCGGCCCAGGCCCCGGTGCCAAGCTGGTTGTAGTTGCCCATGATGTTGGCCCGGTGGTCGGGGCTGTTCATGAACGCGGTGTTGATCTGGCTGACACTCTGGCCCGGCGGGTAGTTGTTCCAGCCGATGTTCTCGCCCGCCGAGGAGTAGGCGCCCAGGCTGAACACGTTCCATACGTAACCGCCGCAGGGAGGGATCTGGTGGCTGAAGTACTGGCGGTTGATCATGTCAGCCGAGCGACCGCTGATCGCGGTGCCGCCGCAGTTGCCGCCAGCGCTGGTGGCGATGGAGTTGAGGTTGCCGTTGGACGCCAGGGCGCCCAGCCCGTTGGACGTGCGGTCCTGGTTGGTCAGCGAGAAGAGCTGGCCGGCGGTCCCAGGATCACCGGCCTGGACCAGTTGGGGCCGGACGGTGTAGCCGGCGACCAGGGCTCCCGTCAGACCGGCGATCAGGGCGATCCGAGCCGGTCGCCGCCACGGCGAGGCCAGGGACCCTACAGCTTCCCTATCGCCCGGCAAATCCGGCGCCGGCCTCAGCGTCTCGCGCTTGCTTGCCGGTCAGGGAAGAGGCGGACCAGCTCATGCGGGATCTCGAGGCCGAGGTCGAAGAGCTTGTCGATGATGTTGGGGCGGATTCCCGTGGGACGGAAGACACCCTGCACCCGGCCGGCGGCGTCAACGCCCCGCTGGTCGAACACGAAGATGTCCTGCATCGTGATGGTGTCACCCTCCATTCCCGTGATCTCGGCGATGTTGGTGACTTTACGCGAACCGTCCTTCATGCGCGACAGCTGGACGATCATGTCCACCGCCGCGGCGATCTGCTGACGGATGGCCTTGGCGGGCAGCTCCATGCCGGCCATCAGGACCAGGGTCTCGAGTCGCGACAGGGCGTCACGGGCGCCGTTGGCGTGGATGGTGGTCAGCGAGCCGTCGTGACCGGTGTTCATCGCCTGCAGCATGTCGAGCGCCTCACCGCCGCGGCACTCACCGACGACGATGCGGTCAGGCCGCATACGCAGGCTGTTAATCACCAGCTCGCGGATGGCGATGCGACCCTCGCCGTGCACGTCGGCAGGTCGCGACTCCATGCGACACACGTGCTCCTGGTTGAGCTGCAGCTCGGCCGCGTCCTCGATGGTGACGATGCGCTCATCACTGGGGATGAAGCTCGAGCACACGTTGAGCAACGTGGTCTTACCGGTACCGGTACCACCTGAGATCAGTATGTTGGCGCGCGCCAGGACGCACGCCTTGACGAATCCAACCGCCTCGGGTGAAAGCGTGCCGAAGTTGACCAGGTCCGACGCTTTGTACGGATCGCGTGTGAATTTCCGGATCGTGAGGATGGGGCCGTCCAGCGCAACTGGCGCAATGACGGCGTTAACGCGGCTGCCGTCCCACAGCCGGGCATCGGCCATGGGGCTGCGGAAATCAATGCGTCGACCGACTGCGCTGACGATGAAGTCGATTACGCGAAGAAGGTGGTTGTCGTCATCGAACTGGCGGTCGGTTAGCAATATCTTGCCGTTGCGCTCGACGTAAATCTGCTTCGGTCCGTTGACCATGATTTCGGTAAGACTGTCGTCGAGCACAAGGTCGCGGATGGGGCCAAGCGCGTCGTAATACTTGGCCAGTTCCTCGTGCGTGCGGGTACTTGTTACAGCCACTTGAATCCTCGAATGAGTCCGGGGTCGGTCAGGTCAGCCCACATATTCGCACACGATCCGTCGGAATCAACCCCTTTACGACACACTAATTTGAGCGTCGAGTTGCCATCCGTGCAACGACGATGCAACAGCCCTGCCTTGGGCTCGCTGCGCGCCGCCTTCGCGCACATCAAGCGCACACCGTCCTCAGCCGATTGCCAACGCCAGGCCGTAGACGCGCTCCGCGCCGGCCTCGCGACATGCCCGACCACACTCCATCAGGGTGGCGCCGGTGGTAACGACGTCGTCGACGACGACCACCACCGGCGGCACGTCACCGCCGCGCCAGGCGAACGCGCCCTGCATCGCCTGGCGGCGATCGTCACCGCCTCGGCCGACCTGGCTGCCGGTTTCAACTTCTCTCACCATGGCGCCCGGCATACAGCCGAGCCCCGAGTCGACGGCAAGATGCCGGGCCAGCTCCTCGGCCTGGTTGTAGCCACGCTGTCGCCGCCGCCGACGCCCCAGCGGGACGGGCACCAGCGCCGCCGCCGGGTCCGGGGGCGTCCAGTCGCGCCACAGCGTGGCGAGCGCGACCGCCAGCCGCGGCCGGTCGCCGTACTTGAGGCGATGCACGGCCTCGCGCAGAGGTCCCTCCAGCCGCAGCGGGGCGAACAGCTCATCCAGCGCCGGGGGCGCCTCGTCGCAGAGCGGGCAAGGCGTGATCGACGTCCTCCGTCCGCAGCGCAGGCAGGCGGTCAGGCGCGCGGGTCGCAGCGACGCCCGGCAGGCGGCGCAGAACCAGCCGCCAGCGGCCCGACACCCGCCGCAGCGCGGCGGGAAGAAGAAATCAACGATCGCCTCCCCGCGCATGTCCCCCACCCAAGTCTACGGGCGCCTGGTGGGGCGGTCCCCGGCTACTCGACGCGCAGCCGCCGGCCCTCCAGGGAGTGGTCGCTGAGGGTGCCCGCGGGGAGCTCGACGACGCTGCGAGCGCCGAAGACCAGTGGGCTGATGCGCCAGGGCTTGAGGTTGAGCATCACCCGTTTAACGCGCCCGGAGCGGTCGAGGAAGAGGACGTCGATGGCGAAACGCATGAAGAACATGTGGATCTGGTTGCACGGCTCCAACAGCAATGCGCTGTCGACGTCGATGGTGGGCCGGCCCATCAGGCCCACAAAGCGGGTCCAGGGGTTGGCCGCGATCTCCAGGCGGGGCACGATCGCCTCGCCCGTATCGGCGTCAACCAGCCGGGTACCGGCTACTCCCATGAAGCCTCGGGTCGCTGTCAGTGCGCGAAGGTGTGGAAGATGACCAGGACCGCGGGACCCATGAGGACGATGAAGATGGTCGGGAAGATGAAGATGATCATCGGGAACAGCATCTTCAGGCTGGCCTGGGCGGCCTGCTCCTCGGCTCGCTGGCGCCGCTTGCGCCGCATCTCCTCGGACTGGATGCGCAGCACCTTGGCGATGCCGACACCGAGCTGCTCCGACTGGATCAGTGCCTGGATGAAGCTGTGCAGCTCCTCGACACCAACGCGACGGCCCATGTCGTCGAGGGCCTCGAGACGGGGGCGGCCAAGGCGGACCTCGTTGAGGACCTGGGTGAACTCCTCCGACAGCCCGTTCTTGTACTTCTCGGTGACGCGCACCAGGGCCGCGTCGAAGCCGAGGCCGGCCTCCACCGAGATCGTCAACAGGTCCAGCGCATTGGGCAGGGCCAGGCGGATCTCCTTCTGACGCTGACCGACCTTCTGGCGCAGCCAGAGGTCAGGCAGGAGGTACCCACCGACGGCCGTGAGCGCGGTCAGCACCACGCGGCCGACAAAGGCGCCCACCAACGGCAGCTCGACGCCGGTGAAGTTCCAGAAGATGAAGCCGAGGATCGCGGCGATGATTCCGATCGCCACCTTGACCGAGATGAAGCCGTTCACCGTCAGGTTGCCCGGGCGGCCAGCCAGCGACAGCTTGTTCTGGATGCCGGAGATGCGGTCGCGACCGACACGGGTGTTGAGGAAGGCGCCCACGCGCTCCATGGCGGGCCGCAGGAAGCGGTCGGTGAAGGGCTGCTCCAGCTCGATCTCCTCGAGCGTGACCGCGGTGTCGCGGAACTGCGCGAGCCGGGTCTCCAGCAGGTCCTGCCGCGGGGACATGGCCAGGCCGCGGAAGACCATGAAGACGCCGACCGCGCCGATGGCGCCGATGATGATGACGAGGATGTTCATATCAGACCTCGATGCTCGCGATCTTGCGGATGATGGCGTAGCCGATGCCCATCATGACCAGGGCGATGGCCAGCATCCCCCAGCCCAGGGGCTCCTTGAACATCGGCGTGATGTATGAGGGGCTGACCAGGGTCAGGATCCCGACCAGCGCGAAGGGCAGCGCGGTGATGATGTAGCCAGAAGCGCGGGCCTGAGCCGTCAGGGTTCGAATCTCGCCGTGGATGCGGATCCGCTCGCGGATGGTGAACGCGATGGTGTCGAGGATCTCGGCCAGGTTACCGCCGACGACGCGGTGGATCTGAACCGCGGTGGTCATCAGGTCGAAGTCCTCGGACAGGATCCGGCCGTTCATGTGGTCGAGGGCGTCGTCAACGGTGATGCCGAGGTTCATTTCGCGGACCGCCCGGCTGAATTCGTCCGACATCGGCTGCGGCGCCGACCGGGCGATGGTGGCCATCGCCTGGGCGAAGGAGTAACCGGCCTTGAGGGCGTTGCTCAGCAGCAGGATGGTGTCGCCCAACTGGTTGTTGATGGCGCGGGCGCGGCGGCGCTGCCGGAACTTCACGTAAAAGCCGGGGACGAAGTAGCTGAGGACCGCGAAGATCACCGCCACGATGAAGGTGCGGTTGATCAGGTAGGTGAGCAGGAAGGTCAGCACCATCACCCCGATCACGATCAGGGCGTACTCCGAGACGCGCAGTTTGATGTCGGCTCGAGCCAGGTTGTCGGCGACTTTTGAGGTGCGCGGGCGGCTGGTGAGGACGCGGTTGAAAGCGTCCATGGCGCCGGTGAAGACCTCGCGCGGGTTCTGGGGGCCCTGCGCCGCGCGGGGGAGGTATTCGGGTGGCAGGTCAGTGTCGGCAGCGGGGTTCCGGCTGGCCACCAGGCCGCCAAAGAACAGCAGCAGGCCTACTGAGACCATGCCCGCAAGAATCCAAATGACCATGTCTTATACCTCGTTGGGGGAAGTTGGCTCAAACGTGGAGATGGGCACTTCCTCGCCAGATTCTAGAAGGTGCTCCATGCACTGGGGCACAATTCCTGTCGCAGTGAAGTAACCCTTTACGCGGCCATCCTGGTCGACGCCGGTCTGTTTGAAGGCAAACAGGTCCTGCAGCTGAACGTGATCGTTCTCGATCCCCGTCACCTCGCTGATATTGGTGATCTTGCGCGTGCCGTCGCGCAGCCGCGCCTGTTGCACGATGATGTCGATCGCCGATGCGATCTGCTCGCGGATTGCGCGTGACGGCAAGTCCGCGCCGGCCATCAGCACCAGTGTCTCGAGCCGGCTGAGCGTGTCCTTGGGGCTGTTGGCGTGGACCGTGGTCAGCGAGCCGTCGTGACCGGTGTTCATCGCCTGCAGCATGTCCAGCGCCTCGCCGCCGCGACACTCGCCGACGACGATGCGGTCGGGCCGCATACGCAGGCAGTTGATGACCAGGTCGCGGATGCTGATCCTTCCGCGGCCCTCGACGTTGGCGGGTCTCGACTCCAGCGTGACGACGTGCTCCTGCTGCAGCTGCAGCTCGGCGGCGTCCTCCACGGTGATGATCCGCTCGTCCTCGGGGATGAAGTTGGAGATGATGTTGAGCGTCGTTGTCTTGCCCGACCCGGTACCGCCGGAGACCAGGATGTTGAGCCGGGAGCGCACACAGGCGCGCAGGAACTCTGCCATCGAGCGGGTGACGGAGTCGAAGCGGATCAGGTCGTCGATGGTGAACTTCTCGGCGGCGAACTTTCGAATCGTCATGGTCGGCCCGGTGAGGGCCAGCGGCGGGATGATGACGTTGACGCGCGACCCGTCCTTGAGCCTGGCATCGACCATCGGTGAGCTCTCATCGACGCGCCGGCCGATGGAGCTGACGACGCGGTCGATGACCTGCAGCAGCTGGCCGTGCGACTCGAAGGCGACCGGCGAAAGGGTCAGCTTGCCGTGCTGCTCAACGTAGATCTGGCGCGGCCCGTTGATCATGATCTCGGTGACCTCGGGGTCGTTGAGCAGCTGCTCCAGGGGGCCCAGGCCGAGGACGTCGTTGATCAGGGACTCGACCAGGCGGGCCCGCTCGTTGCGTGGCAGCGGCGTGCCACTGGTGGCAAGCACCTCGTTGACCAGCTCGCCGATCTTGGCGACGATGTCCTCTCGCTCGGCGGTGTCCTCGTCCTGCATCTCCTCGACGAGGCGGTTGTGCACGCGGGACTTGATCTTGGCAAACTGGGCCTGCGCCGGCGTTGGCTTGGATGGCGCGGACGCAGCTGCCCGCGACGCCGGGGTTACGGGCTGGCGGGAGCGTTCCGGCGCCATCGGCGCCAGGGGGGCGTTCTTCTCTGCCTGGCCGTCCTCGGGTGGAGCGGCGGGGGCCGCCGGCACCAGGGTGACGTCGGTTGTCTCTGGCGCCGGGTCGAGGCGGCCGGCGGCCGGGCGGGAGGGCTCCTCTCCGCCGGCCTTCTTCTGAACGCGCTCTAGCAAACCCATGTTTGTCTCCCTGTCATTCCACTAACGGCGCCCGAACCGCAGGCCGCCGCGCCGCGCGGCCGGTGCCGCCGTTGCGGCCTTCTCGGGTAGCAGCAGAGCCACCAGCTGGCGTACGCGCTGACTCGCCTCCGTCTCAGGGCTGGCGACCACAAACGGAGTGCCTCTATTAATGGAGTTGACCACCGTGCGGGGGTCGTGCGGGATCTGTACTGCGATTGGAAATTTCAGGTGCGACTCGATGCTGTCCTTGTTGAACTCGGTATGCGCCTCGCACCGGTTGAGAACCACAGTTATTGCTTCGGGCGGGATGGACAACGTCTCGAAGAGGCGCAGCGCGAGCTTGGCGTTCTTGACGGCGGGAATCGAAAGCGCCGTGATCAGCAGCACTCGTGAGGCAACGTCGAGGGCGGATAGCGTGATGTCTCCCATGTGGGCACTGGTATCGACGACGACGAAGTCGAAGACCTTGCGCGCCTGCTCCAGGATGTGGTGGACATGCTCCGGCGTCACCAGGTCGGCCAGCTCCGGACTAGGCGCCGTGGGCAGGACCCGAACCCCGGCGGGGCCCTCGATCATGGAGTCGAACAGGAACTCCGGGTCGACACGATCGATTGTCTCCACCAGGTCGGAGATGCTCTGGGTCTGGGGCAGGTTGAGAAGCACGCCGATGTCGCCGAATTGGAGGTCGAGGTCGACCAGGCCCACCCGGGCGCCGGTCTCCTTGGCCAAAGCACAGGCCAGGTTGGTGGCGATCACCGATTTGCCGACGCCGCCCTTGCCTCCGTAGAGGACGAAGATCTCGCCATTGGTGGTGCGAAGAACGGGCGCCGGGACGGGCTCCTCGGGGGCCTCCTCCTCGAGCGACTCCTCGGTCGCAACGGCGGCTTCGACGGGAGCTTCGGCCACGGCAACCGCCTCAGGCGCTGCCTCACCGGCCTCCGGCTCGGCCACTACGAACCCGGTTGCGTCGGCGGCCTCCAACGCGGGCTCGGCCGTCGCCGGATCGGCCACCGCGGCCTCGGCTGCTTCGGGCACTACAACCGCCTCCGCAACCTCGGTGTCGACGGCTGCCGGCTCGGGGGGTGCCTCCACCGCGGCCTCGGGTGCTGGCGCTTCGGCCACCGCCACCTGGGCCAGAGCGGGCTCGGCTGCACCGTCGGCTACCGGCGCCTCGGCAACGGCTACCGGGACCGCGGTCGGCGCGACCACCTGGGGCGGGACGGGGTGCTGGCCGCCGGGCACCGCAACCCCGGGCTCCCTGCCCGGGCCAGGTGGCACCGGCACGCGGACGTAGATCTCCTTGCGCTGTTCCAGTTGGTGCACTCGCCGGATGCTGGCCACCAGCTCGTCGCCCGAGAAGGGCTTGATCAAGAACTCCCGGGCCCCTGACTGCATGGCGCGGCGCAGGTAGTCGCGCTCGCCCTGCACCGACATGATGATGACCGGCGACCGCGGCGCTTCGGAGGCAAGGAGCTCCGTTGCCTGGATGCCATCCATCTCGGGCATGTTGACGTCCATGAGGATGACGTCGGGGCCGCTTTTCTTGGCCTCCTCCACCGCCTCGCGGCCATTGGTTGCGGTCGCCACCACCTCTATGTCCTCTTCGAACGACAGCAGCTTACGCAGGTTGTCGAGGGTGCTCGAGATGTCGTCTACGATGAGGACGTTGATCGCGCTCAATTGGCTTCTGGCGGGAGCGCGACGAACGCGCTCCCGCCGGCTCCGCTAGCCCTTCGGCACGCCGTACTTGGAGTTGACGCTATTCTGTGTCGCGCCACCAGTGCTGAACTGGTCGTTCTTGCTGATGTCCTGCTGCGACTTGAGGACCAGCTTGTAGTTGCCGCTGGAGAAGATGAACGCCAGGTCTTCCGAGTCACCGGCCGGCACGAAGACGACGATGCTGGTTGCGGCGGCGGCAGCCTGCTGCTGCGAACCGTTGGTTGGCGCTCCTGCCGGTGGCCCGACCTTCTGCACCACCAGGTTCTGGTAGGTCAGCTTCCATACCGGCTTCTGGTTGTCGCCACCGGTGGGGTTGTACAGGACGTCGATCTTGTCGCCTTCCTGGATGTAGCCGGAGACCGCCTGCAGCTCCGCGCCATACGGGATCGAGACCGCGACCTGGCCCGCCGGAATGTCGAGGTAGGGCTTCTTCTGCGTCGGCAGCTTGCTCTGGCTGTTGACCAGGTTGGCGGTGCTCAGCACGGTGCCCTTGGGTAGGGCGACAGCGGCGTACTGACCGGACGCGTCCTTGATCCTGGTCTGTGCGCCCGCTGGGACCTGGTCGGCGGCGTACTTATCGACCTTGATCAGCTGGTCACTGACCTGGGTGCCGGCCGGAATATCGACCGCGGCCACAACCACGTCAGTGTCGCGGTTACCGCTCGGCCCGCCGGCGCCACGGCTTCCCAGGATGACAACCAGGACGAAGGCCACCACGGCCACGATGATGCCTATGACCATCAGCAGTCGGTTGCTCCTCGGTTTTACGTCAACGGCCACCCGGTGAACCTCCTAAGTAATTCGTCGGCTTCATGCGCGACGGATGAGATGGATGAATTCAGATGAGACAGATGATTTAGATGTTCGCGTTGCCAGCGGCAACGATAAAGCAGATGAGGCAAATAGTTAACCCATTTGCGCATCTTCGATTTTTCGCGTTGTTTCCAAAAAAAAGGGAGCCGGACGAGCCGGCTCCCTAAGCCACTTCCAGCGTCTAGGTACCCAGACCGCTGGTGATGTCTGAGAAGACGTTCTTGACCTGGTTGCCAAGAATGATGAGGACTACGATGACGACCACCGCGATAAGAACCAGGATAAGGGCGTACTCAACCATGCCCTGACCCTCCTCCTCCTCGCTACGGTGCATGAGTTCGCGAAGCTTCAGGTATAGAGATGTCATCAAATTACTAACCACCTCCTTTCCGGCCCCGGGAAAGTTCTGGGCGCCGGTTCGTTGGGTCGTATTTTGTAGCACCGGGGGGGCGGGTGGTCAATATTTTTGGCGCCAGAAACGTAACAGTCGGGACCCAGATGGGTCGCGGTGCCGGCTACTGGAGCTTGAACTCGGCACGGATCTCCGTGCCCTTGCCCGGCTGGCTCTTGATTTCGAGCGATCCGTGCTCCAGCTCGGCCCGCTCCCGCATGCTGATCAGGCCCAGGTTGCGGTTGTGAGCCAGGCTCGCCTCCACCGCGGGGATGTCGAAGCCCTCACCGTCGTCGCGGATGGTCGCCGTGACCCGGTCCTTGCTCATGCTCATGGTGACCTCGGCGCCCCGCGCGTGGGCGTGCTTCTGGACGTTGGTGAGAGCCTCCTGGATAATCCGGAAGAGGGTGCCCTCGGTGTTGCCGGGAAGGCGACGTTCCTCCCCTACGACGTTGAAGCGAACCGGTACCCCGTGCTTGTCACTGTACTCCTTGAGGTACTTGCGTAGGGTGGGCACCAGCCCGAGGTCGTCGAGCGTCATTGGCCGCAGGTCGAATATCAGCTGGCGGGTCTCGTCGAGCGCATTGCGGACAGCATTCTTGAAGTCCTGCAGCTCGTTGAGGATCGCCTCCGGCTTGTAGACCAAGCGCTCCAGGATCTCGGCCTGCAAGACCAGGTTGCTCATCGACTGCGCGGGCCCGTCATGCATGTCGCGTGCGATCCGCATGCGCTCCTCTTCGATGATCTGGAAGACTTGGCGGGAGGCGTTGCGGAAGGTGACCGCTTCGGCCTCCGGGCTCTGGATGTTGCTGTCCCGCGCCGCGACACCCGCCAGCTCCAGCTCGGAGCGGAGCGCCTTGAGCTGGTCGGACGCCTCGCCACGGCGGTCGGCCAGCTCCTCGAACCGGTGCTCGGCAACAGCCAGCTCGGCAACGGCCTCGGCGTGCTCATCGAAGGCTCGGTTGATGTCGTCGGGGCCGTACTGGCCGATGTTCTTGAGGATCAGCGTTCGGATGCTGATGGTGGCGTCGCGCCGCTCATTGCAGCGCTCGATCCGCGCAGTTAGCTCCCGGTACTCCTGCTCGATGCGCGCCACCACCTGGTCGATGCGCGTGATCTCTGCCTCGAGGGCCTGGCGCAAAGCCGCCGTCGGATCAAACACGGGCGTCTCCGCCGGAATGGGAACAGCAGTTTCGCTCATGTGCGCAGCAAGACGTAGGGGCGGGACATCGGCACTAATATAGCCGACCTTATGGCCACCTTCTTGAGTTCGGAACGCACTGTCTCGCAACACCTTGGACACAGGTTTCCGGTGAGCGTGCCAAGCGTGATTTGCGCGAGAAACAGTGAGATACGATGCCGGGGATGCAGCCGACGTCGACCGCGCAGGCCCACGCAATCGGGTCACGCATATATGGTGTTCGCCTGCTCTACCGGCCACAGGTGCAACGGGTGGTGGCACGGCTGTGTCTTTTGGTCTGCGGTCTCGACTTCCTGTTCCAGGTCGCCAGCGGTTACATCGGGCTGCCTCAGAAGAACCTGACGTATGACTTCGAGCAGTTCCGGCGAGCCGCCCTCGACGTCGGCGCCGGCCGCAACCCCTATCAGTACTTCCTCGACCTGCACTGCTCGGCCTGGTGCCTGGGCGGCTACATCTACACCCCCCTGGTCGCCTTCGTCATGAGCCCGCTCAACGGACTGTCCGACCACGCCGCCGCCGGGGTGTGGATCGCCATCGGCCAGCTGATGGTGCTGGCCACCATCGTCATCCTCTACTTCGGGCTGCGGCGCGACCTGTCGCCAACCGCGCTAGCGCTGCTGCTGGCCGCAGGCCTGGTCTTCCAGCCGCTCTTCGACAACTTCAACTTCGTCCAGATCGGCGCCGTTCTGCTGGCGGTGATGGCTGGCGCGGCGGTCCTCTACCTCCGCGGCAAGCCCACAACGTCCCTGGGAGCCGGGGCGCTGGTGGCGCTGGCGGCGGTGATAAAGGTGACCCCGGTCACCGCCATCCCAGCGCTGCTGCCGGTGGGTTGGCTGTCGCCCGGCAACCGCGCCAGGGGCGGCTCTGCCCGGGAGGTCGCCGCCGCCTTGGCCGGCCTGGTCGTGCTCTCCGGAGTCCTGGTGGGCGCGATGCTGCTGCTGATCCCCTACACCGACCAGTTCTTCACCCAGGTCCTCCCCCGCATCGGTGGGGGCGTTGGCGCCTTCCAGAACAAGTCCTTCGCGGGACTGGTCAACGAGTCGCTCTTCCTCTTTGGGGCGCCGCAACCGCCGGCTGCCGCCCTGGCCCTGGTCACGCTCCTCCTCTTCATAGCCCCGCCCGTGGTGCTGGCAGCCAGGGCCTCCTCCGCCGTGGTTGGCGAGCGCGCCATCCGGGCGGCCTACTTCGGCGCCCTGGTCGCGGCCATGCCCATCGTCTCCACCATCACCTGGCGCCACCACATGCTGGTGAGCTACCTCGCCGTGGTACTTCTGGCTGTCGCCCTCTGGCCACGCCGCGGCTTCCCCGCGAGCCGCAACGCCCGCTGGCTGCTGGTGCTGGCCTACCTGCTGATGTACATTGACCAGCCGCTGCTCGATGCCCTGGCGCTTGGCGGCGGAATCACCAATCCAACCACGTTCGACATCGTGCGGGCGCTGGTGATCGAGTACGCCAACCTGTGGGGCATGGTCGCCCTCTGGCTAGCCTCGCTCCTGGTGCTCCTGGCCGCTGCCCGCCCACAGGGTGGTTCGCTGGCGCCGGACCGGGCCTAAGATACGGAACGTTGAACGCGGCACACGTCACACCAGACAACCCTCGGCGGCTTGCGTTCCTGGTCTTCGGCCGGCTGCTGCCGCTTGCCTTCTTCGCCCTCCTGCTGGCGGTGCAGGCGCAGCTCATGGCCCCGGAGATCGCCAACGCGATCGCCCGCTTCCCCGACGCCGACACCTCGCTGCTGGCCGCCAGCCGCGTCGTCCAGCTCCTCTTCGTAGCCGGCATCGCCCTCATCTACCTGGTCCGCAAGCCACCGGTGGGGCGCCGGCACCAGCCGATCGCGGTGCTGGTCGCTTTCTACGCCAGCTTCGTGCTCCTGGCCCTGCGTCCGCTCCAGTCGCTGGCCGGCGTGGCCGACGGCCAGCCCACCCGGCTGCTGCTCCTCCTCTCCAACGTCCTGGTCCTGGCCGGGTTGGTGATCAGCCTCTACTCGCTGTACCACCTGCGGCTCAGCTTCAGCATCGTGCCCGAGGCCCGCGAGCTGGTCACCGGGGGCCCCTACCAGCTGGTACGGCACCCGATCTACCTGGGTGAGATCGCCACCGGCCTGGGCCTGGTCTTTGGCCTCTGGACCTGGTTCGCAGCGGCCATCTGGCTGAGCATGGTGGGAGCCCAGCTGGTGCGCACCCACTATGAGGAGGACGTGCTGCGGGAGAGCTTCCCCGAGTACCAGAGCTACGCCAAGCGCACCAAGCGGGTCATCCCATGGCTGGCGTGACCGGCGCCGCCTCCGAGGCGGCCGCGGCATCACCTGCCCGGCGCAGCCTTCGGCTGCCTTCGGTGGAGACGATGTTCGTCGCCGCCATCCTGCTGGTCGCGATCGCGCCGGCGGTCCAGCCGGTGACCGATCCTGACTTCTTCTGGCACCTGCAGGTGGGCCGCTGGATCCTCGACCACGGCGCCATCCCTCACCAGGACCTCTTCACCTTCACCGTGCCAGACCACGCCTTCATCGCCCACGAGTGGCTCAGCGAGGTCATCATGGCCGCGCTCACCAACGCGGCGGGGCTGACCGGGCCGGCGCTCTTCTTCGGCATCGTCACCTGGGTCGGCTTCTACGTCCTTCTCAAGACGCCACGCCAGGTCGCCTTCCTGGTCGCGGGGCTCAGCCTGGCGATCGGCATGGTCGCGGGCAGCCCGATCTTCGGGCCTCGGACGCAGATGATCACGTTCGCCCTCACGGCAATCCTGCTGCTGATGCTGCGCCACTACCGCGAGACCGGCGATCGCCGGGTTCTCTACGTGCTGCCGCCGATGTTCGTGCTCTGGGTCAACCTCCACGCCGGCTTCACCATCGGCTTGATCTTCCTCTACATCACGATCCTTGGTGAGCTGGTCTACGGCTGGTTCAAGCGCCGCGCGGCTGAGCCGGGGGCTGCGCCCGGGGTGCCGCTGCGTCCGCTGGTCATCGCCACCCTGCTGTCGACCGCGGCGGTGGCCATCAATCCCAACTTCTACAACATCTACCTCTACGCGGCCCAAACCCAGTTCAGCTCCGCCCAGCAGCAGCTGATCGTGGAATGGTTCTCCCCCGACTTCCACCGGGCCGAGCTGCGCCCGTTCGAGGTCATGTTCGTCCTAGTGATCGTGCTGCTCGCCTTCTCGCCGCGCAAGCCGCGGCTCACCGACACGCTGCTGCTGCTGTCGGTGATCGTCCTGTCGCTGCAATCGGTGCGCCACATTGCGCTCTTCGTGGTGGTGGCGATCCCGATCACGGCGGAGCTGCTGCAAGGGCTGATCGACGCCCATCGCGACCGGCTGCCGCGGTTCAGGCTGCCCCGCACCACCACGGCGATAGGGGCGATCAACCTGCTGGTGCTACTGCTTGTCGCGGGGGTCATGGCCTGGGTCGCGGTCCCCAAGGCGACCGCGGGGTTCCGCTCACCGCTGGTGACCAAGACCTACCCGGTGGCGGCCGTCGACTACATCGAGAACGACCCACCACCGGGCCATATGTTCAACAACTACGGCTGGGGCGGCTACCTCGTCTACCGGCTCTGGCCGGGACAATCAGTCTTCGTCTACGGCGACGCCGCCGTGATGGGCGACCCCTTCCTGCGCGAATACCAGGCCATCTCGGTGCTCCAGCCCAATTACCTCGACATCCTCAACCGCCGCGGCGTCACCTGGATCCTCTACCCCACCCGGGACCCGTTCGAAACGGTGATGGCCCACTCGCAGGGCTGGGTCCAGGTGTTCCAGGACAATGACGCCACCCTGCTGGTGAAGCGGACCCCCGAAACCCAGGAGTGGCTCGCCCGGCACGCCTACCCCTGACCCGGCGGCGCTCAGGCGCCGTCCAACCGGTAGATCTGGACGCCGCCCTGGTCGTAGACCAGCGACAGCGCCAGGTCGATGGAACCCACGCCTGAGGCCCTCTCCTCGGGCCCGATGAAGAGGTACGTGGTGCCCTGGTCGCGCATCAGCCCCACCAGCCCCGGGCCGCCGGCGCGGATGGCGGTCGCAGCGGTATCAGCTTTGGACGCGCTGTCAATCGTCTGCGAGTAATTGCCGGTGTACACCCGGGCGCCGGCGAGGGCCGGGATGAACAGGCCCGTGCCGGTCACGCTCATGACCGCCGGCGGCGTGCCCGGGCCCAGCCGTTGGGCGAGCCAGTCCATTGCCTGGGCCTCGGAGGCGTTGATGTAGATGCCAGGGAAACGGCTGACCGACATCGATACCGACACCGCATAGACCAGGCCGCTGGTGAGGAGGCATGCGGCAACGATGTAGTTGCCCAGGCGCTGCGCCGGAATGGCGGCGAGCCCACGGCGCGCCACCGCTTCCACCCCCACCGCAGCCAGAACGCCGATCGGCAGGAAGATGCCGTCGAAGAGCCGCCGCTGGATGCTGACCGGCGACGGCAGGTACAGCAGCGCCAGGACCATGGCCACCCATGCCGCCAGCACCAGCAGCCTGGGGTTCCGTCTCGCATCCCTGGTCGCGATCGCAATCGCGGCGAGCACCAGCGGGAACCCGAAGGCGAACAGCGTCGGCAGCACGGGAAACGGCCCCTGCGTCCACTGCCTGGCGAAGACTGAGACCACGGGGTCGGTGGTCAGGATGTAGAGGAAGTAGAGGAAGAGCGGGGCACAGAGCAGGAATGGGAGCAGCACCAAAACCCACTGCCGGGGGGCCGGCCGGAAGGCGAGCAGCATGACCGTCGCCAGCACCGCCAGGATCACCAGCATCTGCGGGTGGATGAAGACCAGGGCGGCGATGAAGATGGTGGCGCGCAGCGCTGGGGCCAACCCGGCACGGGGGCTTTGTGCCGACGCGACGGCCATCAGGTCGACCACTGCCAGGGCCATCAACGCCGCCGCCCAGGCGAAGTGCGGGAACGTCATGACCGAGAAGAACCCGCTGATCTCGGGGATGTGGAGGTCGAGCTCGGCCAGGGGCTGCCCCAGGACGTCGGCCTGGTGAAGCCCCATCGAGGCCAGGGCCAGCAGGTAGCCTGCGCCCGCACCGAGGAGGCCGAGGATCACCGCCAGCTGGCGAGGCCGCCCTGGCGGCAGGGTCGCCACGGCCAGGCGCCGTGCCGCCAGCACCAGCGCAACGGCACCTGACAGGCGGAGAAGGTGGAACGCCGCGAAGACCGGGATGTGGGCCAGCGCCGCCAGCTTCCCGGCGAGGATGTAGAGCATGAAGAGGAGGACGGGGTCGCCCACCGGCCTGGAGATGTAGGGGTCAATCCAACCCCAGGCGCCGTTGGCCCCCGCCCGCATCTCGCTGATGTAGGTGCTGCCGTCGTCGCCGAGGAAGAAGAAGCCGTTGAAGACGCCGCCCGGCGGCGCGTTCAGGTAGGCGACGAGGTACGGAACCATGGTGACCGCGAACAGCGCGGTGCCAAGGGCTGCCGCGACCAGGAGCTCGCGCCGCCACGAGGACCGCAGGCGGGCGTGCTCCGAGGCGGCCGCGGCGGGCACGCTGGGGGCGCCGATCATCGCACCCGGCGGCGCACCCGGAACAGCGAGAGGAACATGCCGACAGAGTCCCGGATTGCGCTCACCCGTGAGTCGGGTGAGTTGCGCCAGTGAACGGCGACCTCGGCAATGCGCATGTTGCGGCGGCGGGCCCGGTAGAGGATCTCGGCGTCGAAGTCGAAGCCGGTGGTGATCATGGTGGAGAACAGCTGGCGCGCGGCCTCGGTGTGAAAGGCCTTGAAGCCGCACTGTGTATCCCTGATCCCGGGCAGCAGGACCACCTGGACGAACTTGTTGAAGATCCGTCCCATAGTCTCGCGGTGGAGGGGCTGGTGGACCTCGATCAAGCTCCGGTCGATGGCGCGGGACCCGATGGCGACGTCGGCGCCGGCGTCAAGCGCCTGGACCAGGCGTTCCAGGTCGGCGATTGGAGTGGAGAGGTCGGCATCGGTGAAGAGCACCAGTCTCCCGGTCGCGGCCATGATGCCGGTGCGGACCGCGGCGCCCTTGCCCTGGTTGTTCTGGTGACGCAGCAGGTGGAGCCGTAGGCCGTCCCTGATCAGACCGTCGACCGCCTCGGCGGTGCCGTCGGAGCTGCCGTCGTCAACCACGATCAGCTCGCTGTGCCGGTCAGACGCCCGCAGGTAGGCCTCGATCTGGCGAAGGCTCGGCGGCAGCCGGCGCTCCTCGTTGAACGCCGGGATGACCACGCTGAGCTCGGGCTGCCCTTCCCGCGCCTCCGAGAATGTCATCGGGTGTAGAGCCGGGTCCCGCTGTCGGAGAAGGCCAGCTTCCAGCCGTCCCCCTCCAGCACCAGGCGCAGGGGGTCGCCCGATGGGATCATCACCGTCCGCACCTGGTAGTCGTTCAGGGACTGGCGCCACTGGTCGCTGAGGAACTTGGTGCGGATGTACTGGTCGAAGACCTCGTCGCCGTAGACCTCGGTGCGGCCGTCGATGAACACCGGGTAGGTTGGGTAGGCCTTCCAGATCAGCCAGCCGCCGTATTCGTACGAGTTGAAGACGCGGCCCGGGAGGTGGTTGGCCAGGAGGTAGTCGGTGGCGGCCACGGGTTCAACCGCAGCCACGGCCCTGTCAAGGGCGGCGTCAGACGATCGGCCGGCTACGAAGAGCCCGGCGCTGACCAACAGGACGGCCGCGATCAGGGTATTGGCCACGATCATCGACTGGGTCGGATTGCGTTCCGGTCGCGCCCGCGCACCGAGCCCGGCCAGGAGGGTCGAGGCGGCAACCCCGACCAGTGGCGCCCCGGCCACCGCGAAGATGGGGACGTGGCGCTGCGAGGTCAGGGCCATGACCAGGGTCACCAGCGCCCAGAGCACGACTGTCGGGTCGGCGCCCCGCCTGAAGCGAACCGCGCCGATGGCGCCCGCCACCAGCACCAGCAGCACCACCATCAGCGATATGCCGGCGACGTTAGGCAGACCGCCGGCGGTTACGTGGAAGTCGGGCGAGGACCATTCCACGATCAGGGTCTGGATCCGGCTGGAGCTCAGGGTGCCCAGCGGGAACAGCACGGTGCGGTAGGTGGCCGGCGTCAGGAAGCCGGCGCAAAGCCCCAGGACGCCGGTGAGAGCGACCCGCACGAGGTCGGGGCGCGCAAGCACGGGCAGGTTCTCGGCGCGGCTCAAAGCGGCGGCTCGCCAGCGCGCCTGGAGCGTCTCGCCCACCAGGTAAACAGCCAGCAGCCCAACCCCCACCAGGTAGCCACTGTGGAGGTTGGCCCACAGCAGGAAGAACGGCACCAGTACGAGGATCCAGCGCCCCGGCCGCTCCCGGTAGCGGAGCAAGGTCTCAACCAGGATCGCGGTGAACAGGAAGTTCAGGATCTGCGGCCGCGCTCCCCAGGACGGGCTGGTGGCCAGGGCCAGCAGCAGCGCCAGGACCACGGCGCTGTTGTTGCCCAGGCCCCCGCGGCGGAGCAGCCGGTAGATCAGCCACCCGGTGGCGGCGATGACTGCCCCCGCCATCAGGGTCAGGCCGCGAAGCCCCGCCAGCTGGTAGAGGAGGTAGAAGAGCACGTCCGAGAGCCACTCGTGCACCACCCAGAGGTGACCCACCGCGGTGTAGGAGTAGACATCAGTGGCCGGGACCCCGTTGGCCAGGATGTAGCGGCCGTTGGCGAGGTGCCACCACAGGTCGGTGTCGATCAGGGGACCGGATGCCATTACGAAGAGGGTGCCAACGAAGACCAGCATCAGGAGCCGCTGGACGCTGAGCCGGGGCAGGCTCACTTGCGCAGCACCCGCTGGCGGAGGACCAGGAGCAGGAACGCGGGCAGGACGGTCATCCGGCCGGCGCGGCGGGGCTGGGTCACCAGCCGGAAGAGCCACTCCAACCCCGCCCGACGCATCCAGCGCGGCGCCCGGCGGGCGCGGCCGGCGAGGTAGTCGAGGGTCCCGCCGACGCCGATGCCCACCGCCGCGCCCGAGACCGGCAGGTTGCGCTGGTTCCAGAGCTCCTGGGCCGGGGCGCCGAAGGCCACCAGGATGATGTCGGGCGCCGCCGTCTTGATCGCCGCCAGCGCCTCGGCGTCGCCCTCGGGCGAAGAGTCGCCGGCGAGGGTGCCCACCGCCTGGAACCCGGGTGCGAGCTGAGCCAGGCGTTCCGCGGCGGCCTCGGCAACGCCCGGCTCGCCGCCGAGGAGGAAGACACGGTCGCCCCGGCTGACGGCGGCGCGGGCCAGGGCGATGACCAGCTCGACCCCAGCCACCCGCTCCGGCAGTGGGTGGCCCAGGAGCCGCGCCGCCAGGGTTATGCCGACGCCGTCGGCGGTGCGCAGGGAGCAGTCTCGGAGCACCCTTCGGAAAGGCATGTCACGCCGGGCGCGCATCACGAACTCCGGGTTGACGGTGGCCACCTGGAAGGTGGCCGCGCCGTGGCCCCGCCGGCTGTCGATGGCGTCGCCGATCATCCGCACGGCGTCATCCAGCCGGGCGGCGTCGACCTCGACGTCTAGGATGCGGACCGCGTGGTGCACGCGTTCTGCCGCCGGGCTAGCCGGCGCGTGACTCCAGCACCTGGACGACGTCCGACACCGTGATCCGTTGGATGCAGGCCGCGCCACATCCCTTCATCGGACCGCCCAGCCGGTAGCAGGGGCCACACCAGGTGTACCCCTGGACGGCCCGGTGCTTCTCGCCGTAGGGGCCAAAGCGGCGTGCCGCGGTGGGACCGAACAGCCCCACGGTTGGCGTCCCCACCGCCACGCCCAGCTGCATCGGGCCGCTGTCGTTGGCGATGATGGCGTCGCAGAGCTGGATCACGGCACCCATCTGGTCGAGGTCGAGGCGACCGGTGAGGTCGAGCACGGGGTGGTCGATATCGTTGCGGACGACGAAGTTGAGCTCCCGTTCGCTCTCCTCCCCCAGCAGGACCACGCCACCGCCGTGTCGGGTGATCACGCGGTCGGCCAGCAGCGCGTATCGCTCCGACGGCCAGCGCTTGTGGTAGAGCTCGCCCCGTGGGCTGGTGCCACCACCGGGGTACAGCGCTACCCGATAGGGCAGCTCGTCGAAGCCCTGGGCGTGGAGCAGGTGGACGGCGTGCTCCAACGACGGCTGGCTGGGGATGAACTTGACCTCTCGGCTGAGGTGGGGCGCCAGCCCTGTGGCCTGGGCCATGCGCAGGTAGGCGTCCACCTGGTGCTCACGGGTCTCGTGGTCGTGGACTGACCGGGTCAGCAGCAGGGAACGCGGGAAGCGCGCGGTACCGACCCGTCGCGGGACCCCGGCCAGGTAGACGACCAGGTTGGCGAACCAGCCGGAGTCGGGGACGAAGGCCAGGTCGTAGCGGCGCCAGCGCAACTTCCACACCGCCAATACCAGCCCGATCAGCCGCCGCAGCCACACCCCTCCCCCGTCGGCGATCGTGAGGACATGGTCGGCGTCGGGGTTGCCCTCGATCGCAGGCCGCGACCACGCGCCGGTGGCGTACTCGATCCGGGCGTCGGGGTAGGCGGCGCGCACGGTCGCCAGCAGCGGCGTCGTCATGAGCACATCACCAATGCAGCACGGTTTGAGAACCAGGATGTTCATGCGGTGCTATTAGAGCAGACAGGTCTTTGAATTCAGATAGTGCCTGCTGAAGTCACTTTATGTAGAGGAGGTTGCGCTTGAGCACGTCGAGGTTTTCAAGCGCCAGCCCGGTGCCGGTCGCGACGCAGGTCTGCGGCGACTCGGCGACTATCGCAGGTACGCCGGTCTGTTGGGAGATGAAGCGGTCAATTCCGCGCAGCAGCGCCCCGCCACCCGACAGGACGATGCCCTTGTCGTAGATGTCGGCGCTCAGCTCCGGTGGCGTCTCCTCGAGCACCTGCCTGATGCCCTGCACGATCGCGGACAGCTGGTCCTGGATGGCGTCGGTGATCTCGGAGCTGGTGATGGTCTGGTTCTTGGGCAGCCCGGCGACCATGTCCCGGCCGCGCACCGACATCGTCAGCTCCTCGGCCATGGGGACCGCCGATCCGATCTGCTTCTTGATCTCCTCGGCGGTGCGGTCGCCGATCATCAGGTTGTGACGCCTCTTGACGTGGTTGGCGATGGCGTCGTCGATCTTGTTGCCGCCGACGCGGATCGAGTTCGACACCACCATCCCGCCCAGCGAGATGACCGCGATCTCGCTGGTGCCGCCGCCGATGTCGCAGATGCAATTGCCCGATGGCGTCGAGATCGGCAGGTTGGCGCCGATGGCGGCGGCCAGCGGCTCGTCGATGAGGTAGGCGGTCTTGGCGCCGGCCTGGACCGCCGCCTCGACCACCGCGCGCCGCTCAACCCCGGTGACCCCGGAGGGGACGCAGATCATGATGTCGGGCTTGAAGATCCGCTGCCGTCCGCAGACCTTGCTGATGAAGTGGTACAGCATGCCCTCGGTGACCACGAAGTCCGCGATCACGCCGTCGCGCATCGGCCGGATGGCCTGGATGTTGCCCGGGGTGCGGCCCAGCATCTCCGACGCGTCGGTGCCCACAGCCAGGATGCGGTCGCCCTTTTCGTTGGTGGCGACCACGCTGGGCTCGTTGAGAACGATGCCCTCGCCCTTGACATAGACCAGCACGGTCGAGGTTCCGAGGTCGATTCCGATCTTCTTCGACAGCAACGTTACTCCGCACCCGCAATGGCTTCGCCGGGCGAATCGACCGCGCGAACAGCGCCCTCGCGCACCTGCGCGCCTAGCTGCGAAAGCTTACCTGCCATGTCTTCGTAGCCCCGGTCGAGGTGCTCGACTCCGCTCAGCGTGGTCCCGCCCCCGGCGCACATCGCCCCGATCATCAACGCCGCGCCGGCCCGGATGTCGGGGATGGTCACGGCATTGCCCCGGAGCGCCGACGGGCCGTGGACGCGGATGCCGCGGCGATGCGGGAAGAGCTCGATGTTGGCGCCCAGCGCGTTGAGCTCGCTGACGTAGTTGAAGCGGTTCTCGAAGAGGAACTCCTGGATCACCGATGTGCCTGCCGCCTGGGTCATGAGCGCCGTGTACTGGGGCTGGAGGTCGGTGGCGAACCCGGGGTGGGTCCAGGTGATCAGGTCGACGGGCCGGATCGGCCCCTCTCGCCGCACCCGCACCCCCTCCGCCTCGACCTCCACCAAGACCCCCGCCATGCGGAGCTTGGTGACCAGCGAGCGAAGGTCGACAGCGGGGAAGTCGACCAGCATCACCTCGCCGCCGGTGGCGGCCACGGCGATGGCGTAGGTTCCCGCCTCCAGGTAGTCGGGACAGACACGGTGATTGCCAGCCCCCAGCCTGGCCACGCCCTCGACCTCGATCCGGTCGCTGCCGGCGCCGCTGATCCGCGCCCCCATGGTGTTGAGCGCGTGCGCCAGGTCAGCGATGTGGGGCTCACGGGCGGCATTGGAGATCGTGGTCTGGCCGTCGGCCAGGGTGGCGGCCATCATCAGGTTCTCGGTGCCGGTGACGGTGGGCATGTCAAGGAGGATGTCGGCCCCGGTGAGGTGCTCAGCGCGGCAGATGAAGTTGCCCTCGTCCTCATCGACCGAGGCTCCCATCTGCACCATCCCGGCGACGTGCTGGTCGACCCGGCGCATGCCGATATCGTCGCCCCCCGGCTTGGCCAGGATGGCCTCACCGTTGCGGGCCAGCAGCGGGCCCATGAAGAGGATCGACGCGCGCATCACCCGCGCGCGTTCGTAGGGGACGCTGCTGCCGATGGAGCCGGCGGCCGTGATGGTGAGGGTGTTCTCCGCCCCCCGGTCGACGCTGGCGCCCAGCTCGGTGAGGATGGCGATGCTGTTGTCGACGTCGGCCAGGCGGGGGACGTTTTCCAGCCGGCAGGGCTGGTCGGTCAGCAGGGCGGCCGCCATGATGGGGAGGGCCGCGTTCTTGGCCCCCGAGATGCGCACCTCTCCCTGGAGGGGCCTGCCGCCGTCGATCTCTAGCTGCTTGGCCAGGCGCTTACCCGCGCATCCCCCGCTCGCTACGAGCAGGCCGGCGGCGTCGACTGATCTCGGCGACTCGGATGCGGCCTATCGAGCGTTCCAGCAGCGCCGCCGCCTCGGCGTAGTCCTCGTCGGAGAGCTTCTGGGCCAGCATCTCCTGGGCGCGCCGGCGCATCTCCTCGGCCGCGGCCTCGTCGACGTCGGCCGCCCGCTCGCCGGCGTCGGCGAGGACGGCAACCACGGTGTTGCCCTCCGGGTCGCGTGAGATGTCGGCAAAGCCGCCGGCGACAAACAGGATCTCTTCCTCCCCTCTCCCGTGCGTGACGGTCAGCGGCCCCGGCCTGAGCGTGACCACCAGCGGCACGTGACGATCGAGGACCCCGAGCTCTCCGTCGGCGCCAGGCAGAAGCGTGAACTCGGCGTCGTCGGTGCTGTAGAGCTCGCCTTCGACCGTGAGCACCTGGAGCCGGTAGGTCGGGGCCATCAGCCCTCCTTCAGCTTCTTGCCCGCCTCGATCGCCTCGTCGATACCACCTCGCATGTAGAAGGCGCGCTCGCCGAGGTCGTCGTGGCGGCCCTCGATGATCTCTTTGAAGCCGCGCACCGTCTCCTTGACGGGCACGTACTTGCCGTCGTTGCCGGTGAACTGGGCGGCTGTGAAGAACGGCTGGGAGAGGAAGCGCTGGATCCGTCGGGCCCTGCCGACGGTGTTCTTGTCCTCCTCGGACAGCTCCTCGAGGCCAAGGATGGCGATGATGTCCTGGAGCTCCTTGTACTTCTGCAGCACGCGCTGCACACCGGTGGCGACGTCGTAGTGCTCCTGGCCCACGATGCGGGGGTCCAGGGTTCGGCTGAAAGAGGACAGCGGGTCGACCGCGGGGTAGATACCGAGGTCGGAGATCTTGCGGTCGAGGTTGACGTTGCCGCCGAGGTGGGCAAACGCGGTCGCCACCGCAGGGTCGGTGTAGTCGTCGGCCGGCACATAGATCGCCTGCACCGAGGTGATTGATCCGCGCTTGGTGGAGGTGATGCGCTCCTGGAGGTCGCCCATCTCGGTGGCCAGCGTCGGCTGGTAGCCGACCGCCGACGGCATCCGCCCTAACAGCGCTGAGACCTCTGAGCCGGCCAGGGTGTAGCGGAAGATGTTGTCGACGAAGAAGAGGATGTCGGCGCCCTCCTCGTCCCGGAACGACTCGGCGATGGTGACGCCGGTCAGCCCCACGCGGGCGCGGGCGCCGGGCGGCTCGTTCATCTGGCCAAAGACCATGGCCACGCTGGGCAGGACGCCGGCCTCCTGCATCTCCAGGTACAGCTGGTTGCCCTCGCGGGTGCGCTCCCCCACCCCGGCAAACACGCTGAAGCCGGCGTGCTCCTTGGCGACGTTGTTGATGAACTCCGTGACGAGGACCGTCTTGCCCACCCCGGCGCCGCCGAAGAGCCCAATCTTGGAGCCCTTGCTGAAGGGCACCAGCAGGTCGATGACCTTGATGCCGGTCTCGAGGATCTCGATGTCGGTCGACTGATCGGCGACCGGGGGCGCGGCGCGGTGAATGGGCAGGCGCTCGGTGTCCTCGGGCGCCGGCTTGCCGTCGATGGGATCGCCGACGACGTTGAACATGCGGCCCAGCGTGGGCTTGCCCACGGGGACGGTGATGGGAGCGCCGGTGTCGACGACCGGCGTGCCCCGGACCAGGCCCTCGGTGGACTGCATCGCGATGGTCCGGGCCATGTTGTTGCCCAGGTGGGTCTGGACTTCGAGGACCAGCCGCTCGGGCGTGCCCTGCACCTCCAGCGCCGACATGATCTCGGGGAGGTGCTCGGCGGCGAATTCGACGTCCACCACGGGGCCGATGATCTGGGCGATCCGCCCCTGGGTGCCGCTGAGCCCGGTCTCACTCGAGGTGGGGTTCTCTACATCGGTTGCCACAATTTGCTCCTTTACCTTCGGCTCAGCTTGCCTGTGCCAGCGCCTCGGCCCCGCCGACGATCTCCATCAGCTCCCTGGTGATCTGCGCCTGTCGCAGCTTGTTCCGCTCCAGCGTGAGGTCGCCGATGAGCTCGGTGGCGTTGTCGCTCGCCGACCGCATCGCCGCCATCTTGGCCGCCTGCTCCGAGGCCTGGTTCTCCAGCACCGCCTGGTAGATCTGGGCTTCGACATAGCGGGGCAGGAGCTCGCTGAGCACCACCTCTGGGCTGGGCTCGAACTCGTACAGCGGACCCGCCTCGCCCTTGGCATCGTCCCTGGCCTCCGGGAGCTCCGGTGGGATCACGCGCACCACCGTTGGAGTCTGCTTGATCGGGTTCACGTACTTGCTGTACTCCAGCCACACCTCGTCGGCCGTGCCGTCCAGGAAGGCGTCGATGGCCACCGTGATCGCCGGCCGGATCTCCTTGAGCGGCGGCCGGTCCGGGATCATCGACCTGTCCGCGAGGAGCTCGATGCTGGATGAGAAGCGCCTGAAGTAGTCGCGACCCTTGCGCCCGATGGTGACCAGCTTGACCGGGGTGGCGTCCCCCTGGATGAAGCGATTGGCGGCACGGATGGCGTTGCTGTTAAGGCCACCGGCCAGGCCCCGGTCCGCTGTGACCAGAAAGAGCAGCCGCGTCTTGACCTCCTCACGCTGCTCCAGCAGCGGGTGCGTGACCTCCAGCTTGCTCGCCGCCAGCCTGGCCAGCACGTCCGCGATCCCCTCGGCATACGGCCGGGAAGCCTCCATTGCCTGCTGCGCCCGGCGCATCTTGGCAGCGGCCACCAGCTCCATCGCCTTGGTGATCTTCTGGGTGTTCGTGATGGAGGCGATTCGCTGGCGCAGGTCGCGGAGGGTTGCCACTGGCTGCTATTCCTCTTCCTTGGCCGGCGCGCTGGGCTCCTGTTCGGCCTTGGCCTTCGGCTCCCCCTCGGCCTTCTCGGCCTCCTCCCCGGCGCCGGGCGCCTTCTTGGCGCCGAAGCCGGCGGTGCGCTTGAAGTCCTCGATGGCCTTGGTCAGCTCGGCTTCGAGGGCATCGTCGAGCTCCTTCTTGGTGGCGATCTGGTCGAGGACCTCCTTGCCGCTGGACGACATGTACTGGTGGAAGCCCTTCTCGAAGTCGCGCAGCTTGTCGACCTCGACGTCGTCGAGCAGGCCGCGGCTGCCGGCGAACAGGATGGTGACCTGCTGCTCGACACGCAGCGGCTGGTACTGGTCCTGCTTGAGCAGCTCGGTCATGCGCTGTCCCCGCTGCAGCTGCTGCAGGGTCTGCTTGTCGAGGTCGGAGCTGAACTGGGCAAAGGCTGCCAGCTCGCGGAACTGGGCCAGGTCGAGCCGCAGCTGGCCGGCCACCTGTCGCATCGCCTTGATCTGGGCCGCGCCGCCGACGCGGGAGACCGATGTGCCGGCGTTGACGGCGGGACGAATGCCGGCGTTGAAGAGGTCCGACTCGACAAAGATCTGGCCGTCGGTGATGGAGATGACGTTGGTGGGGATGTAGCCGGAGACGTCACCCTCGAGGGTCTCGATTATGGGCAGCGCAGTCAGGGACCCGCCACCGTTGTCATCGTTCATCTTGGCGGCTCGCTCGAGCAGCCGACTGTGGAGGTAGAAGACATCACCGGGATAGGCCTCGCGGCCGGGCGGCCGGCGCAGCAGCAGGGAGATCTGACGGTAGGCCCAGGCGTGCTTGCTGAGGTCGTCGTAGACCACCAGGGCTTCCCCGCCCTTGTTGCGGAAGTACTCGCCCATGGCGCAGCCGGCGAACGGTGCCAGGAACCAGAGCGCCGCCGGTTCGGAGCTGGTCGCCGCGACGATGATGGTGTGGTCGAGGGCCCCGTACTCGTCGAGGGTGGCCGCCAGGCGGGCAACGAACTGGGCGTTCTGGCCGACGCAGACGTAGATGCAGACCAGGTCCCCGCCCTTCTGGTTGATCACGGTGTCGATCGCGATCGCCGACTTGCCACGCTGGCGGTCGCCGATGATCAGCTCGCGCTGACCCCGTCCGATGGGCACCATGGCGTCGACCGCCTTGAGACCCGTCTGCACCGGGGTATCGACGGGCTTGCGGGTGATGACACCGGGCGCCACCAGCTCAACCGGCATGTTGTCGCTGGAGGAGATCGGCCCCTTGCCGTCGATCGGCTCGCCCAGCGCGTTGACCACCCGGCCGACCAGTCCTTCGCCCACCGGTACCTCGGCGATCTTGCCGGTGGTCCGGACCTCGTCCCCCTCCTCGATCTCGTCGTAGGGGCCCATGATGATGATGCCGACAGAGTCCCGTTCCAGGTTCAGGGCCAGGCCCTTGACCCCGTTCTTGAACTCTACGATCTCACCCGCCCGGACGCCCGCCAGCCCGTACACGTGGGCGATGCCGTCGCCGATGTCGGTGACGACACCGACGTCCTCGGAGAAGATGGGGACGTCGAACTTCTGGATCTTCCGCTTCAGCAGCTCGGTGATTTCCTGGCTCTTGATTCCCATCTGTTCTCCTAACTGGCGAGCAGTTCTTCGCGCATCTCGTCGAGACGGCGGCGGACGCTGCCGTCGGCGACCCTGTCCCCCTGGCGGACGATGACGCCGCCGATGATGCTGGGGTCGACGCGCACCTCGAGCTCGACATCACGGCCAAGCTTCTGGCCGAGCAGCTGAGCCAGCCGGGCACGGGCCTCATCGGTCACCTCACTGGCAAGGATGACCTGCAGCTCGGTGCGGCCCTCCGCCTCCGCCACCAGCGCCTCGAACTCCTCCCGGATCACAGGCAGCATCTCGGTCCGGTGGGCCAGCACCAGCAGCTTGACGAAGTTGGAGCGATCGTCGCCGAGGTCATCCGGCACCAGGCCCAGCGCGATGCCGATGCGCTTGCCATCGGCCAGCCGCGGGTTGTCGAAGGCGCCGGCAACGTCGGGATCGGTGAAGATGGCCGCCAGCCGCTCCAGGTCTCGCCGCCAATCGCTGATTTGATGCTTCTCGGTGGCCACCTCGAACGCGGCCCTTGCATAGCTGCGAGCGGCGGCGCGGCTCTGCTCGGTCAAGCCCGCAACTCCGCCTGCTGGATGGCTTCCTCGGCCAGCTTCATGTTGTCGGCGCTGTCGAGGTTCTTTTCGATGACGTGCCCGGCGGCGAAGAGGGCCAGGTCGACGGCGGTCCGGCGAATGTCTTGGATCGCCGCCAGCCGCTCCCGATCGATCTCGACCTTGGCCTTGGCCAGCTGGGCGTCCGTCTCCGCCCGGGCAACCTCGCGAGCCCGGTCCTGGATGTCCTCGCCCACCTTCTCGGCGCGGCGGATGATCTCCTGGGCCTCGGCGGACGCATCCCAGAGAATCTTCTCCGCCTTGTCCTGGCTCTGACTGATGGACTTGGCGGCGTCCTCGGCCTCATCGAGGGCCTGGTTGATGCTGCGCTGCCGCTCTTCGATGGTGCGCAGGATCGGCTTGAACGCATACCGGGACAGCAGCCAGAGGACCAGGCCGAAGAGCACCAGGTACCAGATCAGGCTGATGTAGTTGACGCCGAAGCTGTCGAAGAAGGCCTGCATCTACCTGCTACCTGTGGGTCCGGGTCTCAACTACCAGCCGCTACTTGGCGACGAAGAGCAGGATCAGCGAGACCACCAGGGCGTAGATGGCGACGGTCTCGCAGAACACGATACCCAGGATCATCACCTGCTGAAGCTGGTTGCGAAGCTCGGGCTGCCGGGCTATGCCCTCAACCGCCTTGCCCGAGACGTTGCCGATGCCGATGCCCGCGCCGACCGCGCCCAGGCCGATGGCCAGGCCCGCGCCCAGTAGCTGTGCTGCGTGTGCGTCCAAGTGGGGTGCCTCCTTACCTTGTTTGATGTTTGTCGGCGCTCTCAGGCGCCGGCTCGCCGCTTTCACCAGAGTGCTCGGCGGGCTCCGAAACCAGGCTGATGTAGATCAGGGCCAGGAGCCCGAAGATGAACGACTGGATCACGGCGACGAGGACCACCTCGAGGCCGTAGAAGACCACCGCCACCGGGCCGGCAAGGCCAACGATGACCGCGATCAGGATCTCACCTCCGTAGATGTTGGCGAAGAGCCTGAAGCTCAGAGAAATGATCTTGGCGAACTCGCCGATCGTGTGGAAGATGCCGACGACGAAGTCGATCACCCTCCCCTTCAGCAGCGCCGGGATGTTGATGAACTCGGCGAAGTAGCCGATGCCATGGGTCCGGACGCCATAGACATGGATCAGGACGAAAACCATCAGCGCCAGGGCCAGCGTCGAGTTGTAATCGGCGTTCATCGCCCGGAAGAGGGGGAACTCCTCGGCACCGTGCTTGACCAGGATCTGGCCGAAGCCTGGGATCAGCGCGATCCAGTTGTTGACCAGGAGCCAAATCAGCAGCCCGGCAAAGAGCGGGAAGAGGGCCGCGCCGACGGCGCCGCCCGCCCCCTTGGAGAAGCTGTTGAGGCCGCCGACGATGTACTCTACGGCCGCCTGCCGCCTGGTTGGGCGCGCCGCCAGCTGGCTGGTGGCGAAGCGGATCAGGAGTACCACCACGACCAGGGCCACCAATGACGCCAGCATCGAGTTGGTGACCTCCACGCGGCCCACTTGGAACACAGGCTCGGCCCGGATGGGCGGCGCCTTGACGTCGGGGAAGAACGGCACCAGCTGGGCCGCGACGAACGCCAGGGTCACGGGTCTTTGTCCTCAGCGGCGATGTAGGCGCGCATCCCCCTGACCATCAGGTAGATCGCCCCCGCGAAGCCGATCGCAGCGCCGACCAGGACTCCCGCAGGCTGTATCGCTGGTACAAGGCGATCTACTCCTAATCCCGCCAGGATCCCCAGCCCAACGGCCGCGAAAACCTGGAAAGCAACTCCGGATAAACGCGCAAACGACTGCCAGACTGTCATTAGAAACCTTCGGCAGCGGTCAGGATTCTAGCAAAACACCCGTATCGCCTGATCTCGGCTCGGGCTCGCCTGGCGGCATCAGCGCGCGCTGCTGCTCGATCTCGTGGAGGCGGTCGCCGAGCAGGGTCGACAGCGCCACCACCAACAGCACCACCACCACCGCCAGGATCTTGCGGTGGCCGTAGAGCATCAGGCCGAGACCCGAGGTGATCCCGGTGGCGGAGTAGAAGACCAGGCACGTCTGCCGCTGGCTGAGACCGAAGTCGAGCAGCTGGTGATGGATGTGGGCGGTGTCAGGGTGCCCGATGGATATGCGCTGCCGCTGGCGCCGCACGATCGCCAATCCGGTGTCGATGATGGGAACGGCCAGCGCCGCAACCGGGACCAGCAGGGCGAACACCACCTCACCCTTGGCGATGCCGAAGACGCTGAGAATTGCGAGGGTCACCCCCAGGAAGTGGCTCCCGCTGTCGCCCATGAAGATCCGCGCGGGGTTGAAGTTGAACAGCAGGAACCCCATGCAGGCGCCGATGAACGCGGCCGAGAGGAGGACGATGGTGAACTGGCTGGGCTCGTGCTGCTCGCGATTGACCGCCGCCAGCAGCAGGGCGATGGCGACGATCACGGCCACCCCGCCAGCGAGACCATCAACACCGTCAAGCAGGTTCATCGTGTTCTGCATCCCCACCAGCCAGATGATGGTCACGGGGATGGCCAGCAGCCCCAGCTGGACGACGTGGCCGCCGCCGAGGTTCACCGACGTGATGGCGATGCCCAGGGCCACCGCCGCCACCGCGATCAGTGCCTGGAGCCCGAACTTAAGCGCGGCCCGCATCTGGCGCGCGTCGTCGAAGGCCATGATCGCTGTGGTCGCCAGCCCCAGCCCGACCAGGATCACGACCTGGATGGGGTTGAAGCCGGTGTTTCGACCCTGGGGCCAGAGGAGCGTGAAGACCACCGCGGAGACAGAGAACCCGGCGGCCAGGGCGATGCCGCCGAGACGGGCGGTCGGCCGTTCGTGGATGTTGCGACCTCCCGGCTGAGCCACGGCGCCGAGCTTGAAGGAGAGCCAGCGCACGGGCCAGACCAGCGCCACCGTGACCGCCATCGCCACGAGCCCGGGGGCGACCGCCGGCGCGAAGTTCTGCACCAGGATCCGATAGAACTCGATCGACAGCGGGTTGTCGGCTGGATTGAGGACGGCGGGGATCAAGCCGGGTGCTATCACCGGGGGTCCTGGGGCAGCGGCCCGCGGAACTCGTCTATGAGCTGGTTGTAGGGGCGAGCGTCAATCCCCGCGCGGTGGAGCAGGTCGACCCCGGTCGTGTCGCGGTACTCACGCCGGTAGAGCACGTGAGCCACATTTGAGTTGATCAGCAGGGTGGCGCAGAGCAGGCACGGGCTATGGGTTAGGAAAGCCCACTTGCCCGTCTCGGTGGAGCCCGCCTTGGCCACGGCGTTGGTCTCGGCGTGGATGCAGGTGGTGCAGGGTTCGTCAGGGCCAGCGGGTCCGAGGCATTCATTGTTCACGCCCTTGGCGCCACCGTTGTAGCCAACGCCCAGCACCCTGGTCAGGTCGCCGCTGGTGATGACGGCGCCGACGGAGCGGCGGCGGCAGGTGCTGCGACGAGCCAGCTCCTCGGCCAGGCGCATGTACACCTCTTCGAGAGGAATGCGATCGGGGACCAGTTCCGGCCTCCCGTGGGGTTCGGCGGCGGATGAATTCAGCTGAGCAACCTCGGGGCAGGGATGGCACCCTCGCGGATGACCCGCGGCTGGGGACCGGTGAGATCGAGTATAGAAGAGGGCAAACCGAGCGGACAGGCGCCATCGATGACCGCCTCCACCCTCCCCTCCATTTCCGCCATCGCCTCGACGGCGCTTCGCGGAGGCGCCGCGCCCGCGACGTTGGCGCTGCTGGTCGCCAGGGGACCGGCCATCGCGGCAAGGAGCGCCAACGCCGTCTGGTGGTCGGGGATGCGCACCCCCAGGGTGTGGTCGAGAACCACCTGCCCGAAGCCCTCCACCGCGGCCGCGGTCGCCGGCAGCACCAGGGTCAATGGACCGGGCCAGTACCGGCGCGCCTGCTCTCGACCTGCCTCGCCGAACTCGACCCATGGCTCCAGCGCCGCCAAGGCGGCGGCCATCACGATCGCCGGCTGGGCGGGGTCGCGTGCCTTCGCCTGGTAGAAGCGCTCCCGGGCGGCCGCGCTCTGCGCCAGGCAGGCAAGGCCATACACGGTGTCAGTTGGGAAGCAAACCAGGCCGTCAGCGGCCAGGATCCCGACGGCGCGCGCGATGCCGTCCGGCGTCGCCGGCAGCAGCTCGGTCAAGGCTCCAGCACCAGGACGCGGTCCAGTCCGGCCAGGTCGGGCAGTACGGTGGAACGCGATGGCTGGACTGCGACCAGGGCGTCGAGGGCCGTCCGCGCCCGGGGGTCAAACTCGAGCAAGGCGACCCCGTCCGCCGCCAGCAGGCGGGGCAGCTCCGGGAGCAGCCGGCCGATTGCGTCGAGGCCGTCGCGGCCGGCGAAGAGCGCCTCCTCGGGTTCGCTGGCCAAAACCTCGGGCGAGACCGCGTCGTCCCAGTCGGGGTCGATGTAAGGCAGGTTGGCGGCCACCAGGTCGAAGGGACCCTCGACACCGTCGACCAGGTCGGCGGCAACCAGCTCGACCCGGTCCTTGACCTCGAGACGCTCGACGTTGCGGCGCGCCACCTCCAGCGCGCGCTCCGAGCGCTCCGTGGCGACCACCTGCGCCTCGGGACAGTGGGCGGCGAGCGCCACCGCGATCGCACCTGAGCCCGTGCCCACGTCCAGGGCCCGCGGCCGATGACCCTCGCCGGCCCGTGCCTTCAGCCGGCGCAGCCCCTCTTCGACCAGCACCTCGGTCTCTGGCCTCGGGATCATAACCGCCGGCGTGACCAGCAGATCGAGGGACATGAACTCCCGCCTGCCACGGATGTAGGCGACCGGCTCGCCTCCGGCGCGACGCCGGCATAGGGCTCGAAACGAGTCCACCTCGGCCACCGTCAATGGCCTCTCGAACTGCAGGTAGAGATCCATACGGTCGATGCCCAGCACCTCCGCCAGCAGCAGCTCGGCGTCAAGCCTGGGGCTGGACGACCCGTGCTTGGACAGGTATGGCGCGGCCCGCGCCACCAGGTCGAGAATCTTCTCGGACGTCACCTGGCGCCGGCGGCGGCGCCATCCTCACCGGCGAGCTGCCTGCTCCGCTGGGCCACCCGCAGCGGCTCAACGACCTGCTCCAGGTTCCCGGCCATGACCTCCTCGAGGCGATAGATGGGGCCGTCCAGGCGGATGTCGCTGATGCGGTTCTCCTTGAAGTTGTAGGTCCGGACCTTCTCGCTGCGGTCACCGGAGCCCACCATCGCCCGCCGCTCGGCGCCGATCGCCTCCTCCTGCTCGGCTCGCTTTCGCTCGTACAGCCGCGCCGCCAGCACCTTGAGCGCCTTGGCCTTGTTCTTGTGCTGCGATTTCTCGTCCTGCTGCGTCACCACCAACCCGGAAGGCTTGTGGGTGATACGCACCGCCGAGTCGGTGGTGTTGACCGACTGGCCCCCAGGGCCGGTTGAGCGGTAGACGTCGACCTCGATATCCTCATCGCGGATCTCCACCTCCACCTCGTCCGGTTCGGGGAAGACCGCCACCGAGGCAGCCGAGGTGTGAACCCTGCCCTGTGACTCGGTGGCGGGCACGCGCTGCACCCGGTGCACGCCGGACTCGAACTTGAGGCGGGAGTAGGCGCCGTCGCCGCTGACCTCGAAGATCACCTCCTTGATGCCATTGCCCTCGGTGGCAGACATGCTGATGACGTCGATCTTCCATTTGCGCTGCTCGGCGTAGCGCTGGTACATGCGGAACAGGTCCCCCGCGAACAAGGCAGCCTCGTCGCCGCCGGTGCCGGCGCGGATCTCGACGATGACCGACCGCTCGTCATTGGGATCCTGCGGCAGCAGCAGCGCCGGCAGCTCGGCCTCCAGCTCCTCGACGATCTCGGCCTGTCGGGCCGCCTCCTCCTTCAGGTACTCGATCATGTCGGCGTCGGTCTCGCCGTCCTGCAGCTGCCGGGCCTCGGCCATCGCCGACCGTGCCTGGGTCAGGCGGCGGTTGGCTTCGACCACCGGGCGGAGGCTCTTCTGCTCCTTGCCCAGCTTCTGCAGCGCCTCCATGTCGCGCTGCACCGACGGGTCCGAGAGCTGGTCGTCGATCTCCTGGTAGCGCGTCAGGATCCCGTCGAGACGGGATGCCTCGGTCACCGCAGCATCTCCTTCTCCACGCGCTCGTCCTCGCGGACGTTGGTGAACGCGGTTATCGCCACCTCCATCTGCGACGCGTCCGGCTCCCGGGTCGTGAGGTACTGGGCCGCCAGCACCGGCCACAGTAGGCGCTTAACCACTGGGTTGGCGCTGTGGCGAGCGCCCAGCTTGATGATCTCGTAGCTGATGCCGGCGATCACCGGGATCAGCAGGATCCGGGACGCGATCAAGAACGGCAGCGGCGGCCGGCCGACGAAGGTGAAGACCACGATGCTGACCGCCACCACGACCACCAGGAAGCCTGTGCCGCAGCGCGGGTGCAACCGGCTCTGGGCGCCCACGCCATCGGTGGTCAGCGGCTCGCCGGCCTCGAAGGCGTTGATGGTCTTGTGCTCGGCGCCGTGGTACTGGAACAGCCGACGGATGTCGGGGATGAAGGAGATCAGCCAGAGGTAGGCGATCAGCAGCAGCGCGCGGGTGACACCCTCCACCGCTGTGAAGGCCAGCGAGCCCCCGCGGCGTTGCAGCGCGCCGCCCGCCAGCAGCGGCAGCCCAAAGAAGATCAATCCGCTGAAGCACAGCGACGCGATGATCGTGATGATGATCGCGCCCCGCCCGATCTCGATGTCGTCGGCCTTGGCCTTGACGTTGGCCGACCACATCATCGCCGAGGTCCCCAGGTGCAGCATCTCGACCAGCCCGACGACGCCGCGGATGAAGGGCAGGCGGAAGAACCTGCCCCGGTACAAAACACTCTTCAGCTTGTCCTTGCGCAGGGCGATCTGGCCGTCGGGACGGCGGGCGGCGACGGCCCAGCCGGTGGGGCCGCGCATCAGCACGCCCTCGATGACCGCCTGGCCACCATAGAAGAATGGTGTTGCCGGCCTTGAGACGGGCGCGGCGACAGCCCCGGTGTGAAGGGAGATGTTCATCGCGAAGCCGCCGGGGGCGATGAAGCTGCGGTCCCGGCGGGGGAAGCCGCAGCCATAGCTAACGCAGAGTCTTCCGGCTCTTGGTCAGGCGCTTCTGGAAGCGCTCCACCTGGCCGCCCGTGTCCACGATGCGCTGTTGGCCCGTGAAGAACGGGTGGCAGACAGAGCAAACTTCGGTCTTGAGCTCGGGCACGGTGGAACCCGTCCGGAAGGTGTTGCCGCAAAGGCAGTGCACCACCGCGTCGGGGTACCAGGTGGGGTGGATTTCGGCTTTCATCGCTCGGGGATTATATCGGAGGCCAAGTTCACCTCAGGCTCTCCTCCAGCTCTATCAGGCCGATGGTGTTGCCCTCGCTGTCCTTGAACCAGGCGGCCCGGCTGGGCCCCGTCACGGCAATGCCGTTCTCGGTCTTGAGGCCAGGGAAGTCGTACTCCTCGAAGACAACCCCACGCTGCTTGAGCCCATCTACCTCGGCCTGGATGTCGCTGACGGTGAACCCCAGCTGGGTGTGCCCGCCGCGGTTGGTGTTGGGCGTCGGATAGAGGGAAAATCGGGTGCCGCCGGCGGTTTCGAAAAAGACGCCGCCTGGCGCCTCGGCGGCCGGCTCCAGCCCCAGCTTCTCGCGGTAGAAGGCCTTGGCCCGGTCCATGTCCGCGGCTGGCAGGGTCGTGTGGGACCTGATGTCCTTCAGCATGGTTCTCCTCGTCTCTCTGGCGGTCGCGTACTTCGAATTTTGCGCTAGAAGTTGGCGGCGCTGACGAATGGCTCGGTGGCCACGATGCCGGCGATAAGGACCGCCAGCAGCGTCAGGTATGAGAGACCGATGACCGCCCGGGCGCTGCCGCTGACCTGGTAGTAGCCAGGGTGCTCGGGCTGGGTGAAGCGGCGGTACAGCCCGAAGGCTCCAAAGACCAGGATGAGCAGGATGATGGGGCTCGCCAGGTAGCCGGTGATCACGCCCAGCACCAGCAGGCCAAGTCCGACG
Source organism: Candidatus Dormiibacterota bacterium (assembly GCA_035938265.1). GTDB lineage: Bacteria > Chloroflexota > Dormibacteria > DASZGP01 > DASZGP01 > DASZHA01. Next base: position 45,574 of record DASZHA010000006.1, read on the forward strand.
ACGTTGAACCACTTGGACACGGCCCCCAGGATGCGGCCGCCGTCCAGCGGGCTCAGCGGGATCATGTTGAAGAGGTTGATCAGGAAGCCGTAGAACGCGAGGCGGGCGAAGAGGAGGCCCAGCAGGGGGTCGCCGGCCGCGCCGATGGTCTGGGCGGCACCGAACATGGCCAGGGCGCCGAGGGTACCGGTGATGGGGCCGCCGATGCCGATGATGGCCTCGCTGCGAGCGTCACGAGGGTTGCTGCGGAGGAAGATGGCCGCGCCCATGAACGGTATGAAGAATGGCACCGTGGCGTTGACGCCCTCATACCGCGCCGCGATCAGGTGACCCATCTCGTGCACGAAGATCAGGGCCACGAAGCCAGTGGCGAAGGCCAGGCCGTAGAGCGGGTTCTGAGCGCCGAAGAAGAGGGCGTAGACACCGATGTTGATCACGATGGAGATCAGGAACGGGGCCTTGGCCAGGGGGATGAGGATGAACTTCAGGCTGGCGCCCAGCTTGAGCAACAGCAGGCCGAGGCTGGCGAGGCCGCCGAGGACGCCTGTTCGCTTGCCGTTCTTGCCCACCCGCTCCAGGGGCACGTCGGTGCGCGACCCATCGGGGTTCTCCTGGTAGTGGCCCTCGGACCACTGGGCACCCGGGTCCGCCGGCGGCGAGGGTGGGGGCGCGGCGGCGGGCGACTCAGGGATTGGGTTCTGTTGGTTGCCGGCGCGGCCGTACGCCGGTGGCGGATTGCCTCCGTCGTAGTCCACGCCTTGAGTATAGGTAGCCATTTTTGAGATTCGGGTTAGATCGCGCCTGAGATGTAGAACGCGGTTTGGGGACCGTGAAATTCCCGATTCTGAGTTCGGAAAAGCCCGCCGTGAGCCGGGCCATCATCGTCTCCAGGCCCATCCCCCGGGTGCGCCGGGGTAGCTGTCGCAGCATCCACAGCGGATCGGTATTGAGGCTGCGCATTTGGACCTGGTCGATGCCGTGGCGATCGATGGCGTCCTCGAGCGCCGCGACCTCGCCCTCGTCGTCGCTCACCCCCGGCAGGCTGAGGAGGTTGATGGCGACCTGGCAGCCGCCCGCCCGGAGCGCGCCAAGAGTCTCGTGGATCTGCTCCAGGCCGTAGTCCTTGGGCCGGTAGTAGGCGCGGAAGAGGTCATCGCTGAAGCTGAAGATGCTCACCCGGGCTCCATCCAGGCCGGCCTCGACCATGGAGCGAATCACGTCGGGCCGGCTGCCGTTGGTGTTGATGTTGACAAACGCGTTGGGGCGCTCGGCCTTGATGCGGGCCACGATCTCGGGCAGGTCTGCGCGCATCAGGGGCTCGCCTTCGCAACCCTGGCCGAAGCTGACAATCGCGCTCCCCTCCCCGCCCAGGTGCCACAGCGCCAGCTCAACGACCTCGTCCGGCGTGGGACGAAAACCGATCCGGTCCTGGGGCGATTTCACCTCGCCCCACTGCTCGGAGATGCAGCCAACGCACATCGCGTTGCACGGCCCGGACGTCGGCAGCGACCCCTCCCACCTTCGGTAGAAGGTGTTCTGGGCCGTGTAGCAGTTGTAGTCGGTGGCGCAGCGGGCCAGGTGCCCGACCAGCCGGTTGGCGGGCATGTCGCGCCCGGCGGCCTCAATGGCGGCGCTGATGTCACGGCCGCGGAACTGGTCGGGCTGCCACCAGTCCAGGGGGTCGGTTCGGACCGCCGCCACCACCGGCCGGCCACGACGGAAGGCCAGGGCGGCATAGCCGAAGATGGGCAGGACCTGTACCTCGCCATCCTCCTCGTACGCCGGTAGCAGGGTGCGCGTATACCCCGGCGGCAAAACCGCGGCCACGGCCCAGCCGGCCTCCGGGCTGAGCTGCACCACCTCGCCGTCGTGGTCCCGCGCCAGCGCCATCCGTCCGGGCAGGCTGGCGACGGTAGCGCCGTCCGGCAACGGCATCCAGGTGGTGTCGGGGATCACCTCCTCGGCCTCGCCGACCTCCCAGCCTGAGCGAGCCATGGCGCCGAGGTCCGCTTCTTCGATAAGCCGTCCACGGGGATCGGCATAGGCGAGGGCGAGCATGAGAGAGGCTACCGTTCTCCTGGCTCTGGTTCTGGGAACGCAAGCAGAGGGCTACGCTAACCGCATGAGCGCCAAGGAGGCCGCCCGCTGGCTGTCGTGGTTCCTGGCGGGCATGAGCGGTGTCTGGATCCTGATCCTGGTCTTCTACCTCAGCACCGGCGAATCGACGGTCGGAGCGGTGCTATTGGTGGAGCTGGTGGTCATAGTCGCCGGGGGCCTCGCCTACTGGCGCCTCCGGACCGTTTCCAGGCGACGGCGAGGCTAGGCCGCACCCCCGGGCGCGTGGGCGCTGACCCCGCTAGCTCTGGAGCGCCTCCGCGAGGGCGCGGGCGTAGTGGTGTTGGGTCTCGATCTTGCGCACCGTACCGCTGGCGCTGCGCATGACCAAGGACTGGCTCTCGGCCCAGCGGTCGTGGTAGTGCACGCCACGTAGAAGCAAGCCGTCGGTCACCCCGGTCGCGGCGAAGACCACCTCGTCCCCGCCGGCGAGGTCGTCGGAGGTCACAACGCGGTGGGGATCGACGCCGGCAGCCTCTAGCTCACCCGCCGCCTCCTCGTTGCGCAACCAGGGCCGGGCCACCAGCTCCCCGGCCAGGCACTTGAGGGCGCAGGCCGCCACGGTGGCGTCCTCGGCACCGCCGATGCCCATCACGGCATCAACCCCGGAGTCCTCCATCGCCACGCGGATGGCAGCCGAGACCTCGCCGTCACTGATCAGGGTGACCCGAGCGCCGGCGTTACGCGCCTCTTCGAGGATCTGCTGGTGGCGGGGCCGGTCGAGGATGACGATGGTCAGGTCGCTGACCCGGACCTTCTTGGCGAAGGCGATCCGGTTGAGGTTGTTCTCGACGGTATCTGTGATATCGACCGCGCCCTTGACCCGGGGGCCCACGGCGATCTTCTCCAGGAGCAGGCTGCCGGGCAGGCGCATCTGGCCGCGCTCGGTGGCGGCCAGCACCGCCATCGCGCCGGTGAGTCCGCGGGCCACCAGACTGACGCCATCGAGGGGCCCAATCGCGAGGTCGACCCGGGGGCCGTGTCCCTGGCCGCAATGCAGGCCGCTGACCAGGTCCTCGCCAGGCTGGGGCGTGCCCACCACGACCTTGATGTCGGCGTCCATGTTGACCATGCGCAACGCCTGGCCCATGGCGGCGGCGGCCGAGCTGCGCACCTCCTCCTGGTCTCCCCGGCCCATCAGCCGGCCGCACGCCAGGGCGGCGGCCTCTGTGACCCGGACCAGCTCCATGCCGAGGTTCTTCTGGGAGATCTCCGTGTCCTGGATCACGGCCAATAGCCTATGCCGATTGACCGCTGGGCGGTATTAAGATGGTGCGCCCAGCGCGTCACAACTCCTACCGGTGTGCCGGCACCTTAGCAGGGCGCGACCTTGGCCCCCGTGAGCTCAGCTCGAGACCGTCGAGTCCTCCGCGGTTGCCGGCAGGACCTTCACGCCGCCATTGGTCGGCACGACCGTGGGCTGCTCCGACCGCGGCCGCGACGCGTTGGCGGGCGCGCCGGGGGGAACGGCCTCGATCCCGGCCTCGATGCACGCCGCGCGGACGAACTCACGGAACAGCGGGTGTGGCTTGTTGGGCCGCGACCGGAACTCCGGGTGAAATTGCGAGGCGACGAAGTAGGGGTGGTCCTTGAGCTCGATGATCTCCACCAGCTTCTTGGCCTTGTACTCGCCAGAGAAGACCATCCCCGCCGCCTCCAGCTGCTCGCGGAAGGCGTTGTTGAACTCATAGCGGTGGCGGTGACGCTCGTAGACGATCTTCTCGTCATACGCCGCCTGGGCCCGGGTCCGCGGCTGGAGGGTGCAGGGGTAGAGCCCAAGGCGCATGGTCCCGCCCTTGTCGGCCACGTCGCGCTGCTCCGGGAGAAGGTCGATGACGGGGTGGGCGGTGGCGAAGTTGAACTCTGTGGAGTTGGCATCCGGAGCTTCGAGCACGTCGCGGGCGAAACCGACGACGGCGCACTGCATCCCCAGGCAGAGCCCCAGGTATGGAACCCGGTTGACGCGGGCGAATCGCGACGCCTCGATCTTGCCCTCGATTCCGCGGTGTCCGAAGCCCCCTGGCACGAGGACGCCGTCAACGCCCTCCAGTGGTGAGAGGTCGCCCTGCTCAAGGGTCTCGGAGCTGACCCACTTGACGTCTACCTTGACGCCGTGGAAGAAGCCGGCGTGGCGCAGCGACTCGGTGACGCTCATGTAGGCGTCCGGCATGGTGATGTACTTGCCCACCAGCGCCACCGTGACCGTGCCGCGGGGCTCGTCGATGCGGCGGCAGAGCTCGCGCCAAGCCTCCAGGTCGGGGGCCTCGAAGTCGATGTCGAGCTCCTCGCCGATGACGTCGGCCAGCCTCGCCTCCTCCAGCAGGAGCGGCACCTTGTATATGGAGTCCACGTCGGGCAGCGAGATCACGGCGCGGCTGTCGACGTCGGTGAAGCCGGCGATCTTCTCACGCAACGCCTTGGCCACGGGCTGCTCCGAGCGAAGGCAGATGGCGTCGGGCTGAACACCGATGCTCCGGAGCGAAGACACGCTGTGCTGGGTCGGCTTGGTCTTGAACTCCTCGCTGACGGCGATGTATGGGACCAGGGTGACATGGACGTAGAAGACGTTCTTCCGGCCCAGGTCGTTCTTGAGCTGGCGGATTGCCTCGAGGAAGGGCAGTGATTCGATGTCGCCAACCGTGCCGCCGACCTCGACGATGACGACGTCAGCGTTGCTCTCCCATGCCACCCGGGTGACGCGCTCCTTGATCTCGTTGGTGATGTGGGGGATGACCTGGACGGTGGCCCCGAGGTAGTCGCCGCGCCGCTCCTTGGCGATCACCTCCTGGTAGATCTTGCCGGTGGTGACGTTGCTGGCCTTGGACAGGGTGGCGTCGGTGAAGCGCTCGTAATGGCCGAGGTCGAGGTCGGTTTCGGCCCCGTCGTCGGTCACGAAGACCTCGCCGTGCTCCTGCGGGCGCATGGTGCCCGGGTCCACGTTGATGTACGGGTCGAGCTTCTGGAGAGAGACTTTGAGCCCTCGGGCTTTGAGGATGGTCCCGATGGAAGCTGCGGTAATGCCCTTCCCCAGGCTCGAAACCACCCCCCCTGTGACAAAAACGAACTTCGGCAACGTGCTCTCCTTGGGGGGTTTTTCCGATTCTAACAACGGCCACCCCGGGCGGCAAGAAAAACGCGTCGGCCGGCCATCGCCGGCCGGCGGCAGCGGCTACCTGCCAGAGGAACGGCGGCGGGCGGCTGCGGCCGGGGCCTTCGGCTTGGCTGCTCGGGGGCGGGGCGGTGCCACAGCTTTGGCAGCCGCCGGTTTCGGAGCCGCCGCCTTGGCGCCGCTGGGCGCGGCCCCAACCCTCTTCGACGCGGCCGGCGAGCGAGATGCCGGCGGCTTCCTGGTCGGGACGCTCTGCCTGGGTGGCGCGGTTTTTTTGGCCGGCGCTTTCCCCTTGGCGGGCGCTGACTTCTTGGCAGACACCGCCTTGACTGGGGCAGTCTTGGCCGAGGCGACCGCCCCCCTGGCTGGCGTTGCCGTCGCCGCCGTCCCGGTAGCCGCCGGCCGAGGCCGTGGTCGCCGGGGTCGAGTCGCAACGCCGCCGGCCGGCGCCTCGACGGGAGCGCCGATCCCCGCCGCCTCGACCACGGATGGGTCCGCCGCCGCGGCCTTCGTCAACGCCGCCGTCGCGAGAGCCTCGACGCCGCCTGCCTGGACCGCGTCCAGTGCGACCACCAGCCGCCGGTGAGCGCGCCGGCGCTGGATCACGAACCACACCACAAAGGCCAGCACGAGCAGCCCGATCGCCCCGCCTCCGCCCCAGGCAGCAAGCTCGCCCGGCGAGGGGGGAGTCCTGTCGGATTTGTCAGCGATGCCGTTCTCGGAGCTGACGATGTACGCGTCGACATAGGGGTGGTCCTTCCAGCGTGACTTGACTTCACGGAAAAGCGGCAGGGCGGTCTTGAAATGCTTCTGGTCGAACTCCGTCAGGGCCGCGCGGTACTGCGCCTCGGTCTGGCTCTGCCCAGCGCCCGCCTTGGCCTTGTCGAGGTACTCCTTGACCACGCTGGCGGGGACGGCAAAGCCCAGGTTGGGGATCAGCTTGCCGTCCTTGCCGGCGATGCCGAAGGCGATGACTCCGACGACGTCACCGCGGCCGTCGACCATCGGGCCACCGCTCTCGCCCTCCTGGATGTTGGCGCGGGTGCCCAGGGCGTCATACCCCCGCTGCGGCTCCGACACCTTCTGGTACTCGCCGTGGGTCTGGGTCGGCTCGACCTGGCGGGGATTGGTGTCCTGGTTGCGGAAGATGCTCTCGCCTGGATAGCCGATCGCGGTGATGTCGTCCGCCGGCTTGAGCATGTTCTCGTCCCCCACCGACAGGCTGGGCAGCTTGCTGGCCCCGGGGTCGATTTTGAGAACGGCAACGTCCTTGCCGGGCACCGGCTCGCCGGCTTCGACGATGCGGGCTGGGATTCCGTTGGTTTGCAGTGGCTTACCCGGGGTTCCCTTGGCCAGGGCAACGTGGATCTCCTTGGTCTGGTTCTCAACCTTGAGGTACTTGGTTGTGTAGTTCTGGTAGAAGGCGGCGAACTTCTGCTTCTGCTCGTCCGTGCGTTTGCTATCGGTCAGGGCATCCGTCGCGAGGCCGGTGTTGAGGCCCTTGAGGACATCGCTGCTGATCTCCTTCTGGATCTCCTCATCCTTGGTCGCCACCACGTGGGCGCTGGTGGCGATGAACCCGTTCTCCGACGCGACAAAGCCCGAGCCGTTGACCTCCAGCACGTCGCCGCTGAACGTGGCGACGTCCTTGCTGGGGGTGAAGTAGGCGTCGGGGTTGCCATACAGCTCGACATCGAAGGCGGCGAGATAGGCATCGTGGTTGAGGAGCTCGGGGTGCAGGCCGGTGTCGTACTGGGCCTGGAGCTTGCGGCGAATCGTGCTCAACGCGGCGTCGCCGACCTGGAGACGGGGCAACGAGATCTTGGCGCTGTAGTCCACCTGCACCAGCACCAACGCCGGCTTGGCGCGGGCGAAGACCTGGTCCGACGTCAGCCTGGTCGTGGCTCCCGGCAGCCCCGGGATCGTGCAGCCGGCCAGCAGGCCAGCCGCAAGCACGCCAGCCGCGACGCTCCGCCAGACAGCCCGAAGAGATGATTCCTGCTTCATCAGCTTCCCCTGTTGGAAGCATGGAGCCGGTTTCTGCGGGGGGCAACCAACCGGTCTAGCCGGGATTCGCCCCTCGGGCCTCGAGGAAGACGACCCTGGTCTCGTCGTTCGACGGCTTCCCGCTGAGGCTGAGCTTGGGCTGGTATTCGATCTTGTCGATACCCATCTCGGAGGCGAAGTGCTTGGGCTCGTCGAGGGCCAGCTTCATCCCCGGCAGCTTGTAGTGCATCGGCACCACGATCTTGGGCTCCACCTGGTTGGTGACCTCAGCGGCCTGGGTGGCGCTGAGCGCCGTGCCGCCCCCGGCGGGGACCAGGAGCACATCCACCGCTCCGAGCTGCTCCTGCTGGAGCTCGGTGAGCGGGTGGCCGAGGTCGCCGAGGTGGGCCACGACCACGTCATCGATCTCGATGGCGAATAGGGTGACCTTGCCCAGCTTCACGCCCTTCTCGTTGTCGTGGTAGGCGGCCACCCCCCGGATGGCGACGCCTCTGATCTCGTATTCACCGGGGCAGTCGACGATCTTCGGCTCACCCCCGACCATGGCGGAGTTGTTGTGGCCGGGGTGGTCGTGGCTGATGGTCAGGATGTCGGCCGCGAACTTGCTGGGCGTCAGCGTGGTCAGCCCCAGGCCCTTGCCGTAGGGGTCGACAACGACGCTTGCCTCTCGGCCGCGAAGCCGGAAGCAGGCGTGGCCGACAAAGCTGATCTCCATCAATGCCTCCTTTTCCTGAGCGCGTTCACATCCGAGTCGGAGCGCTGACCCCCATCAGGCCAAGCAGGTTGGCCATGGTCTGGCGGGCCGCCTCGCAAAGATACAACCGAGCCCCGGCCAGCTCGGCATCGTCGCCGACCACGCGCAGCGACGCGTCCTTGGAGCCGGCGTGGTAGAAGGTGTGGATCCGCTCGGCCAGGCGCTGGGCGTAGTGAGGCAGGTGATGGGGTTCGAGGTTGGCGGCCGCCTCGTCGACGACGTCAGGGAACTCCAGCAGCGTGCGCGCCAGCTCGACCTCGCCGGCTGCGCCGAGGCGGCCAAGGGCGTGGTCGCTGGGGGCAAAGCCGGCCTCGGCGGCGACCGCCTTGACGCTGCAGAGTCGCGCGTGGGCCATCTGGGCATAGAAGACCGGGTTCTCGTTGGACTGGCGCCGGGCCAGGTCGATGTCGAAGTCCATGGGAGCGTCGGTGCTGCGCAGCAGGTAGTGGTACCGGACGGCGTCAGCGCCCACCTCGTCCACCAGGTCGCGAAGCAGGACCACGTTGCCGGCGCGCTTGCTGATCTTGATGAAACCCTCATCGCCCTTCATCCGCACCAGCTGGATGATCACGATCCGAAGCCGGTCGGGGTCGACGCCGATCATTTCCATCGCCTGCTTCATGCGCCGCAGCTGGTTCTGGTGGTCGGCGCCCCAGACGTCGATGACGCGCTCGAACCCTCCGGTCTTGCCGGGCTTGAACTTGTAGTGGTGATAGACCATGTCGCCGAGGAAGTAAGTCCGCTCGCCATTGGTCTTGTAGAGCACGTCCTCCTTGCCGTCGGGAAAGCGCAACCAGGTGGCGCCGTCGTGCTCGACCACGTGCCCGGCGGCGCGGAGGGCGTCCACGACCTCATCTTCGTAGCTTCCGTACAGTTCGCTCTCGCGCCTCCAGACGTCCATCTGCACGCCGATTGCCGCCAGGTCACGGTCCACCTCGGCCAGCACGCGCTTCACCGCCCAATCGGAGACCAGCGCCACCGCCTCGTCGCGCTTGTCCCCCGCCAGCAGCCGCTGCAGGTCGTCGTCCGGGAGCGCCTCAGCCGAGGCAGCCGCGTACTCGGAGATGTACTCCCCCTGGTAGCCATCCTCGGGAGGCGACTCCCCCAGGCGCACGGCCAGGATCGAGGCGCCGAAGAGCTGCACCTGCCGGCCGGCGTCATTGACGTAGAACTCACTGACGGTCGAATGCCCGGTGAAGCCCAGCAGGCGCACCAGCGTGTCGCCGACGACCGCGCCGCGCCCCGTGCTCAGCAGCAGAGGGCCGGTGGGGTTGGCGCTGACGTACTCGACCTGTACCGACTGACCCTGGCCCAGGGAGGTCCGTCCCCAGTCCTCGCCGGCGGCAACAACTGGCCTGAGATCGTCGAAAACCCAGCCCTCATCGAGCCGGACGTTGATGAAGCCAGGAGGCGCCACCTCGACGGCGCCCACCGGCCCACCGATCTCGACTTTGGCCGCGATCTCTTGAGCCAGCTCCATGGGCGGACGGCCGAGCTGCTTAGCAAGCTGCATAGCAACGTTGCTGGCGAAGTCCCCGTGTTCCGGCCGGGCGGGTCGCTGGACCTCGACACTCACCCCGTCCGCGCCCTGCTCGCTCAGGTACCCGTCGACGGCTCGCTGCAGCGCCGTGCGTACCGCCCGGCGTGGCGTGGTCGGCTCGACGACCGGTTTCTGGCTCATTGACCCACGAGGTCGACGGTCAGGGATACCGTCCGGTCGTTGCCGCCGGCGCCCGGGTGGACGGCGACGCTGACGGTCTGGTGCACGGCCTGGCCGCGAAGGACCCGCTCCAGCGGATGCCCCGGGTCCAGGGCCTGCCCCGCGACACTGGTGACCACGTCTCCGGCCGCCAGTCCGGCCTGCTCCGCGGACGAGCCCGATGCCACCTTCAACAGCAGGACGCCGGCGCCAACCCCCCGGCTACCGGCTTCTGTGGCTGACAGCTGCTGGTAATCGAAGTTGAGCCAGGGGTAGGCGACGCGGCCGGTGTCCTGCAGCTGCGAGACGGCCGGCTGGGCGTTGGCGATGTCGGCGGCCCAGGTCTGGGAGGCGGCGACGACCACCACGCCAAGGACGCGGCCGGCGCCATCGAGCAGGGGCGCGCCCAGCTGACCCTCGCGAGGGGCGATGTCGAGGGCGGCGATGTCGTTGAGCACCCGCCGGTGCCCCGGCGCCGCCGCGTCCTCGACGCCGGTGCTGGCATGGGCGGTCGCCACCGCGCCCACGGCGAGCTCGAACGCCGGCGGCGCCGCCATCACCACGATGCCGCTTCCCGTCTCCAGGGTGCCGCCATTGCCCAGGCTGAGCGTCTTCAGGCCGCTGCCGTCGATCTTGAGCAGGCTGACCCCAGTCAGGGGGTCGGAGCCGACAACGCGGGCGTCAACAGGCTTCTGGCCCGGCACCGTCACACTGATTCGCGGCGCCCCCGAGACCAGGGCCTGCGCCGTCAGGACGTAGCCCCGGGAGTCGATGATCACGCCGCTGCCTGCGCCGCCGGGCGTCGGGCCTGAGGCGGGCGAGGCCAGTCCCGTCTCCACCCGCACGACCGCACCGGCGGCCTTGCTGGCGGCGTTCTGGGGACCGTCCTGGGTGCTGCCCTGGGCCAACGGCCCGCGACCGACCTGGGGGGTGCTCACCGGCCGGGTCACGTAGTAGACGGTGCTGACGACCGCAGCCACGACCGCGGCCAGCAGCACGATCCCACCGATACGGATCAGCCGCACCGAGTCAGTCCTCCTTGGGCAGCCAGGTCATCACCAGCTGCTCCGTCGGCTCGAAACCAGCGCTGCGGTAGAGGCGGATGGCAGCGGCGTTGCTGCCGTGGGTCCAGACCGCCGCGAACGTCACCTGGCGTTCCCGGAAGAGGTCGACGGCCCGCGCCAGCAGCCTCCGCGCCAGGCCCTGCCCGCGGTGGTCCGGTCGGACGTAGACCTCGGCGATCTCACCCTCAAGGCCGGTGCCCGGGTCGAAAATCACGCACCAACAGAGCGCCACCACCTCGGCGCCGTCGCGGATGGCGAGGATCACGTTCTCACCGGTGAAGCTCGGCGTGATCGGACCCAGCAGGTCGCGGTCGATCAGTTCGCGGGGAGTGGTCCGGGGGCCGTAGTGGTCCTGGTCCTCCACCAGCAGGTCGAGCAATAGCGGCCGCACCTCGTCGAGCTCGGCCTTGGAGAGGACCTCGATGGGCGCCTCGGCCACTACCGCGCGGCGAGGCGATCCAGGATCAGGCGGTAGCCGTCGGCGCCGTAGCGCACGAAGCGGTTGATGCGGCTGATCGTGGCGGTGCTGGGGACGTGGTCGGCGCCCGACGACTTGCGCATCGCCGCCGCGATCTCCTCGTACTTGGCCCCGCCGTGCAGCAGGCGGGCGATCTCCAGGCGATGGGACAGGTCGGAGATCTCCTTGATGGTGCAGAGGTCTTCGAAGAAGCGCTCGGCTTCGGCCACCGATTTGAGTTCCAGCACACCCTCGAACAGCTGGTCGGTGAGAGGCGTGCGCCAACGTGGGCGAGGCATGTCCGAATTCTATGCGGCGCCAGCCCGGGGGACGCCTAGAGCTGGAGCGACTTGACCTCCAGGAACTCCTCGAGACCGTAGGTGCCCAGCTCGCGGCCGTTGCCTGACTGCTTGTAGCCGCCGAACGGCGCGATCATGTTGAAGGCGCCGCCGTTGATGTCGACCTGCCCCGTGCGGATTCGCCGCGCCACCCGCTTGGCGCGCTCGGCGTCGCCGGACCAGACCGCTCCCGCCAGCCCGTAGATGCTGTCGTTGGCGATCTCGATTGCCTCGTCCTCACTGTCGTAGGGGATGATCGAGACCACAGGGCCGAAGATCTCCTCCTGGGCGATGGTCATCTCCGGCCGAACGTCGGCAAAGATCGTGGGGCGGACGTAGTAGCCCTGCTCCAGGCCCTCAAGCGGCTCGACGCCACCGGTGACCAGCCGAGCGCCCTCGGACTCGCCCTTGCGGATGTAGCCGCGAACGCGCTCCAGCTGGGTGGCGGAGACCAGGGGGCCGACGAAGCTCCCCGGTTGGCGGGGATCGCCGACCGGGGTGTTATCGGCCGCCTCGGCGGCGATGCGCGCCACCTCGTCCTGCCGGTTGCGAGGCACCAGCATCCGCGACCAGGCATTGCAGGACTGGCCGCTGTTTACCATCACCTGCTCCACGCCCCGGCGAACGGCCGCCTCGATGTCGGCGTCGTCGAGGATGATGTTGGCGGACTTGCCCCCGAGCTCCAGCGCCACCTTCTTGACCGTGGCGCTGGCCAGCGCCGAGACCCTCTTGCCGGCGTTGGTCGAGCCTGTGAACGACACCATGTCGACGTCCGGGTTGCTGACCAGGGCCTCCCCCACCACCGGCCCGGTGCCGGTCACCAGGTTGAACACGCCGGCCGGGACGCCGGCAGCCTCCATCACCTCGGCCAGGATGAAGGCGTTGAGAGGGGCCACCTCGCTGGGTTTGAGCACCACGGTGTTGCCCGCCGCCATCGCCGGGGCGACCTTGAGGGCGATCTGGTGCAGCGGGTAGTTCCAGGGCGTGATCGCCACCACCACGCCGACTGGCTCGCGGACGATCACGGAGTTGCGGACCTCGGTCTCGAATTCGAATTTGCGGACCAGGTCGGCATAGAACCGGAAGACGAATGGCGGCGATCCTAGCTGGTAGGCGGGCGAGAGCGAGACCGGCATCCCCACCTCGTCGGCGATCACCTGCTGCAGCTCCTCGCCTCGGGCCTTGAGCCCGTCGGCGATGCGCTCCAGGGTGGCGGCGCGATCCTCCACCGGGGCCTGGGACCAGGTGTCGAACGCCGATCGGGCGGCGGCGACGGCACGGTCGGCGTCCTCCGGGGTGCCCTCAGGGATGGTCGCGAGCACCGCCTCGGTCGCTGAGTTGACCACGTCCAGGGTCCCCGACCCGGCCGGATCCACCCATTCGCCGCCGATGAACAAACGGTCCCGTCGGGTAACCCCCGCGGCCTGCTTAGATGCGACTTCGGTCATCCGCCAATCCTCCGTGTCGTCGTCGAAATCGTACTGCCGCAGCGGGACTATCATTGGGGAGCCGTTTTGCCAAGGGAAGCCGGTGCGAATCCGGCGCTGTCGCGCAACTGTGAACGGGGAACGGCCGGTCATCCAGCCACTGGGACGCAGGTCCTGGGAAGGCGACCGGTCGTTGGGATCCGCGAGCCAGGAGACCTGACGGGGCGGTAGACGTGACCCCCGCGCGAAAACGGGAACGACGGCCTTCAGCGGCAGCGGTCTTTCGGCGCGGGGTGAGCCCGCCGCTGGGAGACAAAAAATGAAGACGACCCTCCGCATGGCCAGCGCGACACTGGCCGTCGCCACCGCCCTCGGCGGCCTGGCGCTCACCCCACCGATTGTCGCCACCGCCGCCTGCGACCCCGCCACCCGCGCCGTGCAGTACCTGGCCGCCAACCAGAAGGCGGATGGCTCCCTGGACATGAGCAGCGCCGGAGGCTTCGGTAACCCCGGCGCCAGCATGGACTTTGCCATGGGCGCCGCAGCCGTCGGGGTTGACCCCAATACCATCCATAAGACCGGTGGCCAGGGTATCTACGACTACCTGGCGGGCCAGGCCCCGGGGGCCTCCGCCGACGCGGGCAAGACGGCCAAGCTGCTCCTCGCCCTGGCCGCCGGTAACACCCCGGCTGGGAAGCTCGACTACCACGGCTTCGGCGGCCAGGACCTGCTGACCAAGCTGACCAGTGACCAGTCAGCGACCCCCGCCGGCTTCTACCATTCCACCGGCGTCGCGACCGGCTCCTTCGGCGACGGCAGCACCTTCGCCCAGGCCCTGGCGATCCTCGCGATCAAGGCAACCGGGGGCACGCCGCCTGCGGCCGCGGTCACCTGGCTCAAGGGCCTCGAGAACCAGGGCGCCACCCCCGACACCCAGGCCACCGGCTTCACCTTCAAGGGTTGGAGCAGCGCCGCCGTCAGCAACGCCGCCCAGGGCGACACCAACTCAACCGCGGTGGCCCTCCAGGCCCTCGCTGCCGCCGGCGATAGCAGCCGCAACACCGCCGCCCTGGCCTGGCTCCATACCCAGCAGAACGCCGACGGCGGGTTCCCCTTCCAGGCGCC
>DASZHA010000007.1:0-13487 GCA_035938265.1 Candidatus Dormiibacterota bacterium
CGACCGCCCTGGTCCTCGGCGGGCAGGTTGGAGTGCCAGACGCGCTCGGCCGCCGCGGCGATCTCTTCCATCGAGCGCCCCGACAGGACCGAGCGATCGTCCTCGGTCACGTCGTAGCCCTCCCGGGCACCGTAGTCGCGCTTCTTGATCAGCAGCCAGTCCTTGTCATTGCGGCCGCCGACGAGGGCAAACGCGCCCTTGAGCTTGCGACCGAAGAGCTCGAATTTGAGGTCGCCCCGTCGCAGCATCTCGTCGACGTCGGGCTGCAGCCAGCGGACCCCACCCCAGTCCCAGACCATGACGGTGCCGCCACCGTACTCACCCTTGGGGATGGTGCCCTCGAAGTCGAAGTAGTCGATAGGGTGGTCCTCCACGTGTACCGCCAGGCGCTTGTCGCGGGGATCGAGGCTTGGCCCCTTGGGCACCGCCCAGGAGAGCAGGACGCCGTCGTGCTCAAGGCGGAAGTCGTAGTGGAGGCGGCTGGCGGCGTGCTTCTGGACGACAAAACGGCTGAGGCCGGCGAGCTGCGCCGGGGACCTGCCGCCGGCCGGCTCCGGCGTCTTCTCGAAGTCGCGCTTGCGGCGATACTCCTTGAGCTTTGGCTCGGCCATTCGGGGCCGCCTAGCTGTGGGTCGGCTCGAGGTCGCCGAGGGGCAGCTGGGGCAGCTCGATCTTGACCCGCCGGCGGTGTAGTCCCTCGGGCGCGGTCCGGGGCGGCATCAGCGTCTGACGCACGCAGGCTCGAGGATCGACCTCGGGGTGCATGCCGACGAAGATCGGGAAGCGGAGGGTCCCGTCCTCGGTCCACTGGCTGAACTTGACCGAGGCCACCAGCTCGGGGCGGACCCATACCGCCTCCTGCGGCACCCGGCCGGCGTTCGCGGGCTGGGTCGCATCGGCGCGGAGCCCGGGCAGAGCTTGGGCCAGGAGGCGCTCGGTGCGCCGGTCGAACCCGCCGCCTACGGCCCCGGCGTAGACCGGGGCGCCGCCGTCGAAGACACCGACGAGGAGCGCCTCGAACGCGTCGCCGCCCGGGCCGGGGATGTAGCCTACGACGACCACGTCCTGTCGGGGCACGTCCTGGACCAGGAGCCAGCTGGGGCTGCGGCTGCCCGGCAGGTAGGGGCTGTCCTTGCGTTTGGCGATGACCGCCTCGATGCCCATCTCCCGCGCGGCCTCGAAGAACGCGGCGCCCTCGGCAGGCACCGCGTCGCTGAGGCATACCCGGCCGCCGTCCCCGCCGACGACCTCTCGTAGCAGGCGGCGCCGACGCAGCAGGCTGAGGGACATCACCGACCGGGCCTCGGCGTAGAGGATGTCGAAGACCACGTAGGCGGCGGGGCGCTCGGCGGCCGCCTGGGCCACGCCGTCAGGGTTGCTGATCCGCATCCGCCGGTCGAGGCCGGCGAAGTCGGGCTTGCCCTCGCTGTCGCAGACAACGACGATGCCGTCGACGATGCACTGGTCGAGGTTGAGCCGCCGCGATACCTCCCCCAGCTCGGGGAACATCTCGGTGATATTGCGGCCCGACTGGTCCTGGAGGTGATAGCCGCCGCCCTCCACGAAGGCCAGCGCCCGAAGCCCGTCCCAGCGCACCTCGAAGAGGTGCTCGCGAGAGTCGAACGGCTCGCTGGCGCCACCGGGGAACATGGGCAGCACCATGTCGGGCAGGCGCGCCGGCTCCAGGGGCAGCATGGTGGTGTCGGGCATCAGGTCAAGCCTAATCCGGGACTAGGAGGCCTTGGCGACCCTCTTGCGGGGCTTGGCCACGGTGGCGGTGGCGGCCTTGGCGCCCGACCTGCCCTTGACCACCCGCGGCTTGGACGGCGCTTCCTCGTCCTCCTCATCGTCCGATGAGGCGGCCGTCGCCTTGCCTCCCTTCTTGCTCTGCTCCACGGAAGCCTTCAGCGCCGCCATCAGGTCCATGACCTTGGGCTGCGGCGCCTCGACCGCGACGATCTCCTGGCCGTCGGCCTTGGCCCGGGCCAGTTTGAGCAGGGCCTCGCGGTACTCGTCGACGTAGCGCTCGGGATCGAACTCGTCGCTGAGGTTCTGGATCAGCATCTTGGCCATCTCCATCTCGCGCTTGTCGATCTTGACCTCTTCCTCGGGGAGGTTGAGCTCCTCCATGGAGCGGATCTCGTCGGGCCAGTGGAGGGAGTTGACGACCATGCCCCTGTCGTACGGGCGCAGGGTGGCCATGTGCTCGCGGTCACGCAGCGCGATCTTGCCCACCGCCACCCGGTTCATCTCCTGCAGCGAGCGCTTGAGCAGGTAGTAGGGCTTGACCCCCACCTTCTCCGGCTCCAGGTAGTAGGCCTGCTTCATGTAGAGCTCGGCGGGGATGTCCTCGGCCTCGACGAACTCCATGATGTCGATGGTGTGGGCGCTGGGCAGCGGCATGTTGTCGAGGTCCTCGTCGTCGATGATCACGAACTGGTCCTTGCTGATCTCGAAGCCCCGCAGGACCTCCTTCCACTCCAGCACCTCGTCGGTGACGGAGCAGTGGCGCTTCATCTTGATGGGCTGCTTATGGCAGGGGCAGAGGGAGCGGAAGGAAACAGACTTCGACTCGGTGGCCAGGTACAGCCTGACCGGGATCGCCACCATGCCGAAGCTGACGGCGCCTTTCCACATCGACCGGGGCATGGCTCAATCCTCGCACACGTATTCCCGGCCAGCAAGGGCGCTGGGCGCTACTCGATTTCCTCGGCGCGCTCAGCCTCGGTCTCGGGCCCCAGGTCGGCGGCGCGAATCACCGAGACGAAGTCGATCGTCTTGTGGGTGCCATCGCAGAAGGGTTTGGTCTGCGACTGCCCGCAGCGGCAGAGGGCCAATCGCTCGCCCTCCGGGATCTCCCGGACCACGTTGCCCTCGATGTCGACCACGGTCACCGGGCCCGGGATCCGGTTGGGGCCGTTGTCGCGGACGGTCACGATCACGTCAGCCAAGCGATGCCCTCCAGGACGGCTGGGTGGCCGTCACGCCCGCAAGCCTACGGCAAACAAAAAGGGGAGCCGCCGCGCGACTCCCCTTGGATTTGGCTTGACCTACGGGTACGAGATGACGCACCCGCCCAGCAGCCCGGCGGCGTTGCTGTACAGCGTCTGCACCGCGAAGCGGCCGGTGCCCAGGTTGATGTCCTGGGACGCCCCGGTTCCACTGTTGATCCAGGCGCACTTGTCGCCCGTCTCCTGGCCGGTCAGGTCGGTCCAGCCCGACGAGGGCTGGGGGTCGGTGACGGCCTCGGCGTACTCGTGGCCGCCAACGATACTGACCCCGTCGAGGAGCCCGGCACTGCCGCCGTTGACGAAGTTCTTGCCGCAGTTGGCGCCGGCGTCGGGGATGTACGGCAGGTAGGTGAAGGCCACCGGTCCCATCCCGGACGCCACCGCGCCGTGGTAGGCGCAGTAGCTCGTCTTGAATCCGGCGGTACCCGTCCCCGTGGGGGTGGCGACGAAGTAGTCAGCGTCGGCGTTGTAGCCGAAGTGCTGCGCTGCCTTGACGCCCTCGGCCGCGATCTCACCGTCGGTGGTGACCACGCCGGGGCCGCTGGTGTCGTCATTCCAGGTCCCGGCCAGCTGGCCCCCGGGGTTGGTGATAAATCCCTGGCCGGTGCCGCTGTACTGCGTCTGGATGTTGGCCCAGCCACTGCCACCCACGCCGCCGAGGAAGCTCTTAAGGTAGTTAGCCACGCCGGCCGGGTCGTTACCGTGCCAGCCCCAGAAGACGACGAATACCTTCGGTGACCGTTGGATCGGGCCACCGCCGTAAGTCATCGGACCGACGCCGGCGCCGAGGAGCGGAAGGGAGATCGCCCCGCTGGTGTGCTTCACCTGCGACACCAGTGGATAGACGTGCTTGCCCCACAATGACCTGTACGGCGACGCGGCCGGCGCTCCAGCCGATGCCGAGGGTGCCACGCCCAGGGCCATGACTCCTAAAAGGCCAAGCGCAGGCATAACACGACGCCACAAAACAGGTCGATTCAATTCCTTCCTATCTCCCGAGCCGCCGCAAACGACTCCCTACACAGCCGAAAACGTGACAGTCAATATACCCCCATCCGGGCAACTTCTGCCGCAAACGATCGAGCAACGAGTGCCGCTGCTCAGACCGCGGACGGGTTCGGCTGGTGCCTAAAGGTTGGCGGTGACCGCCTCCAGCTGGGCGGCGAACTTCCGCTGGGCCGCCTCCCGGCGCGTGGGAATGTGGTCACGCGGCCAGGCTCCCTCGGGAGGCGTGTAGCCCTTGAGGACCTGGCGCGCGACGGTCACCCGGTGGACCTCATCGGGACCATCGTAGATGCGCGCCGCCCGCGCCGCCCGGTACATCCCCTCCAGCGGGATGTCGGAGCTGAAGCCGAGCGAGCCGTGGACCTGGATCGCGCGGTCGATCACGTCGAGCAGCACCTTGGCGCCAAAGAACTTGATCATCGAGATCTCCTTTCGCGCCGAGCTCGCCCCCTCGGTGTCCATCTTCCAGGCCGCCTGCAGCGTCATCAGCCGGGCCGCCTGCATCTCCGCCGCCGAGTCGGCGATCCAGTTCTGGACCGTCTGCTTGCGGGCCAGCGCGCCGCCGAAGCCTTCGCGCTGCAGCGCCCGCTCGCACATCATGTCGAAAGCGCGGCGGGCCGAGCCCAGCCAGCGCATGCAGTGATGGATGCGGCCGGGGCCAAGGCGCATCTGGGCGATGAGGAAGCCCTCGCCGCGGTTGCCCAGGAGGTTCTCCTTGGGCACGCGGCAGTTCTCGTAGAAGACCTCCGAATGGCCGAAACCGAACGGCTCGATCTCCGACGCCATGTTGGGGATGTTGCGAGCGACATTGAGCCCGGGTGCGCCCTTGGGCACGATGATCATCGACGCTCGGGCGTAGGGGTTCTCAGCCTCCGGTTCGGTGACCACCATCGCGATCAGGAAGTCCGCGACCATGGCGTTGCTGCTGAACCATTTGTGGCCGTTGATGACCCACTCGTCGCCCTCCAGGACCGCCGTCGTCTTGAGCATGGTGGGGTCGGAGCCGGCACCGGGCGACGGCTCGGTCATGGAAAAGCTCGACCGCATGTCGCCGGCCAGCAGCGGCTTCAGCCAGGTCTCCTTCTGCTCCTCGCTGCCGTAGAGCGCCAGGATCTCGGAGTTGCCGGAATCAGGGGCCTGGTTGCCGAAGATCGTGGGCGCCCAGAAGCTGGAACCCTCGATCTCGTGCATGAGGCCGAGCTTGACCTGGCCGTAGCCCTGGCCGCCGTGCTCGGGAGGCAGGTGGGTTGCCCAGAGCCCGTGGGCCTTGACCTCCTCCTGGAGGGGATGGATAAGGCGCTTGAAGCCCTCGAAGTCGGTCTCGATAACCTCCAGCGGCCAGACCTCGTCGTGGACGAACTTCTCCATCCAGTCCAGCTTCTCCTGGAACTCAGGCTCGGTCGAGAAATCCCAGCTCATAGCTCTCCTTGCTGATGCGGCGCCGGCCATCCCGCCGGCTGCCGCGCGTGTCTACTCAAGCAGCGCACTCCCGTTTTCGACCAGGGCCATGATGACGCCGGTCAGGCTTTCGTACATCACGTCAGGACGCTTGCCCCGACGATGCAGCATCAGGTTGTAGCCGAATATGCTGGCGTACTTGTAGCAGCTCAGGGCCAGGTACCAGCGCGCCTCGTCGGGGTCGGCGCCGTAGAGGTCGATGACCTCATCGACGTCGAGCTCGATGCCGCCGCCCGGGTTGGGCGCCCCCGGCACCTGGTTGCGCTGGGCCACGATGCAGAGGCAGCCGAGGTCGATTAGGGGCGCTCCGATCTCCGATATCTCCCAGTCAAGGACCGCCACCACCTCGGGCTTGGCCTCGGAATCCAGCCGGAAGAGCATGTTGCCGTAGTGGTAGTCGGCGTGCACCAGGGTGGGCTCCGGGTCGGCCGGCTTTTTCGCCGCCAGCCGGGTGCCCAGGGCAGGAGCCGCCTGGGTCAGCTCCTCGGGAGCCTTGGACATCAGCCACGCCCAGCGCATCATCTCCTCGTCGAGCGACACCGCCGGCTCGCCGCCCAGGCCGGTCTGGTCCAGCGGCACCTCCTGCAGGCGCCGCAGGGTGTCAACCGCCGCCTGGGCGATGGCGATGGGCTCGGCCTTCTTGAGAAAGGGCTCGATGCGGTCGCCCTCCACCGCCTCCATCAGGCAGAAGGGCCGTCCGTCGAGGACATCGGGGTCCTCGCAATTGGCCACGATCCTGGGCGTGGGCAGCCCCCGCTGGTTGAGCGCCGCCATGATCCGGCCCTGGCGGAGGACGTCGGCGGGACCGGCGATGCGGGCACCCGGCGGTGGCAGCCGGAGGACGTAGCGGATTTCCTCGTCGCCGTCCATGGCGTCGATGAAGTACGTGAATCCAGAGTGCCCCTCCGGGATCGGATTCATGGCGATGAGGTTGAGCCCGGGGCTGCCGAGATCCTGCCTCAGGTACCCCTCCAGCCGCTCACGCAGCTGGTCGAGGGGCATGGGCTCAGCCGTCGGGGAGCTCTTCGCGGGCGAGGTGTCCGACATCGCCGATCGATTGAACCACGATGCGGTCGTCCTTGATGCGCAGGACGCTGACGCTGGTGAAGTTGGGGAGCACTCGCAGCGGCCCGGAATCGAGCTTGAGCAGGAACGAGAGGTACATGGTGATGGCGCCGGCGTGGGTCACCGCTGCCACCCGCCCACCAGGCCCGGCCGCGCGGGCGATGTCGCGGATGGCGCCGTCCATGCGCTCGATGACCTCGTCCAGGGGCTCTACGAAGGGGATGTAGCCGGGCGCCGGGGGCTCCTTCTCCTCGGTCCCGTTCTCCCAGTGGGTCTTGACCTCCCGAAGGCGTGGATCGACCTCGATCGGCAGTCCCCCCGGGTCGGCGGCGAGGGCCGCGGTCTCGCGGGCGCGAAGGATCTGGCTGCACCACACCATCGACACGCCGGAGGCCTTGAGCCGCTCCCCCAGCAGGGCGGCCTCGCGACGGCCTTTGGGGCTGAGCGGTGGGTCGATGTTGGCGTCATCAAGGGAGACCAGCTCGGCGTAGGCGTCGCCGTGGCGCACCAGCCAGACCTCGGTCACGCCGTCGGCCTCGACCAGGAAACGCTCGTGCAGCTGGTCGAGCGCGTGGAGGAACCTGGACCGCGTGCCGGCGTCCACGGACCCCGTCATGCGGCAGACTCGATCATTGGGCAGCCTCGATCATGGGGCAGACTCGATCATGGGGCAATGGTATAAAGGGCGCCGGCATCACGATGTCGCCGGCCGCCCGGGCCAGGCGGACGGGATGTGGAGGAGCGATGGCGCTGGAACCGGGCACTGAGGTCGGCCCTTACCGGGTCATCGAGCAGGTCGGCCAGGGCGGCATGGCGATGGTCTACAAGGCCTACCAGGCCTCGCTCAGCCGCTATGTCGCCCTCAAGGTGCTGCCGCCGCGGCTGGCCGGCGACCCCGACTTCCAGACCCGCTTCCATGAGGAGGCGGTCCGAGTCGCGGCGCTGCGCCACCCCAACATCCTCACCGTCATCGACTACGGCGAAGCCGACGGCATCACCTACATCGTCAGCGAGTTCGTCGACGGCGGAACCCTGGCTGCGCAGATGGGTACGCCGCTGCCGGTGAGCTACGTGCTGGAGGTCCTGGGGCCGATCAGCTCAGCCCTCGATTACGCCCACTCCCGAAGCGTCATCCACCGCGACGTCAAGCCCTCGAACATCCTGCTGGCGCTGGATGGGCGGCCGCTGCTGACCGACTTCGGCATCGCCCGGATGGTCACCCCCGAGCAGGACCAGAGCGACGCCTCCTCGCTGGTGGGAACGCCGACATACATGGCGCCGGAACAGGGGTCGGGGAGGCCCACCGCGGCCTCCGATATCTACTCCACCGCGGTGGTCGCCTACGAGATGCTCACCGGGCGGCCGCCCTTTGAGGCGTACACCCCAATGGCGGTGATCCTCGCCCACCAGAACGAACCGCTGCCGCTGCCACGCTCGATCAACCCGGAGATCGCACCCGCGGTCGAGGAGGCCCTGATCAAGTGCCTGTCGCGGAACCCGGATGCCCGCTTCCGGACCACCGGCGCGTTCATCCGCGCCCTCGAGCATGCCGACGCCGGCGGCGCCGTCCCCGTCGTAGCGTTCACGCCAACGCCCGCGAGTCCACCAGGCGACCCGATGTGGGTTGGTGGCGGGGGCGCCCCACCGCCACCGCCGTCGCCGCCGGAGACGGGCGGGGCCGGGGGTGGTGGCGGTCGGGTTCGGGCCGGCCTGCCCGACGAGGGCGCCGCCGGCGGCGGCGGCCGCCGCCGGTGGCTGATCATCGGCGGACTTGCGCTCCTGGTGCTTCTGCTCCTCGGTGGCGGGGCCTACTACTTCTTCGGCCGGAACACCTCCTCGGGTGGCGGCAACGCATTCGGCATTGGCCAGACGAAGGCCTCTCCCAGCCCTTCGCCGGTGGTCCACCAGCCGCTGCTCTTCGCGGTGCTGGAACAAAAGTCGGGCACCGGCCAGAGCTCGTCGCCACAGCACGACACCGTGGCCATTGCCAACCTCAACGGCGATGCCGTGGCCAAGCAGACGTTCACGGCACGCAGCCTGCCCAACGTCGGCCCGGCCGCGCCGCTGCTGCAGCCCGAGGCTCGGACCGCCGCCGGGGCGGTCTTCTACGCCGACGGCAAGGGGGTCATCCGCCGGCTGGCGCCCGACGGCTCCAACACTCAGGCCGGCAGCGTCACCGTCAGCAACGGCCAGCAGGAGCTGGCCTTCGCCGTCAGCCCCGACGGCAAGGTCATCGACGCGACCGTGCTCACCCTCCAGCCGGTGGTCCCCGCCAGCGACACCAACCCCTTCTCCGGCCCCGGCCCGGGACCGATGCACCTCGAGCTGACCCAGATCCAGGTGGGTGGCGCCAGCAAGAGCCTGTCCAGCAAGGACATCCCCCAGGAGCCATTCCCGGCGCCGATCCTGCAGATGGTCGGCTGGGACAGCACCGGCGCGATCGCCACCGCCAACACCGCGCTGGGAACACAGAACCTCACCTTCCCGCACTGGTTCGGCCAGGCCCACCACCTTGACAACAACGGCAACTTCATATCGTCGGCCGAGTTCGGAGGCACCGGCTGCAACGCCCAGCAGGCGCTGGCCGACGCCACCGTCCTGTGCGTCACCGACGACCGCAGCTCGGTCAGCGTTCGCAACTCCAGCGCCCAGGTGCAGTGGAGCCTGCCCAAGCTCGCCGCCAACAGCCAGGGCTACTACGCCGCGCTGTCGATGTCGCCCGACGGCAGCATGGTCGCCGTCGGCGGCGGCGCCACCGGCGGCCCCGCGGGCATCTACAAGAAGACGGGCGCCACGGTGACTTTCCCCAGCAATATGAAGAACTTCCTGCCCGAGGGCTGGCTGGACGCCGACACCGTGATCGGAACCAACGGCCAGGGCACGCCGATGGCGCCCGACCAGATGTGGCTGTTCCGGCTCAGCTCCCCAACCAAGGGCGTTGACCTCGGCTTTAAGGGCAACTTCGCCGGCGTGGTGCAGCCCGCGACGTAGGCAAGGCAAGTGCGCGGCACCCACAATATGGGGGCCCATGCCGCTTGTACCCGGCTCAGACCTTGGCCCCTACCGCATCATCGACAAGATCGGGCAGGGTGGGATGGCCAGCGTTTACAAGGCCTACCACGCGGCCCTCTCGCGGTTCGTGGCGCTCAAGGTCCTGCCACCCCAGCTCGCCCAGGACCCGCAGTTCGAACACCGCTTCCGCGAGGAGGCGGTGGCGGTGGCCAACCTCCGCCACACCAACATCATGGCGGTCTACGACTATGGCGAGGTCGAGGGCGTCACCTTCATCGTCAATGAGTTCGTCGATGGCGGCACATTCGACCTGCAGATGGGCTCGCCGCTGCCGATCACATACGTCATCGACATCCTCGGCCCCGTGGCCGCGGCGCTGGACTACGCCCACGCCCGCGGGGTGATCCACCGCGACGTCAAGCCCTCCAATATCCTGGTGGGGCGCGACGGGCGGCCGATCCTGGGCGACTTCGGCCTGGCCCGGATGATGATGCCGGAGCACGACCTGACCCAGACCGGCATGATCCTGGGCACGCCCAGCTACATGGCGCCGGAGCAGGGCAACGGCAACCCGGTGCGACAGTCCGACATCTACTCGCTGGGCATCATTGCCTACCAGGCCCTGACCGGGCGGGTGCCCTACCAGGCGGCGACCCCGATGGCGATCATCATCGCCCACCAGACCGAGCCCCTCCCCCTGCCACGTTCGATCAACCCTGACATCCCGGCCGCGGTGGAGGAGGTGCTGCTCAAGGTCCTGGCCCGCGACCCGGATGACCGCTATGCCACGGGTGACGCCTTCATCCGAGCGCTGACCAGGGCCAGGGACGCGCCCGTCGAGGCAACCGCTACCCCCGCCACCGGCGGCGCGCGTCCGTCATCCCCGGCAACACCGTCGTCCCCGGGCGGCGGTGGCTCGCTGCCGCCGGCCGCGCCACCCCAAACGATCCCGCCGCCCTCACCTGGCCCGACCGCGAGCACCGCGGCGGCGCCAAAACGCTCGCGCACCGGCCTCTGGGTGGCGGGGGTGGTCGGCGGCATCCTGCTGCTGCTGCTCGTCCTCTGCGGCGGCGGCGGCCTCCTGCTGGCGGCCAACAGCAAGTCCTCGCCGACGCCCAGCGCTGAAGCCAGCGCCACCGGCGACGTGACCGTCAAGGGCATGTCGGCGGCCGACGCCACCAAGGTCGCCACCGACCAGGGCTTCCCCAAGTGCGACGCCCAGGGCTACGAGCCGACCAACACCCTTCACGTCCTGATCTGCAACCCCCCAGACGGCAATGGCGAGAAGATCTTCTTCTTCACCGACAAGTTCGTAGGCGCCGACGCCCAGGACCCCAGCGCCAAGGTCGATTTCGGCACCCAGCAGGACCGAGAGATCGAGATCACCTACACGCTGTTCAAGGCCGCCGACCCCGAGTGCTGTCCCACCGGTGGCACCGCCACGGTGCGCTTCCAGTGGGACGGCAGCCAGCTCAACGCGCTCGACCAGCTGCCCACCTCCGACGCCAGCAAGGACGGCAGCCGCCGCTAGGTCAGGGCCTGGGCTTCAGCTCCAGGGAGCAGGAGTTGATGCAGAAACGCTGGCCGGTGGGCTGAGGGCCATCGTCGAAGAGGTGGCCCAGGTGGCCGCCACAGCGCTTGCAGACGACCTCGGTGCGACGCATGAAGAAGCTGTTGTCCGACCGCAGCTCCACCGCCTCCTGGACCGCGGGCTCGTAGAAGCTGGGCCAGCCGGTGCCTGAGTCGAACTTGGTGTTGGAGTCGAAGAGCTCGGCGCCGCACCCGGCACAGACGAACATGCCATTGTCGTGCACGTTCCAGTACTCGCCCGTGAAGGCGCGCTCGGTCCCCTTCTCGCGAAGGACGTGGTATTGCTCAGGGGTAAGCTTCTGCCGCCACTCCTCTTCGGTACGCGGAATCTCGGTGCGGGTCTCTTCGGCGCTCATCAATTGCTCCTTGCTGGTGGTCTCCGCAGGTTAGAACCGCGGCGGAGGGGAGAGATTCCAAGGTAGCACCCCCAGCCATTCTCGGGACTTGCGACTTAGGTGCAGTTGCGCGTAAGGTGCATTAGGCGGGTGTCACGGGTCAAGGAGGAGTAGATGGCATCAATCGCGAGCACGCTGTCGAGGGGGTTTGACCGCGGTGAGCGCACCCGGCTGCTCTCGGCCTACGGCGCCGTTGCCCTGATCCACCTGGTCGGCTGGGGCGCGCTCCTGACCTACGGGGTCGGACACCCCGCCTTCATCGGGCTCGGCGGCCTGGCGTATACCTTCGGCCTCCGGCACGCCTTTGACGCCGACCACATCTCCGCCATCGACAACACCACCCGCAAGCTGCTGCAGCAGAAGCAGAAGCCGGTGAGCGTGGGCTTCTGGTTCTCGCTGGGCCACTCCACCGTGGTCTTCGTCATCGCCCTGGCGCTGGGCTTCGCCATCCACTCGCTGGTCGACGGGGTGGTTGGCGGCGGTCAGCTACGCAACATCGGCAGCCTGGTGGGCACCTCGGTGTCGGGCGTGTTCCTGGTCCTGATCGGCCTGGTCAACCTCGTGATCCTCCTCGACATCGTCCAGATCTACCGGCGGATGCAGCGTGGGGACTACGACCGCGCGCAGCTGAACGACGAGCTCAGCGGCGGCGGGTTCATGACCACGCTCTTCGGCAGGCTCTTCCGGCTGGTGAACCGGAGCTGGCACATGTACCTGATCGGCTTCCTCTTCGGTCTCGGCTTCGACACCGCCTCCGAGGTGGCGCTGCTGGCCATCTCCGCCGGCGCGGCATCGCAGGGGATCCCGTTCCTGGCGGTGGTCTCGCTGCCGCTGATCTTCGCCGCCGGCATGACCCTGATGGACACCACCGACGGCGCCTTCATGTCCAAGGCCTACGCCTGGGCCTTCTCCAACCCCATCCGCAAGGTCTTCTACAACCTGACGATCACCGGCCTCTCGGTGTTCGTCGCCCTCTTCGTCGGCGTCGTCGAGCTGCTCCAGGTCCTGATCGACAAGGGCGGCCTCTCGGGCGGCCTGTGGGACGCCGTGGGCAGCCTCAACTTCGCCAACATGGGGTTCTTCATCGTCGGCGCCTTCGTGGCGACGTGGCTTGGGGCGTTCACGATCTTCAAGGTGCGCCGGGTGGATGAGCGCTGGGCGAAGCTGGTCGACCACGCCGAAGAGGACGCCGCCTAGTGGACCGGCTCTCCGAGCTTTCCGACCACGGCTACAAGCGGACCATCCAGCGGGCTCTGATCCTCGACATCCTCGAGAATGCCGGCGGTCACCTGACCGCCGAGGAGGTGGCCCGCCTGGTCGAGGAGGGCAGCGTCCCCCTCAACCGCAGCACCGTCTACCGGACCCTGGACACCCTGGCCGAGATCGGCGTCGTCAAGGCGACCCGCATGGGCCGGGCGCTGTACTACGAGGTCAGCGCCGAGGGTGAGGAGCACCACCACATCCGTTGCACCCGCTGCCAGAAGATGGTGCACCTCGACGCCGGCCAGGTCGACAGCCTGCTGGGCCGGCTGGCCACCGACCAGGGATTTGAGGTGTCCGACATCCAGGTCCTGGTCCGAGGCCTCTGCAAGACCTGCCGCGGACGCCGGGGCAAGGCGAGCAACTAGACCTAACCTCGGGCGACGCGACCCCGGCGACGCCCAGGATCAGGTCGCGGGCAGACCCACTACGGCAGACGCCGAGCCGATGGCGCTGACGGTGCCGTCGGTCTTCTCGACCCAGACCTCGCACTCGGCGCGGCCGCGGGGCGCCTCGTCCGAGATCTCCCGGACGCCGACCCGGGCTCGGACCGAGTCCCCGCCCCAGATCACGTTGACGAAGCTCATGCGCAGCTTGCCCCCACACCACCAGCCGGCGCCGAAGCGCTCCGTCATCAGGGCCGACACGATGTTGGCGTTGAAGATGCCCTGGACCACGACCGCGGGGAACC
>DASZHA010000008.1:0-10683 GCA_035938265.1 Candidatus Dormiibacterota bacterium
TCAGCCACGTCTGGCCGTCGTACGAGGAGTTCGCCACGGTAGCCCAGTCGCTCGGCATCTACGAGCCCTGGGAACCGTTCGAGCGGCTGTTCCGATACGAGTTCGAGGAAGTGGACGGGGGGATCCGGGCGCGGACGACGGGCGTCGGCCCCCGGGAAGACGAGGACTTCCGCAAGACCCAGGACGCGTACGCGCTGTGGAAGTCGGTGACGATGCCGGCGCTGATGATAAGGGCGAAACGCGAGATCCTGCCCGGCATGGGCCACATCCTCACCGCCGAGGACGCGCAGCGGTTCGGCCGTGAGGTTCCCGGGGCCAGGGTGGTCGAGGTCGACGCGGCGCACTACAACAGCGGCGTCCACCCCGAGAGCGTGAGCGCCATCGTGGACTTCCTGGATGGCGCCGATAGTTGATGCGCGATGGAGGCCGGGGATTGATGGTGAGGCGGCGGGCGATCGCAGCCGCTGTTGGCGGTGCGGCGGCCTTCCTGGCCCTGCTGCCAACCATCAGCCAGGCCGCCACCGCCGCGACGCCAGTCGACCGCCAGGTCTACAGCACCGTCGGTAACCAGGATCCATATTCCCAGGGCGTCGACTGCACCCCCTCGATCCATGTCGCCACGACAGCTGGGCAGGCCACGGCCACCGCCTTCGTCCATGTGGCCCTCGACGCCCTGCCGGCCGGGGCCAAGGCGACCGGTGTGGTCCTCACCCTCAAACTCAACTGCGACACCGCCACCCAGTACGGCAGCCCCAACCTGTACGCCTGCGTCCTGACCGAGGAGCTGAAGGCGACCGCCAAGAACGGCGATCCGGCGCCCAAGGAGGACTGCAACACCAAGGTTGCCGGCAAGCTGGCGGCCGACGGCAAGTCCTGGTCCTTCGAGCTCGGGCCGCTGGTCTCGTACTGGAACTCGCATTCCAACACCGGGCTCTCGATCCACGACCAACCGGCCAACCCCGCCGCCTCCAACTCGGTCGCCTTCGACTCGGCCCTGTCCACCGCGCAGACCACGTTCACCCCCGCGGCCAGCTCCAGCTCCGGGGGCACGACATACAGCCAGCCCTACACGGTGCCCAACTCGAACTCGGGCGCCGGTACCTCGTTCTCCGCCCCGGGTGGAGCCGGCGTCCTGACGGTGCCGGACCAACCCGCGGCCAACGCGCCGGCCGCGTCCGGCAGCCCTCAAGCCAAGGCCAACAACGCGCCCACGACGACCCAGACTGGTCCGCCCACCGTCCAGGGGTTCCCGCTCTGGGCTCTGATCCTGGTTGGCAGCGCCGCCGCGGCGGCTGCGCTGCTGGTGCAGCCGATTGCCCACGCGCTCTCCAACAGCACCGGCCCGGTGGCCGGCTTTGTGATCCAGCTGCGTGGCCACCCGCGGCTGTTTGCCACGGCGGGCGTCCTCACCATATGGAGCGCCAGCTATGGCACCTACGCCCTCGCCCATCCCGGAAGCGGGGGCATCCCCGGCCTGACCACGCCAGGCAGCAACGGCGGCGGTGGTGACAGCGCCAACGGCTCCAACGACGGCTCCAACCCATCCGCGGCACCAGGCTCCAGCGGGCCTGGCGCGGCGGCGCAGGGCCCTGGCAGCACCAAGAAGTTCGGCAACACCAGTGTCTTCGTGCCCGACAACGGCGGCGTCCCGGTGGCCAACCTCTTCCCCGCCGACCAGGACCGCATCGGCATCACCAACGACACGGTGACCCTTTGCGGTCACTCCGCGCTGACCTTCGGGCCGGCCTTCAACGTGAGCGCCAGTGACCTCAACGTCTTCTGGCAGAACCTCAACGACCACGGCGGCGTCTACAACCGCAAGTTCAACGTGAGCTGGAACGACGACCAGTACAAGCCTGGTCCGGCGGTGACCGCGGCGCAGAAGTGCATGGACGCAGGCACCTTCTTCCTCATGGGTGGCATCGGTTTCGACCAGATCCCGGCGGTGCGGGTATGGGCCGAGCAGCACCACGAGCTCTACATTCACCACATGGCGGTGGCCCAGGGCTCGCAGGGCCTGCGCTACAGCTACACGGCCCTGCCCACGGTTGAGCAGGCGGGGACGATGTTCGGCGAGCTCTACCTGTCGCGTTACCGGGGCCAGAAGGTCGGGATCATCTACCGCAACAGCCCCAACTGGGACCCGGGCCGGGCCGCCTTCCACCAGGTGCTGGCCTCGGCCGGGCAGGAGGGCAACATCGTCGCAGAGGACGGCGTCAACGCCAACCAGGGCTCCTACGCCAAGGAGATCTCGGACATGTCCACCCACTCGGCGCAGTTGGTCTGGTCCTGGGAGAACGCGCTCGGCGCCCTCGAGATGATCAAGCAGGCAAAGCAGCAGACCTACAACGTCCCCTGGATGGTCTTCCCCTTCAACATCACCCTCCAGGGCCTGACCGGTGACCAGGGTTACAACCCGCCCATCACCGGCGTGGCGGCATGGGACGCCTACACCTTCGGCCACACCGAGGGCTCATATGGGGCCTATGCCAGTGACATTCGGGAGTTCGAGCGCGAGTACGCCCAGTACGACTCCGGCGCCAACCTCAACGGCCCCGGCGGCGACCTCCTATTCCTCGCCTGGTCGGAGTTCAAGGGCATCGCCGCCCTGATGCAGGCGTGCGGCAAGGACTGCACGCGCAACAAGATCGCGGGGCTGATGCTGGCGGGCATGAAGGCCACGGTGCCGCCCAACTGTCCCGTCAACTTCAGCGACGGCCACCACGGCAGCAACCTGTTCGACATCTTTGAGACCTGGAACAACGGCGGCAACGCGGCCTGGCGCGAGACCAGCCGCTGCATCAGCAGGCTCTGAGGCATGGGCTCAACGCTTGTCGCCGGGCTCATCGCCGGCGGGATCTACGGACTCCTCGGCCTCGGCATCGTCATGGTCTACAAGGGCTCGCGGGTGCTCAACTTCGCCCAGGCCGAGATCGGCACGATATGCCTGTACGCCGCCTGGTGGGTGACCACGGTCCACCACCTGCCGTACTGGCTTGGGGCCCTGGCGGCGATCGCCCTGGCGACGGTGATCGGGCTGGTCTTCGAGCGCCTGGTGGTGCGGCCGATGGGGTCGGGCTCGCGGCTCTCGGTGGCTGTCGCCACGGTGGGCCTCTTCACGCTGCTCTTCGCCATCGAGAACCTGGTCTTCGGCGCCTCACCGCGGCTGCTGGACCCGCCGATCGCCGGATTTGGCATCCGGGTGTTCGACTTTTTCATCAGCCCCACCCAGCTGCTGTCGTTCGTCGCCATCATCGTCATCAGCCTCGGTCTTGCCGCCTTCCTGCGCTTCACCGACTTCGGGCTGGGCGTCCAGGCGGCGGCCCAGGACGCCACCGCCACCCGCCTGGTGGGGATCCGGCTCTCCCGAGTCAGCGCCTTCACGTGGGGCGTCGCGGCGGCGATCAGCGCCATCGCGGCGCTGCTGATCGAGCCCAGCATCAGCGTCATCGCGCCGGGTCTGATCGGCGAGCCGCTCTTCATCGGCGGCATGGCAGCGGCATTGGTCGGGGGGTTGACCAGCCTGCCAGGAGCGTTTGTCGGCGGAATCACGGTGGGGGTGCTGGAGGCCTTCGCCGCCGACATTTTCCACCGCAGCCCGCTCAAGGGCGCGGGCCAGGTGGCCATCTTCGCCATCATCCTCGCCGTCCTGCTGCTCCGGCCACAGGGCCTGCTGGGCAAGAAGGTGTCGGAGGTCGCACATGGCTGAGGCTGCGCGCGAGGTGCCGATAGCCAAGCCCAAGGGCGAGAAGCCTCCACGCCGGAGCATCGGCGCGATCCTGACGCCCCGGCGCAGCAACATACTCCTGCTGCTCCTGTTCTTCGCCCTGGTTCCGACCCTGACGGCGCGCACCATGCCGCTCTGGTTCAAACCGAGCATGCAGCTGGTCCTGGGCGAAGCCGTGGCCTTCGCCATCGCGGCCCTGGCGTTGAACCTCCTGATCGGCTACGCGGGGCAGATCTCGTTGGGCCACGCCGCCCTGCTCGGCTTCGGTGCCTTCATCAGCGGGCTGCTCACCGGCCAGATGGGGCTCTCGATGGCGATCAGCATCCCGGTGGCGGCGATTGTCTCGGCATCGGTGGCGTTCGTCATCGGCGTGCCGTCGTTGCGACTCAAGGGGCTCTACCTGGCGATGGCCACGATCGCGTTCGGCTTCGCCTTCGAGCAGTCGGTCTTCCGCATGGACATCTTCAGCGGGTCGGCTGGGCTTGAGCTTCCCCGTCGCGTCTTTGGCGAGACGATGCTGGACAACAATGCCGACCTGCTGGCGGTGGCGCTGGTGCTGCTGCTGGTGGTGTGGCTGCTGGATACCAACGTGGTTCGCAGCAAGGTGGGCCGTGCTTTCAAGGCGATCCGCGAAGACGAATCAGTGGCGCAGTCCTTCGGCATCAACGTCACCGGCTACAAGCTCCTCGCCTTCGCGCTGTCGGGTGCGCTGGCAGGCGTCGCCGGGGCGATCTACGGGCACTTTGTCGGCTTTGCCAACAACGAGTCCTTCCCCTTCGCCCTTTCCCTGCAGCTGATCATCATGGTGGTCGTCGGCGGCCTGGGCAGCCGGGTTGGTGTCGTGCTCTCGGCCATCTTCTTCACGCTCTTCCCGGAGGTGCTCAGCGGGTTCAGCGGCTGGCAGATCGTGGCCGGGTCGGCGCTGCTGATGTACACCGTGGCGCGGCACCCGGGTGGGCTGGCGCAGATGGCCGCCGAGATCCGGGAGGCTCGCGCCAAGCGGAAGGCGCCACCCGAAGACGACAGCATCGAGGAGGCGGGCAACCTGCCCAAGCTTCCCGATATGCCACGACCCACCGGGCTGCCGGCCCGGAAGCAGTCGCCGGAGATGTCGATGCCCGGGGCTGAGGTGCTTCGGGTGGACGACGTCACCGTTCGCTTTGGCGGCCTGGTGGCGGTGGATAGCGCGTCGCTGTCGGTGCCGCGGGGCCAGATCGTCGGCCTGATCGGGCCCAATGGTGCGGGCAAGTCGACGCTGTTCAACACCATCTCGGGGCTGGTCGTGCCGGAGTCCGGCCGGATCCACCTGCTGGGCGAGGACGTGACCAAGGTCCCGCCCCACCTGCGCGCACGTCGTGGCATCGGCCGCACATTCCAGAACATCGGGTTGGCCAAGGACCTGAGCGTTCTCGACAACTTCCTGCTGGCCCAGCACGTCATCGCCGGGTATGGCGCCGGCGGCGGACTGCTCAACTCGCCCAGGGCCGCCCGCGTCGAGCGCGAGCTCCGCGATCGAGCCCATACGGCCATCAAAGCGCTGGACTTCGAGCGCTTCACCGACCAGCCGCTGAAGAACCTCTCCCACGGCCAGCAGCGAATCGTCGAGCTGGGCTGCTCGCTGGTCACCGCGCCCGAGCTGCTGATGCTCGACGAGCCGTCCGCGGGCATGTCGCCGGGGGCCGCCGAGAACCTGGCCGTGCGGCTGCGTGACCTGCGCGACGAGCTCGGCCACACCGTCCTCCTGATCGAGCACAACGTGCCCATGGTCCTGGACGTCTGCGACTACATCTACGTCCTCAGCTACGGGCAGATCCTGGCCCACGGCACCACCGAGCAGATCGCTGCCCACCCCGAGGTGATCGGCGCCTACTTCGGCGAGGCGGCTGCCTGATGGCCGAGCTGGAGCGGGCCGTGGCCGCCGGGGACCCGCTGCTCCGGGTGGACAACGTGGTCGCCGGGTTCGGCTCGACCACGGTGCTGCATGGCGTTTCCCTGACCGTCCGCGAGGGTGAGATCGCAGGCGTCTTCGGTCTCAACGGCGCGGGCAAGAGCGTGACCATGAAGGTGGTGGCGGGGATGGTGCCGCCGCGGTCGGGCACCCTGCATTTCGCCGGTGACGAGGTCACCAAGCTGTCGCCCGAGCAACGCGTGGAGCGGGGCATGGCCAACGTCCCCCAGGGCCGTCAGGTGTTCCCCGACCTGTCGGTGGAGGAGAACTTACGGCTGGGCGCCTACACGCTGCGGCGTCGCGACCGCAAGCGCTACAAGCCACTGCTTGATGACGTCTACGCGCGGTTCCCCAAGCTGGCCGAGCGGCGGAAGCAGATGTCAGGCACCATGTCCGGCGGAGAGCAGGCCTCCCTGGCTGTGGGCCGAGCGCTGATGTCGGAGCCCCGGCTGCTGCTCGTTGACGAGCCCTCCGCCGGGCTGGCCCCGATCATCGTCGCCGAGCTCTTCGAGATCCTTCGCGGCGTCAACCAGACCGGCCTGACCATCCTCCTCGTCGAGCAGAACGTGACCTTCGGCCTCAAGCTGGTCGACCGCGCCCACATCATGCAGCGCGGTCGGATCGTCTACGAGGGCGAGGTGGCGGACCTCGATCGCGAGCGGGTCGCCGGCTACCTCGGCATCGGGCGCCTCCTGGGACGAAACCTGCCTCTCGAGCAGGACGCCCCAGGGGCGCCCGATTCCGAGGACAGGGGCGGTGGCGATGATGGCGGCGCCGGCGCGGCTGGTCGCCGGAAGCCGCGGGCCAAGTCCTCGACGCGTTCTCGGAGGGCCGCAACCCAGGGGTCAACCTGAGATGAGCGCGGCATCGTCGGGGGTAGAGGTGAGCCCCGTGGCCGGCAAGCGAATGCTGGTCACGGGTGCCGCCTCTGGGATCGGGCTGGCGATCGCCCGGCACATGGGCGAGCGGGGGGCCCAGGTGGTCCTCAGTGACCTGCCAGGTGATCGTCTTGACGCCGCGACCGCGGTGATCGAAGGCTCGCGCTGCGTGGGCGCCGACCTCTCCCAGCGGAGCGACGTCCACCGTCTCGCCGACGAGGCCGGCGAGGTCGACATCGTGGTCAACAACGCGGGCCTGCAGCATGTCAGCCCGATCGAGGACTTCGACGAGGCCAAGTGGGACCTGATCCGCTCGGTGATGCTGGACGCGCCCTTTGTTCTGATCAAGCGCCTGCTCCCGGGGATGTACGCGCGCGGGCACGGCCGGATCATCAACATCGCCTCGGTCCACGGGCTTATCGCCTCGCCCTACAAGGCCGCCTACGTCGCGGCCAAGCACGGCGTGGTCGGGCTGACCAAGACGGTCGCCCTGGAGGCGGGGGAGAAGGGTGTCGACGTCACCGTCAACGCGATCTGCCCGTCGTACGTGCGCACGCCGCTGGTCGAGGGCCAGGTCGCCGACCAGGCCAGGGCGCACGGCATCCCCGAAAGCGAGGTGCTTGAGAAGGTGCTGCTGACGCGAAACGCGGTTAAGCGGCTGATCGAGCCGGAGGAGGTGGCGGCGACGGTCGAGTTTCTGTGTTCTCCGTCCGCTTGGTCGATCACCGGCACGACGCTGACCATGGACGCGGGATGGCTGGCCCATTGATCGGGGGCCGGCGCGTCCGCCTGGCTCCGCTGGCCGTGTTGTTGGCTGTGGCGGCCGCCGGGTTGGGTGGGGCCCGACCGTCGTCGCAGCTGGCCGCGGGACCAACGCCGTGCGCCGCGATCGCGGCCCTGGAACCGCAGACGGGGCACACCATGCCGCCCGCGGCGCCGGTCCTGTTCGCCGCCGATTTCCCCAAGCTTGACGACTGCGAATGGGGCTATCCCCTCGGTGGCTGGGGCGGCATCAAGGGTCACAGCGCCATCAAGCACACGCCGGTGATCTTCGTCCACGGCAACCAGGCCGACGCCGAGAACTGGTACCTGGTCGCGGACCAGTTCAAGGCGCTCGCCGGCTACACCGACCAGGAGATGTACGCGCTCTCATACAACGGACTGGGCAATGCCTACGCCGGCCTTCCCGTGAAGTCGCAGCCGGCGCCCGAGTCGATCACCTACTGGAACTCGACCAACCCTCCCAACTACGCCATCTGCTGTAACGGCGGCCATGGCGCCTCCGACGATCCCAACGTCCCCGACCTGTACGCCTTCGTGAAGGCGGTCCAGGGCTACACCGGCTCGGCCAAGGTCGACATCGTGGGTCATTCGCTGGGCGTGACCATCACCCGCAAGATGCTGCTCCTACATCCCGAGCTGCGCAGCTCCGTTGTCGCCGCAGTGATGATCGCCGGCGGCAACCACGGGACAACGATCTGTCGTGGCCTCGATAGCAGCTACTACGGGTGCGAGGAGATCGCGCCGGGCACCGGCTGGCTGCAGCTGCTCAACGCCGCCGGCGAGGCGCCTGGTCCGACCCGTTGGATGACGGTCTACAACGGCACCGACAACGTCGACCCGTACTTCTCGTCAGGGCCGACCTACGACGACCACCAGAGCCCGGCGCTGAAGGGCGCGATCAACATGCAGTTCCCGCAGACCTACCACAACGACCTTCGGGTGGACCCGGCGATCGTGCCGGTCTACCTCAAGTTCTTGCTCGAACAGGGCCAGGACCCCGCGGCCATCGCCCTGGTCAACCAGCCCCAGGTCACGCCGGTTGGAGGCGGGCTGCCCAACACATCGCGGTAGCGCCCGTACGGCTCAGCCGGCAGTTCTTACAGCGCCTGCAGGCTCGCGGTTTCAACCCAGCCGGTCCAGCCGTTGTCGAACTCGACCTGGGACCAGGTGCGCTGGGTGTTGATAAGGCGGACCTTCAGTCCCGCGTCGATGGTCGCGACCGGGGCGGTCTTGTGGTTGGGGCGGGCATAGGCTGAGACGCCTGCGGAGGGCACGATGTGGGTGGGGACCCAAGCAGGGGGAGCCTCTGCGGCGCTGGGCGCGGGCATGGCCGGAGGGGCGCCTGCGGTTGACGGCGCCGGAACCGATGGTGGGGCGCCGGCTGCAGACGGGGCCGTCGGAGCCGGCGGCGCCGGAGTCGGAGCTGCCACCGCCACCCCGGGCACCGCGGTCGGGGCCGCCACGGTGGGCGCGGCTTGCGACGCCCCGAGACTGTTGACTCGGTCGATGGCCTTGTTGGCCCGGCCCAGGGCGACCAGCCGGAAGATCGAGGGCACCACGACGCCTCCCAGCACCGCGCCGACGACCAGGGCGATGATCAGGATCGTCAGCGACGGGTAGACCTTGCCGGACTGCTGCAGCAGGACGACAACGCTCGCGCCCGTCAGCAGGCCGCCGATGAAACCGAGGATTGACAGTCGTGGCTTCCAGCCCTGCCGGGGGATGGTGTTGACCGCCATCAGTGCATCCGCCCACGTCGCGCTTTGATCCCGAGGAGGCCACCAACAAGGATCGCCAGCAGCCCGAACAGCGACATCGGGACGGCGCAACCGATGCATCCCAGCTCAGGGAACAGGTCGGCGCCTGGCCCGAGTATTTCCCTTCGTTCCTTCCGGGTTGAGGCTTCCTCCTTTCGGTCTGCCTCTTGTTGCGCCTCCCATTCCTTGGTGGTGCCTCTGTTCTCGGCCGCCGAGCTGGCCGCACCGCCGACGACACCAGCAAGGCCAAGACCACCCGCCACAGCCGCGCCGATGCCAGCCGCGGTGCTCAGCAGGCTGCCGGTCACCAGCACGTACGCATCAGCAACGCAGGAGGTGCCACCCGAGGATTCGACAGTCGCCTCGGAGAGGATCTTGTAGATGCCAGAGCCGAACTTGGCGTAGTCCTTGACGTTGACGGTCTGGCTGAAGGTGGGACCGTTGGGGGTGCCCTTGCCGGCGTCGATCTGGCCGAAGCCAAACTGGAGCCAGACATCGTACTGCTTGAACTTGCCGGGGACGGTGCCGCTGACCGTCACCTGCTGGTCGCTGGCCACCGTGAGGGCGTGGTCCTGGGTATCAAACTGGGTCGAGGGCGCGCCGTTGAGGAAGTACTTGCAGGGCCCTTCGTTGATCGCCGCGGCGGCCGCAGGCTCGAAGCCCATTACCGATATCGCGCCGGCGAGGGCGACGATGGCAACCAGCTTCATGGGCGCGGACCAGCGCCAGCGCCTGCCGATCGCCCCAAGTTCGCGACCTTCGCTGGCCCTTTCGATTGGGGTCATCCTCTCCTCCGGCCCGTGGACGCCAGCAGAATAGCCGATCACGCGGCGGGGCGGAACCCCACGATTTGTCAGCCGCCAACTCCCGGTTGGCGGCGCCGGCTCAGGTCTGGAGGACGACCTTGCCCCGGGTGTGGCCTTTCTGGTTCTCCTCCAGCGCCTCCCGAGCCTGGTCCAGCGGCCGCGTCTGCACCTCGGCGCGGAGCTTGCCATCCTCGATCAGCCTGTTGATCGCGGTGAGGTCCCCCTTCGATGCCTTGGCCGAGAAGCTGTGCCCCTGGATGCCACGGCCCTTGCCTTCGTAGTCGGGGTTGGGGAAGGCGATGAAGGCGCCCCGACCACCATCCCGGAGGGCCTTCAGCGATTCCTGCCCGGTCTCGTTGCCGATGGCGTCGAACAGGACATCGACGCCACCGGGGACCGACTCCAGGACCTTGTCCGTCCACGCAGGATCGGCGTAGTCGAAGACCTCGTCGGCGCCGAGACTACGGACGAGGTCGAAGTTCGCGGCGCTGGAGACCCCGATAACGCGGGCGCCGTGAGCCTTGGCGATCTGCACCGCGGCGGTGCCTACACCCCCGGAGGCGGCGGTGACGAGCACCGTTTCAGCTGGCTCTAGCTTGACTCGGGTGACCAGGCCCTCATAGGCCGTGGTGGCGCCAATGACCAGGGCTGCGGCTCCCTCGAAGCCGATGTTGGCAGGCTTGGGAACCGTGCCAGAGGGGTCTGCGATCACGTATTCGGCATACGCGTGGCTGGACCGCCCCCAGACCTCGTCGCCGGCGGTGAAGCCCGAGCTGTTGGGCGC
>DASZHA010000009.1:0-74895 GCA_035938265.1 Candidatus Dormiibacterota bacterium
GTGCATCCCGCGGTCCTCGAACTGGATCCCGGATCCGACGACGAGGTCTTTGACCGTGCTTGATACCAGCACCTGCCCCGGCCCGGCGAGCGCCGCTACCCGCGCGGCGATGTGGACACCGACTCCGCTCACGTCATCGCCGCGGCGTTCGATCTCGCCCGTGTGCAGCCCGGCGCGAACATCGAGTCCGAGGCCACGGACGGCGTCGCGGATGCCGCATGCGCAGGTGATCGCTCGGGCGGGGCCATCGAAGGTCGCCGCCACGCCGTCCCCAGTCTGCTTGAAGGCGCTGCCGCGGTAGCGGTCGATCTGGCGCCGGACGGCCTCGTCGTGCCGGTCCAGGAGTTCCCGCCAGGCGTTGTCCCCGATCTCCGACGCCTTGGCCGTTGACCCGACGATGTCGGTGAACATCACAGTGGAGAGAACACGATCACCGGCGACGGCGCTGCGCTTGCCGGTGACGAATTCCTCGACCTCGCCTGCCAGCTCTTCCAGGTCATCGCCTACCCAGAAGTGATCACTGCCGGGGTACTCGATGTACTTGGCGCCTGTGATGTGTTCGGCCAGGAACCTTCCATGACCGACGCGGAACTGAAAATCGTCAACCCGGTGGATCACGAGGGTGGGAACCCGGATCGATGGCAGGATGTCGCGCACGTCGGTTTCCGTCCACATCGCCATCAACCCTTCAATCTGCGCGGGGCTGGCTCCCGTCCGTTCCGCCATCGCCCACTTACGGCGAGCATCAGGATCCTCGGCGAGCCTGGGAAAGAAACCTGAAATGGTGCCTCCGGAGCCCCAAATGCCGGCAACCAGCTGCTGGAATCCGGCGGTCGCCGCTTCCGGCATGCCGACGGGGTAGTCGGTGGCGCGCTGCCACCGTGCATAGGTCGATATGAGGACCAGCGACGCCACCCGATCCGGATAGGTTCCGGCGAAAAACAGGCTTGTGGGTCCGCCGTGACCCTGTCCGATGATCACAGCGCGCTCCGAACCGATAGCGTCGAGCACAGCCCGGATGTCGTCCGTCCGAACCTCCATGGTCGGCAGCGCATCGAGCGGCACCGGGTCAGATAGGCCACCACCCCTTGGCGCATACAAAATCACCCGGCTGAACGAAGCCATATGGGCAAACATTCCCCACACGAGGGGTTGTGCTTCGAAGTTCAAGGCGTTGATCCCGGCCGGAACAAGGACCATGTCAACCGGACCGTCGCCGATCGTCGCGTAAGCGATATGGATGTCACCGCTCTGGGCGTACTTGACCTCGACGTCGAAGCTCACACGGGTAGCCTCACGCGCTCAGTCTAGGTCGGACGAAGCACTAGCCCACGACGCTGAGGAGGCGCCATTCGTCGGGGACACCCTTGAGCGCGTGCATCCCGCGGTCCTCGAAGGAAATGCCCGACCCGACTACCAGGTCCTTCACAGTGCTGGATACGAGGACCTCGCCTGCGCCCGCGAGATCGGCAACGCGAGCGGCGATGTGCACGCCGAGGCCACTCACGTCCTGCCCACGAATCTCGATCTCGCCGGTGTGCAGACCCGCCCTGATTTCCAAACCCAAGGGTCGAACGGCGTCGCGGATAGCACACGCGCACCTGATCGCCCGTGCGGGGCCGTCGAAGGTAGCCGCCACGCCGTCGCCGGTTTGCTTTACCGCGGTCCCGCGGTGACGCTCGATCTGGCGGTTCACCGTGTCATCGTGGCGGTCGAGCAGCTGGCGCCACGCGCGATCGCCTAACGTCGCGGCAGCCGACGTCGAGTCAACGATGTCGGTGAAAAGCACCGTTGCCAGGACTCGGTCGTCAGCGGCAAAGCTCGGCCTTCCCGTAACGAACTCCTCTACGACGACCGCAAAGGCCTCGAGATCATCGCCGACAGGGAGATAGTCGCTGCCTGCGAGTTCCGTGAAGGTGGCACCCGGGATGCGCTCCGCCAGGTATCGGCCGTGCCCAATCCGAAACTGAAGATCGCCCGTTCGATGCAGAACCAGGGTTGGGACCCTCACCGTCGGTAGGACGTCACGGACGTCGGTATCGAAGTACATTCGTACCAACCGGTCCACTTGCTGTGCGCTCCCCGAGATACGCTCCTGCATCGCCCAGTCGCGCTGCATCAACGGATCACCCGCCAGGCTTGGTTGCATGCCCGCGATCGTCCCGCCTGACCCCCACAGGTCCACAACGAGCTTCCTGAATTTTGCGGCCGACTCGGCCGGCATGCCCGCTGGGTAGTCATCGGCGCGAGTCCACCGCGCGTACGTGTCATACAGGATCAGCGAAGACACGCGATCCGGAAATGTGCTCGCCAGGAAGATGCCGTCGGGTCCGGAATAGCCGTTGCCGAGGAAAACCGCTTTCGCCACTCCGGCGTCATCCAGGACGGCCAGGGCATCGTCCACCCGCTCCTCCATTGTTGTTGTCGCCTCGAGGGGAGCCGGGTCCGAGAAGCCAGATCCGCGGATGGTGTACGTGATCACGCGCGCGAATGACGCCAAGCGCGGATAAACAAGCGAAACGTGGCCGCCGGCCTCGAACATGCCGAAGCCCCCTGGGGCGATGAGGAGGTCAACCGGGCCGTCGCCCCAAATGCCGTACGCGATGCGATAGTCGCCACTCTTCGCATACCTCAGCTCCGGTTCCATACGACCCAGCTCCCCCACCAGGCTAGCCGACGACGCTCAGGAGCCGCCATTCGTCGGGGACACCCTTGAGGTGATGGGTACCACGGTCCTCGAATGTGATGCCAGATCCGACAACCAGGTCCTTGACTGTGCTCGAGACGAGCACCTCCCCGGGCTGAGCCAGCTGCGCGACCCGCGCCGCGATATGCACCCCGACTCCACTGACGTCATCGCCGCGACGCTCGATTTCTCCGGTGTGCAGCCCCGCCCGAACCTCGAGCCCGAGGAGCCGGACCGAGCCACGGATGGCGCCGGCACAAGTGATGGCGCGGGCCGGTCCATCGAATGTGGCGGCGACGCCGTCCCCGGTGTGCTTGACGATGTGACCCCGATACCGTTCGAGCTGCTGTCGGACAGTCTCGTCGTGGCGGTCAAGCAGGTCACGCCAGGCGCGGTCGCCCACAGCGGTCGCCTTGGCAGTGGAGCCGACGATGTCTGTGAACATCACCGTCGCAAGCACCCGATCCGCGGCCGCTTCGCTCCGCCGTCCAGTTATGAACTGCTCCACCTCACCCGCGAATTGCGCAAGGTCCTCCCCCTGCGGCAGGTGATCCCTGCCCGGAAGCTCGACGTACTTCGCACCGGCGATGTTCGCTGCCAGGTACCTCCCATGGTCGACTCGGAACTGCGCGTCGCCGCTCTGGTGGAGAACGAGAGTGGGGCAACGGACCGCCGGCAGTATGTCGCGGACGTCGGTGTCCAGCCACATGTCCAGCATCTTGATCAGCTGCCCAGGGCTTGCCCCCATGCGCTCCAGCCGGGCCCACTGCTTCCGAGACGTCGGATCCTCCGCCAGGCTGGGAACGAACCCGATGATCGAGCCACCGGTTCCCCACATGCCCAGCGTCACCTCCTTGAACCCAGCCGACGCGCTCGAGGGCATTCCCGGCGGGTAGTCGTCTGCTCGCTGCCATCTGGCGTATGTGCCCAGCAACACGAGCGAGGACACCCGCTCCGGATACGTCGCGGCGAAGAACATGGCGGTGGGTCCGCCGTGCCCCAGTCCGAGCAGCGCCGTGCGTTCGCTGCCACATGCGTGGAGGACCGCACGTATGTCATCGATGCGCTCGTCCATCGTCGGCAGCTCCACCTTGGGCACAGGATCGGACAGGCCTCCGCCGCGTTGGTTGTACTGGATGACGCGCGCAAACTGCGCCAGGCGGACGAAGGTGCTGTCGACAGCCGGCACCTGGGCATCAAGGAAGCCGATTCCCGGGGATACCGCGATCAGGTCTACCGGACCCTTCCCCATCGTGCTGTACGCGATGTGGAGCTCACCGCTCCGCGCGTAACTGATGTCTGCATCCCAGGTCACGCCGGCGCCCTCACGGGCTCAGTCTAGGCCGGGGAACGTCTCCTCGAACGACCGCACCGACGGCTGGATCGTCCTGCGGTAGCGATCCAGGCCCGGGATCACTTCGATGGTCTTGAAGCCGTGGCCCGTGATGTAGGCGACCACGGTCTCGTCGCCCTTCCAGCGGCCTGCCTTAGCCAGCTTCTTGAGCACACCCACGGTGACCCCGCCGGCCGTCTCGGCGAAGATGCCCTCGGTCCTCGCCAGCAGCTCGATGGCTTCGATGATCTCGTCCTCGGTGACGGTGTCGACCACGCCCCCGGTGCCATTGGCGATGTTGATGACGTACTTGCCGTCGCTCGGATTGCCGATCGCCAACGACTTGGCGATGGTGTTGGGCTTGACCGGCTTGACGCTGGTGCCGTCCTTGAACGCCGTCGCCACCGGAGAGCAGTTCAGCGCCTGGGCGCCGGTGAGCTTGGGGTAGGGCCCGGGGTCGACCAGCTCCAGCTCGATCAGCTCCTGGATCGCCTTGTTGTGCTTGACGAACTGGCACCCGGAGGCGATCGGCACGATGATCTCGTCGGGCAGCCTCCAGCCCAGCTGCTCCGCGGTCTCGTAGGTCAGCGTCTTGCTGCCCTCGGCATAGAACGGCCGCACGTTGATGTTGGCGAAGGCCCAGTGGTAGGAGTCGGCCAGCTCGGAGCAGAGGCGGTTGACCTCGTCGTAGTTGCCCTCGACAGCCACGACATTGGGCGCGAAGACCGACGTTGTCAGGACCTTGCTGACCTCCAGGTCGGCGGGGATGAAGACGAAGCAGCGCATCCCGGCTCGGGCGCTGTAGGCCGCCACCGAGTTGGCCAGGTTGCCGGTGGAGGCGCAGGCCATGGTGTCGAAGCCGTTGGCCCGCGCCCAGGACACCGCCACACTGACGACGCGGTCCTTGAAGGAGTTGGTGGGGTTCATGGTCTCGTTCTTGAGGTACAGGTTCGACAGCCCCAGCTCCGCGCCTAGCCTCTCGGCGTGGACCAGCGGCGTCATCCCCTCCCCCAGCGTGACCGGCTCGGCGACGTCGTTCAGCGGCAGCAGGTTGCGGTAGCGCCAGAGAGAGTTGGGGCCGGCTTCGATCGACTCCCGCGACACCTGCTGAGCCAGCGTGCCGTAGTCGTACTTGACCTCCAACGGCCCGAAGCAGATGTCGCAGACGTGCGTCGCCTGCGGCTCGAACTCGCTCTGGCACTCGCGACAGATCAGGGACTTGACGGCGGAGGTCATCTCACAGAGTGTATCGACGGCCCAGTTCAGGCCAGCTTCGACCGCGGGCACGTCGCGCCGGGAGGTCGGGCTACGATTGCGCCGTGGAAACCGGACTGCGGGGCAAGCGGGCGCTGGTCACCGCGGCGAGCAAGGGTTTGGGTTACGCGGTGGCAAGCGCGCTGCTGCGCGAGGGCTGCCGGGTGGCGATCAGCTCCAGCAGCGAGGAGCGGATCCAGGCAGCGGCACAGCAACTTAGCGCTGAGGGCGACGTGATCGCCATGGCGGCCGACCTGGCCCAGGCTGACGAGTGCGCCGACCTCGTCGACTGGGCGCTGCACCGGCTGGGCGGCCTGGAGGTGTTGGTCAACAACGCGCCCGGACCGCCGCCGGGCACGTTCGAGTCCATGGACGAGGCGCAGTGGCGGCACGCGTTCGACTCGCTGCTGATGAGTGCTGTGCGGGTCACCCGCGCCGCGCTGCCGGCGCTTAAGGCGGATCCCGGCGGGACGGTCGTCAACCTGACATCGCTTACCGGCAAGCAGCCGA
This sequence comes from Candidatus Dormiibacterota bacterium, assembly GCA_035938265.1. Lineage (GTDB taxonomy): Bacteria > Chloroflexota > Dormibacteria > DASZGP01 > DASZGP01 > DASZHA01. The sequence continues at coordinate 5,784 of DASZHA010000009.1, forward strand.
TCGACCTGCTGCTGCTGTCCAATGCCTTCCGCCCCGCGATCCTGGGCATGGCCAAAACCCTTTCCCGCGAGGCGGCGCCCGAGGTTCGCGTCAACAACATCGCGACCGAGCACATCCTCACCGACCGCATCCGGCAGATCGCCGCAGTCCGAGCCCAGGGCAAGGGGGTAAGCGTCGACGAGGAGCTGGAGACATGGGGCCGCGAGACCCCGATGGGCCGCTTCGGCACGCCCCCGGAGCTGGCCAATGCCGCCGTCTTCCTGGCCAGCGACGCCGCCAGCTACATCACCGGCGTGACGCTCGCGGTTGATGGCGGGTTGGACCGGGGGTTGTACTAGGCGGCTTCGGCTCTGCTAGCCTCGAGTCGATCGCTGTTTGATCCACGATCTAGCCAGGGGGCACTGCGGAAAACATGCAGGTAGGGGAGTAGCGGACGTTAATGCATCCAGTGCTGCGTAGAGCCGTTGCCGTGCTGCCGGCGACGACCATTGCGCTCGCCCTTGTCGGCGTAACCCCCGTCGCGACACCCACCCTCGGCGCCGACCAGTCGGTGCGACAGATCAAGGTGCTCCGCACCGTTAACCTGGCCCAGGTCGCCAGCACGCCGTCGGCCGCCCCGCCGATCAAGCACCTGGAGATCGACCACAAGCGACCTGGATCCGCGCTGGCCACCGGCGAGCGCGCGGTGACGCCGAAGGTCATCCTTGGTGGCAGTAGCGCACCGCCCAGCACCGTCGTCTCCGGCGGAGACAACGGCAGCTTCAACGGCATCGACATCAGCGACATGAAGGCCGGGGGCACCGGGACCTACGACGCCAGCAACCTCGGCCTCGAGCCGCCGGACCAGGGCCTCTGCGTCGGCAACGGCTACGTCATGGAGACCGTCAACGATGGAATGCGTGTCTACACCAGCGCCGGGACCAAGGCAACCGCAAAGTCGGTGCCCCTCTCCCAGTTCTACGGACTCAACCCCGCCAACGCCCAGACCCAGCCCGCGTTCATCAGCGACCCCCGCTGCTACTACGACCCGTCCACCCAGCGCTGGTTTGTCACCATCCTCGAGGTCGACCAGGTCGTGCAGCCATCCTTCCTCAGCGACAACAACTACATCGCCGTCAGCAAGACAAATAACCCGCTGGGTGACTGGTACGTCTACTCCTTCAACGTCAGCGACAACGGCCTCAACGGCTCGCCCCTGCACACCGGGTGCGTCACCCCCGGGGCGGCAGCGCCGGTCCCAGGTTGTCTCGGTGACCAGCCCCTGATCGGGGCGGATGCCAACGGCATCTACATCAGCGACAACGAGTACTCGATGACCGAGGTCTTCCCGGTTGGCCTCCCGGTGGGTCCGCCACTGCAGCAGATCCCGAGCTTCCTGCTGCGCAGCGGGGTGGCGCAGGTGTACGCGCTATCGAAGCAGCAGCTCGTGACGGGGAGCTCGACGACGCTGGTCCAGTTCGACACTAACGGCGTGCCGTTCCCCGGGCCGACCCAGGACGGCCCATGGCAGTCGCTGCAACCGGCGTCGCCTCCGCCTCACGACACAACCGTGCCGCCTCCCGGTGGGGCTGAGTACTTCATGAGCGACATCGGGCTGCCCGTCTCACCCACGGTTTCCAACCAGATCGCGGTTTGGGCATGGACGAATACCGCCTCACTCAACACGGCCAGCCCCAACCTGACGCTGCAGCATGTCACCGTCAATACGCTGAGCCCCGCGGATACATTCTTTGTGCCTGACCCCTCGGCGCCTAGCAGCACGCCTTTCTACGCTTACCAAAAGGCGGGCCCTCATCCGCGAGCCGCCGGCTCGGGGGACGCCGAGGATGTCCTCAACGCCAACGACGACCGGATGAACGCGCCGATGCTGTCCAACGGCTCGCTGTGGGCCGGCGTCAACACGTCGCTGCCGGCGTTGAACCCTTCGGGCTCAGGGCTCGAAGCGCTTCCCCGGGTGGGAATCATGTACTTCCAGGTGACCCCGTCCTTCAGCGGCCCCAACCTGCAGGCCAGCATGACCCGGGACGGGTACATCCAGGTGTCCAACGGCAACGTCCTCTTCCCGTCGATCGGCGCCCGTCCCGATGGCGCCACGATCGCCACCTTCACGCTGGCAGGCATCGACAATTTCCCCAGCGTGGCCTGGGCGCGGCTTGACGGGCTCGCCGCCGGGAGTGGGCCTGACGTCCACGTCAGCCGTCCCGGCCTGGCGCCGGATGACGGCTTCACGGCCCTTGGACTCCTGGGCCAGCAGGGCCTGCCGGACGTCCCGCCTTGCACCACCTGCGTTGGCCGCTGGGGCGATTACTCCTACTCGGCGATCGACGAGGCAGGCTGCATCTGGGGCGCCGCAGAGGGCATCACCACGGGCGTCTACGACAGCCAGCCCATCGTCATCGAGGGCCAGACCATCCAGACGGCGGCCGGCGATTGGGGCACCGGCATCCACCACGTCTGCCCACCTGTCGTGACAACGGCGACTGAGCCGATTACGGTCGCCGTCGCGCCGCTGCCGAACACAAGCGCGGGGGGCACTTCGCCGCTGCCCGCCTGGCTCGCGATCGCCCTGGTGGTCGCGATTGCCAGCGGCCTGGCACTGCGGCGGGGGCTGGCCGGCTAGGCGGAGTAGGTCAACCCCAGGTCCGGCGCGACCTTCTTCAGGCTCTCGACGATGAAGCCGATGTGCTGGTCGGCGTCGACGTCGAGCTCGCGCCAGCCCTTCTCGATGTCCTCTCGCGAGACACTCCGGGCAAACGCCCTGTCGCGCATCTTTTTGTGCACCGACCGGGCCTCCACCAGGGTCAGGTCGCGGCCCTTGACCAGCGCCACCGCAACGATGAAGCCGGTCAGCTCGTCGGAGGAAAACAGCACGTGCTCCATCAGGTTCTCGCGGAGCACGCCGACGTGGTCGTTGTGGCTCTCGACGGCGTGGCTGATGACGTCGGGCCAGCCCAGGTCGCGCAGGATGCGCCCGCCGGCAAGGCCGTGCTCCAGCGGGTCCGGGTGCTTCTCGTAGTCGAAATCATGGATCAACCCAACGATCGCCCAGAGGTCTTCGTCCTCGCCGTACTGCTGGGCGAAGCCGCGCATTGCCGCCTCCACGGCCAGGCCGTGCTTGCGCAGGCTCTCCGACTGGTTGTGCTCGTGCAGCAGCGCCAGGGCCTTCTCCCGGTCGTGGGGCCCGCCCGGCGCCCAGCTGCGCTCGTCGGCGCTCACCGCACCCCCGCCTTCTCGCGAGCGAGCAGGTGGTCGTAGATGAGCTGGCTCCAGGATTCCATGTCCAAGTAGTAGATCTTCATCTCCTCCAGGCGTAAGAGCTCGCCCTCAAGTTTCTCGGTCTCGCGGATGCTGATCACCGGGCTGTCGCCGGTGACCTCGAAGACGAGGCCGAGGTGCACGCGGCTGACGTCGTTGGAATCGTCATTCAACAACCCGACCAGGCGGTGCGTCCAGTCCCCAGCGTACGTCACCTCCTCGGCGAACTCGCGCCGGAGCCCTTCCAGCACCACGTCATCGGCCTCGTCGCTGACGTCCTCGCGGTTGATGTGGCCGCCGATGCCGAGCGAGTACAGGTGGCGCAGCCGCTTCTCAGAGCTCTGTTTGAGCCGCCGCGTGAGGAAGTAGCGGTCATCGTGGCGGAAGACGACGTAGGGTATGATCTGCTGGAACCCGGGGTCGTCCTCGACCTCGCCGCGGGGGCGGAACTGGCGCCGCTCGGCAATGATGCTGAGGTAGCGCTCGGGGTGCGAGTCGATGAAGCCATGCCAGGCGCCGTCAGGAAAGATCTCCTCGCGGGGCACCACCAGCACCTCCTCGGTGCGCCATGACGGCATCAGACGACGCGGTTGTGGAGCACGCCGATGCCTACTATCTCGACCTCCATCTCATCCCCGCGCTGCACCGGGCCGACCCCCGGGGGCGTGCCTGTGAGGATGACGTCGCCGGGCTCGAGGGTCATGACACCACTTATGTAGGCGACAAGCTGGGGCACCCCGAAGAGCATGTCCGAGGTGTTGCCCTCCTGGCGGACGGCGCCGTTGACGCGGCAGACGACCACTAGCGCCCCAGGATCGAGGTCGCTCACCACCTCCGGGCCGAGAGGACAGAAGGTGTCGAAACCCTTGGCTCGCGTCCATTGGCCGTCCTTCTCCTGGAGGTCGCGGGCGGTGACGTCGTTGGCGCAGGTATAGCCGGCGACAAACGAGAGGGCTTCGTCGATGCTGGCGGCGTGGCAGCGCTGCCCCATGACGACGGCCAGCTCGCCTTCGTGGTGGACGTTGGTGCTGGCGGCCGGATAGACCACGCTGTCGCCGTCGCCAACCACCGTCGTCGGCGGTTTGAGGAAGATCAGCGGTTCCGTCGGTATCTCGTGCCCCAGCTCCCTGGCGTGGGCCACGTAATTCCGCCCCACCGCGACGATTTTGGAGGGGCGGAGGTCAGGCATCCGCGTAGTCTACGGCCCGGGCCTGAGAGCGGAGCTAGGCTTCGGCCCGGCCCGCCTTGTCGCGCGCCGAGCGCGCCTTGAGGATGCCGTACTCGAAGGCATCGGCGAGGGCCAGCCAGGATGCCTCGATCACGTTGGTGGAGCAGCCAACGGTGCTCCAGCGCGCGTGCTTGTCGCCGGACTCGATCAGGACCCTGACCCCTGCCGCGGTGGCGGCGACGCCGTCGAGGACGCGGACCTTGTAGTCGTGCAGCCGCATCTCGTCGATCTCCGGGAAGGACGGCACCAGCGCCTTGCGGAGGGCGGCGTCGAGGGCGTTCACGGGACCGTTGCCCTCGGCGGCGGTATGGATCACCTTGTCGCCGACACGTACCTTGACTGTGGCTTCGCTGACCATGGGGTTGCCCTCGCGCTGCTCCACCAGGGCGATGTAGTCAACCAGCTCGAAGGGCGCCTGGTGGCCCCGGGCGCGGTGGATCACCATCTCGAAGGACGCCTCGGCCCCCTCGAAGGAGTAGCCCATGTGCTCAAGCCGTTTGACCTCGTCAGCCAGGCGGCGGGCGAAGGCCTTGTCGCCTTCGAGGTCGATGCCGAACTCCTCGGCCTTGTGCATCACGTTGCCCCGCCCGGCCTGGTCGGAGACGACGATGCGCTTGCGGTTTCCCACCAGCTCGGGCTCGATGTGCTGGTAGGTGTACGCCGCCTTCATCATCGCGTCGACATGCTGGCCGCCCTTGTGGGTGAAGGCGCCCTCGCCGACGAATGGTGCCGAGATGGCCGGCACCACGTTGGCCAGCTCACCGATGTACTGCGAGGCCTCGGTCAGGGTCGCCAGCTGCGCCGGGCTGACGACCTGGTAGCCCATCTTCAGCTGGAGGTTGGGGATGATCGTGGTCATGTTGGCGTTGCCGGTGCGCTCGCCCAGCCCGTTGACACAGCCCTGGACCTGGACTGCCCCAGCGTTGACCGCGGCCAGGGTGTTGGCCACGCCAACGCCACAGTCATCGTGGCAATGGATGCCGACGACGGGGCCGAGCTTCTCCACCACCGCCGCGGTGACCTCGGAGATGGTGTCGGGCAGGCTGCCGCCGTTGGTGTCGCAGAGGATTACCCGGGTGGCGCCGCCCTCCAGCGCCGCCTCCAGGCAGCTCCGAGCGTAATCGGGGTTGGAGGCGTAGCCGTCGAAGAAGTGCTCGGCGTCGTACATCGCCACCCGACCGGCGGCCTTGAGGAAGGCCATCGACTCACGGATCATGGCCACGTTCTCATCCAGGCTGGCGCGGATGACGTCCTCCACCTGGCGATCCCAGCTCTTGCCGACGAGCGTCACCACCGGGGTTTCAGCATCGATCAGCTGGCGCAGGCCCAGGTCGTCGGCGGCGGCCGCGCCGGGCCTGCGGGTGGCGCCGAAGGCGGCCAGGACCGCGTGCTTGAGCCTCACCGACTTCATCTCGTCGAAGAACTCGGAGTCCTTGGGGTTGGAGCCGGGCCAGCCGCCCTCGATGTATGTGACCCCGAGGTCGTCGAGCTTGGCGGCGATCTTCAGCTTGTCGGAGACGGAGAAGCTGATACCCGGGCCCTGGGCGCCGTCGCGAAGGGTGACATCGTAGAGCTCCAGGGCTCGTGTACCGGCGGTCATCACGGCACCGTGTCGGGAACCATCCGCGGCAGCGCGGCCAGCACCGCGGATCCGACCTGCCCGGTGGACTCTGAGCCACCCAGGTCGCTGGTCAGGTGGCCGGCCTCGATGGTTTTCTCGACCGCGGCGCGCACGCCATCGGCCGCGGCGGCAAGCCCAACTGAATCAAGCAGCATGGCGACGCTCAGTATCGCGCCCAACGGGTTGGCCAGGCCCTTGCCGGCGATGTCGGGGGCGCTGCCATGGATGGGCTCGAAGAGGCCCGGCCCGATGCCGCTGAGGCTGGCTGACGGCAGCATGCCAAGGGAGCCGGACAGCATCGCGGCCTCGTCGGTGAGGATGTCGCCGAACAGGTTCTCGGTGACGATGACGTCGAAGTCGCGGGGGGCGCGGATGAGGCGCATGGCGGCGGCGTCCACCAGTTGATTTTCCAGCCGGACCTGGGGGAAGTCGACGGCCACCTCGCCCACGACCTCGCGCCAGAGCTGCGATGTCACCAGCACATTGGCCTTGTCAACCGACACCAGCGGCTTGCCGGAATCGCGCTGCTGGGCCTTCTCGAATGCGAAGCGGGCGACGCGCTCGATCTCCGGTCGGGTGTAGATCATGGTGTCGACCGCGCTTTCGTCGGCCCCCTCGCCACGGCGCTCCTTGGGCTGCCCGAAGTAGACCCCACCGGTCAGCTCGCGCACCACCACAAGGTCGACGCCCTGCACCACCTCGCGCTTCAGGGTGGAGCGATCCGCGAGCGCGTCCGGCACCCACACCGGCCGGACGTTGGCGAAGACCCCCATCCCCTTGCGCAGCCGCAGCAGTCCCGACTCGCAGCGCATGTCGCCGCTGAGCTGGTCCCACTTGGGGCCCCCGACCGCGCCCAGCAGCACTGCATCGGAGGTGACGCAGGCATCCAGTGTCTCCTCCGAGAGGGGGGTTCCCTCGGCATCGATGGCGGTGCCACCCATGCGCCGCTCTTCGAGGGTCAGGGAGATCCCGGCGATCTCGGTCGCGGCGCGGAGCACGCTCACGGCCTGCTCCGTCACCTCGGGACCGATGCCGTCGCCGGGAAGGACGACGACGCGGAGACTCGTGGACTGCGCGCTCACGCCAGTGCTCCCGTTTGCGATCTGGCCGCCGGCTTGCGTCGCATGTCCGGCATCCACGACGGACGCCCTGCCTCGAATGCGGTGATGGCGTCCTCCTGGGCCTGCGTCAGCCCGATATCGTCCAGGCCTTCGAGCAGGCAGTGCTTGAGGAAGGGGTCGACCTCGAAGGAGTAGGACAGCTCGCCCAGGGTCACGGTCTGCGACTCGAGGTCGACGGTGGCCTCGACGCCGGGCTCCTCCTCGGCCCGCGACGCCAGCAGGTTGACCGCGTCCTCGGGCAGCTGCACGGTGAGCAGTCCCTCCTTGCCCGAGTTGCCGCGGAAGATGTCAGCGAAGCCGGGGGCGATCACGACGCGGAAGCCGAACTGGTCGAGCGCCCAGACGGCGTGCTCCCGACTTGACCCGCAGCCGAAGTTGCGTCCCGCGATCAGCACGTTGCCGCTGCGATAGGCGGCCTGGTTGAGCACGAAGTCGGGCCTCTCGCTGCCGTCCTGGTTGTAGCGCCAGTCATTGAACAGGAAGGGCCCGTACCCGGTGCGCTCGATGCGCTTGAGGAACTGCTTGGGGATGATCTGATCGGTGTCGACGTTGTGCTTGACCATCGGCACGACAACTCCGGTCTCCCTGCGGAACGGCTTCATCGGCTGGCCCCCGCGGCTACGGGTAGCTCGCGGACGTCGACGAAGTGGCCCTCGATGGCAGCCGCCGCGGCCATCGCCGGGCTCACCAGGTGGGTCCGGCCTCCCCTCCCCTGGCGGCCCTCGAAGTTGCGGTTGCTGGTCGAGGCACAGCGTTCGCCGGGCTGAAGGATGTCCGGGTTCATGCCCAGGCACATCGAGCAGCCGGCGTCGCGCCACTCGAGCCCGGCGTCAATGAAGACCCGATCAAGTCCCTCGGCCTCCGCCTGCGCCTTGACCTGCATTGACCCGGGCACCACCATCGCCTGCACCGAGGGCGCAACCCGGCGGCCCGCAACCACCGAAGCGGCGATGCGGAGGTCGGAGATGCGGGAGTTGGTGCAGGAGCCGATGAAGACCCGATCGACGGCGATCTCCTGGATCGGCGTCCCCGGTTCGAGCGCCATGTAGGCCAGCGACTGCCGCGCCGAGTCGCCCTGCGCCGGGTCGGCAAAGCTCTCGGGGTCGGGAACGGACTCCCCCACCGTCACCGACTGAGCCGGGTTGGTCCCCCACGTCACGTAGGGCTCCAGCTCGGCGGCATCGATGAGAAGGGTCTGGTCGTAAGTCGCGCCCGGGTCGGTGGGGAGCGTGCGCCAGTACGCCACCGCCGCGTCCCAGTCGGCGCCCTGGGGGGCGTACGGCCGGCCCTTGATGTACTCGAAGGTCGTCTCGTCGGGCGCGACCATGCCGGCCCGGGCGCCACCCTCGATCGACATGTTGCAGACGCTCATCCGCTCCTCCATCGACATGGCGCGGAACGTCGAGCCCGTGTACTCCAGGACATGGCCGGTGCCGCCGTCGACGCCGAGCCGGTTAAGGATGCCAAGGGCCACGTCCTTGGCCGCGACACCAAGGGGCAGGTCGCCGTCGACGCGGACCTCGTACGTCCCCGGCTTGTTGAGCCGGAGGCACTGGGTGGCGAGCACATGCTCCACCTCGGAGGTGCCGATGCCAAGGCCAAAGGTGCCGAAGGCACCGTGGGTGGAGGTGTGGCTGTCACCGCAGGCAACCACCAGGCCGGGCAGGGTCACGCCCAGCTCGGGCCCGATGATGTGGACGATGCCCTGCTCGCGAGTGCCCAGTCCGAAGCAGACGATGCCCGCCTCCTCGCAGTTGCTGTTGAGCGTGTCCACCTGCTTGCGGGCGATCTCGTCGGTGATGCCCTTGTCGCGATCGATGGTGGGGACGTTGTGGTCGTGCGTGGCGACCGCCTGCCCAGGACGGCGGACGCTGCGGCCGGCAAGCCGGAGCCCCTCGAACGCCTGCGGCGAGGTCACCTCGTGGACAAGGTGCATGTCGACGTACACGATGGTCGGCTCGCCGTCCCTGGCGTAGACGGTGTGGGCGTCCCAGATCTTGTCGAAGAGTGTGCGCGCTGCCATTCCTGTCAATCCACTGCGGAGACCAAGCGTGTTCGGACTACGGGGTCCCGGCGGCCGCCGCGGGCTGGGCGGCGCCCGAGTCCTCGGGCTTGATTCGCGGCGTGTCACCGATGGCGACGAGCTTGTTGAGGGCGTTGATGTAGGCGCGCGCCGACGCCACCAGGATGTCGGTGTCGGCGCCGTGTCCGCTCGCCAGGTGAGCGCCACGGCGGACGCGGACGTTGACCTCGCCGACGGCGTCGATCCCAGCAGTGACCTCCTGGACGCGGTACTCCTTGAGCTCGTTGGGCAGCTTGACGATCTGGTTGATGGCGGCGTAGGTGGCGTCCACCGGGCCGTCGCCCATGGCTGCGGCCTCCTCGGTCTTGCCGTCCTCGAATGCGATCCGCACCGTGGCGGTCGGCTTCAGGTGCGTCCCTGAGCTGACCTGGAGGTGGTCGAGCTTGAAGGTCTCGGTCGCCATCCGTGCCTCGTCGGCGACGATCGACTCGAGGTCGCGGTCGGTAACGTCCTTCTTCTTGTCGGCCAGCGCCTTGAAACGCTGGAAGGCGCGCTTGAACTCCTCGTCCGGCAGGGAGTAGCCCATCTCCTCCAGGCGAACCTTGAATGCGTGCCGGCCGGAGAGCTTGCCCAGCACAAGGCTGTTCTCGGTGCCCACGTCGGTCGGGTTGATGATCTCGAAGGTTTCCTGGTTCTTGAGCACGCCGTCCTGGTGGATGCCGGAGGCGTGGGCGAAGGCGTTGGCGCCGACCACCGCCTTGTTGGGCTGCACCATCATCCCAGTCAGCTGACTGACCAGGCGGCTGGTGCGATAGATCTGGCTGTGGTCGATTCGGGTCCAGACGCCGTACTGGTCGGGCCGCAGGCGCACCGCGGTGGCGATCTCCTCGACCGAGGCGTTGCCGGCGCGCTCACCGATGCCGTTGATGCAGCCCTCGACCTGGCGCGCCCCGGAGCGGACCGCCGAAAGCGAGTTGGCCACCGCCATGCCGAGGTCGTCGTGGCAGTGGACCGAGAGCACGACGCCGGAGAGGGCGGGCACCTTCTGGTAGAGGTAGGTCATCAGGTCCGACCACTCCTCGGGGGTGGCGTAGCCGACGGTGTCGGGGACGTTGATGGTGGTCGCGCCGGCCTCGATGGTCGCGTCGATGATGTCGACCAGGAACTCCTTCTCGGTGCGGCTGGCGTCCATCGGTGAGAACTCGACGTCCTCGACGTAGCCCTTGGCCATCTGCACCGCCAGCACGGCGCGGTCAAGGATCTCCTGCGGCGTCTTGGCCCAGGAGACCATGTCGCGATGCAGCGGCGAGGTGCCGACAAACGTGTGGATCCGTGGCCTCTTGGCTGCCGAGACCGCGTCAGCGGCACGAACGATGTCCTCCTCGGGCCAGATCCGCGCCAGGCCGGCAACGATGGAGGTCTCGACCTGCTCGGCGACCGCGCTGACGGCGGCGAAATCGCCAGGCGAGGAGTTGGGGAAGCCCGCCTCGATGACGTCGACCTGGAGCCTTTCCAGCTGCGCCGCCACCTGCAGCTTCTGATCGATGTTCATGGCCGCGCCGGGCGACTGCTCGCCGTCGCGGAGGGTGGTGTCGAAGATGATCAGCTGGTCTTCTGGGGCACCCTGCGCCGTGGCCTGCTCCTGCTCGTCCGGGGCAATACCTGAGACGGCGAGCTCGCGCTCGCCTACGGCCGGCTTGCCGTTGTCGGCGCTGCTGTTCTCGGTCACGTCTTCACCTCTGACCCCGCCGCGGCCTCGGCGGAGGCTTTGCCGTCGCCGGCGGGCTGCACATCCGGTGCCGTCTTGGCCCCTAGCCAGCTCATCTTTTCCCGCAGCTCCGCCCCCACCTCTTCGATCTGGTGGTGTTGGTCGGCCTGCTTGAACTCGATGAAGTTGGGCCGGCCGTTGGCGTTTTCGGCGATCCAGTTCTTGGCAAAGGTGCCGTCTTGGATCTCTCGCAGGACCTGGCGCATGGTCTCGCGAACCTGCTGGTTGATGACCCGTGGGCCGCTGACGTAGTCGCCGAACTCGGCGGTGTCGGAGACCGAGTAACGCATGTAATTGAGCCCGCCCTGGTACATCAGGTCGACGATCAGCTTGAGCTCGTGCATCACCTCGAAGTACGCCAGCTCGGGCTGGTAGCCCGCCTCGACCAGGGTCTCGAAGCCGGTCTTGACCAGGCTGGAGACGCCGCCGCAGAGCACCGCCTGCTCGCCGAAGAGGTCGGTCTCGGTCTCCTCTTTGAAGGTCGTCTCCAGCACCCCGGCGCGCGTCCCGCCGATCCCCCTGGCGTAGGCCAGGGTGCGCTCCCGGGCGGTGCCGGTGGCGTCCTGGTGCACGGTGAACAGACAGGGCACGCCCTGACCCGTTGCGTACGTGCTGCGGACGAGGTGGCCCGGGCCCTTGGGGGCGACCATGCTGACGTCGATGCTGGCGGGGGGCTCGACCTGCTTGAAGTGGATGTTGAAGCCGTGGGCGAACATCAGCATCGCGCCGTCCTTGAGGTTGGGGGCAATGTCCGTCTCATAGAGGTCGGCCTGGGCAGTGTCGGGCACCAGGACCATGACCACGTCGGCCTGCTTGACCGCCTCGGCGGGGGTCAGCACGGTGAGACCAGCCTCCTGCGCCGCCGACCGGCTCTTGCTGGTCTCGGGCAGCCCCACAACGACGTCATGGCCGGAGTCCTTGAGGTTGAGGGAATGGGCGTGACCCTGCGATCCGAACCCGAGGACCGCGATCCGCTGGCCCTGTAGCGCCGCCGGGTTGGCGTCGGCGTCGTAGTACATCTTCGCGGTCATGCCTCTCCTCCTATCCCTATACCGTTCCGGTCAGGTCGCCGGCGGTGCCGGTGGGCTTGAGCTTGCGCGACGGGACCAAATTGCCGGCGTGCTCGCCGTAGTGGTCGTGGTCGACGAGCTTCAGCCTCGCCTGGTTGCCGCGCACCATCGCCACGGCGCCCGAGCGCGCGATCTCCTTGATGCCAAAGGGCCCGACCAGGTCGATGAAGTTGTCGATCTTCTCGCCGCTGCCGGTGAGCTCGACGATTACGGTGTTGCTGGCGACGTCGACGATGCGGCCGTTGAAGATGCTGACGACATCGAGGAGGTCGCGGCGCGCCCGGCTGGGGGCGTTGACCTTGACCAGCAGCATTTCGTGGGCCACCACGCGCTCGGTGGTGATGTCATCGATCTTGATGACGTCGACCAGCTTGTAGAGCTGCTTCATCGCCTGCTCGGCCTGGGCCTTGCCGACGTGGACTGTGATGGTCATCCGGCTGACGCTGGCGTCATCGGTCTCACCCACCGACAGGGAGTCGATGTTGAAACCGCGACGGCGGATCATCGACGCCACCCGCTGAAGGACCCCCGGCCGGTTCTCGACCAGGACGGAGAGCAGCCGAGCCTGGCTCATTTGCTGTAGTCCGAGCCAGACCGATCGTCCCGATCCGGGTTCTGGGTGTCGGTATCCCTCGGGTTCATTACTTCGCCTCCACGAAGTCCAGCAGCCCCTTGCCCAGGGGCACGATCGGATAGACGTTGGCGTCAGGGTCTATGACGAACTCCATCAGCACGGGGCCCTTGTGCTTGAGGGCCTCGTCCAGCATCCCGGGCACGTCGGCCTGCTGGTCGGTACGCATCCCCTTGATGCCGAAGGCGTCGGCGAGCTTCATGAAGTCCGGTGCGCCACTGAGGTCGATCTGGGAGCGGATGCCGCCATAGAAGTCGTCCTGGAACTGGCGCACCATGCCCAGCGAACGGTTGTTGAGGATCAGGATCTTGATGTCGACGTTGTGCTCCGCCGCCGTCGCCAGCTCCTGCATGTTCATCACGAAGCCACCCTCACCCGTGACGCAGAAGACGGTGCGCTCCGGCTGCGAGAACTTGGCGCCGATGGCGGCGGGGAAGGCGAACCCCATGCACCCAGTGCCGCCGGAGTTGAGGAAGAGGCCCGGCTTGTCGTAGTTGAACCAGAGCGCGGCCCAGATCTGGTTCTGGCCGACGTCGGCGACCACAATGGCCTCCGAGTCGGTGCGCTCGTACATCGGGATCAGCACCTCCTGCGGCTGCAGCAGCCCGGTGTTGTTGACGTAGCGGACGGGGTGCTCCTCCTTCCACTGCTCGATCTGGGTCAGCCACTCCTGCTCCCATTTCTGCTCGACCATTGGGATCAGGTCCTTGAGCACCGACTTGGCGTCGCCCACCACCGGCACCTGTGGCTTCAGGTTCTTGCCGATCTCGGCGGGGTCGATGTCGATGTGGACGATGTTCTCGACATTGGGCGCGAAGCTCTCGATCTTGGTGGTGACGCGGTCGTCGCAACGCATCCCGATCATCATCAGGAGGTCGGCGCCGTTGACCGCCTTGTTGGTGTAGCCAGCGCCCATGAAGCCGACCATCTGCAGCGCCAGCGGGTCCTGCAGCGGGAACGCACCCGTGCCCAGCAGGGTCCAGCCCACCGGGATGTTGGCCTTGTGGGAGAGCTCCATCAGCTCCTCCTCGGCGCCCGAGATCAGGACTCCGCGGCCGCACAGGATCACCGGCCGCTTGGAGTGCTTGATCAGCTCGGCGATCTTCTGCAGCTGCACCGGGTTGCCCCGGTAGGTGGGGTTGTACGACCGCAGCCGGACCGGCGCCTCGGGGTAGACGAACTCCATGCTCGCCTGCTGGACGTCCTTGGGCAGGTCGATCAGGACCGGCCCGGGACGGCCGGTGCGGGCGATATAGAAGGCCTCTTTGATGGTCCGGGCGAGGTCGTTGATGTCGGTGACCAGGTAGCTGTGCTTGACCACGGACATCGTGGTCCCGATGACGTCGGACTCCTGGAAGGCGTCAGTGCCGACGGCGGTGGTGGGCACCTGCCCGGTGATGGCGACCACCGGTACCGAGTCGAGGAAGGCGGTGCAGAGACCGGTGACCATGTTCAATGCCCCGGGTCCGCTTGTGGCCCAGCACACTCCGACACTGCCGCGCTTGGCCCGGGCGTACCCGTCGGCGGCGTGGGCGGCGCCCTGCTCGTGCCGGACCAGGACGTGCTTGACCTGCTCGGCGTACTTGGGCAGGTGCTGGTAGAGGGGCAGGTTGGCGCCCCCGGGATAGCCGAAGATCGTGTCTACCCCTTCGCGCAGCAGGCACTCGATTGCGATCTCGGCGCCGGTGAGCGTCCTCGGCGTCGAGGTTTCGATCGGCTGTGTGCTGTGCGCCTCGGCCTCGCGCGCACCGGATTCGCCGGCGCCATTGGAGCCGGGGGTCGCGGCCGAGGCCTCGGGGTCGATCTCAGCGGTCATCTCTTTCTCCTAGTGGGTTGGGAATACGACTCTGGCTCAGCCCGGTCGGGCTAGCCGTAGATGTTTTGGATGTCCTCGTGGGTGTGCTCGTCGGCGAGGATCTCGTGGAGCCGCTCGTCGCTGGGCTCCTTCTGGTCCCGGTCGACCTTGTCGAGGACACGGTTCACCACCCGCTCTTTGGGAGCGTGGCCCATGTCGAACATGCGCGCCTGGAGCCTCATCTTGGCCTTCTTCTTCTCGGACATCTGTGGCCTCCTGTGTAAAACCCTGTGACTTTTCGCCGCCAGGGCCTCTGGATTTAACCGGGGCTTTACCAAACAAAAAAGCCCCGCCCCAACTGTTGGGACGAGACTTCAACGAAATCCCGCGGTACCACCCGGATTGCCGGCTTGCGCCGACCACTCAAGAGCTAAAACTCTATCGGTCCGATATCGAGGACCAATTCGGCCGCTGCTACTGACGACTGCGTCGCGTTCGGTCGGCTGCTCGGGGGCGAGTTCAGACTCCTTTTTGACTGCCGGCTTCCACCTGACCCGGCTCGCTGTAGCCCTTTGGGCGCCCTAGTACTCCCCGTCAAAGCTCTATTCAGTTGTCGTGCGATCTTATCGGAGACCTATCAATGTGTCAACGAATCTGGGCGAGTTCGAACTAACCCCGCCCACGGGCCCGTAACCCTCCGTTACTATCCGACTGTGGCGGTGAAGCGGAGGGGCGTGGCGGTCCTTGCCGAGACCGACGTTCAAGAGGAACCCTTTCTCGGCAACCTGACCGCGCCAGAGGTGGAGACGCTCAGGGCCCTGGGGCGGCGCCAGCGCTACCCCAAGGGGGCGACCCTGTTCGTCGAGGGCGATCGTGCCGACCGCGTGATCGTGATCACCGAGGGCCGGGTCAAGATCTCGATCCTGACGCCCGACGGCAAGGAGGTGGTGCTGGCGGTCCGCGGCGGCGGGGACCTGGTCGGCGATCAGGGCTTCCTCGACGGCGCGCCCCGGTCGGCCACGGCCACCGCGATGGACCCCGTCGACGCCCTGCTGATCCCCGCCGGCGAGTTCACTCTCTTCCTGGAGCAGCACGCCCGGGTCGCCCTCCTCCTGCTCAAGATGCTCAGCCGCCGCCTTCGCGACGCGGACGCCAAGCGCGCCGAGTTCGCCGCCTACGACACCGTGGGTCGCGTCGCCAGCCGCCTGGTGGAGATGGCCGGAAGGTTCGGTGAAAACGAGGCCGCCGGCATCAGGATCAACCTCCCCCTGACCCAGGAGGAGCTGGCCGGCTGGACCGGCTCATCGCGCGAGGCGGTCAGCAAGGCGCTGGGCATGCTGCGGTCGCTGGGTTGGATCGAGACCCACCGCCGGGGCATCACCATCGTCGACATCGACGGCCTCCGCAACCGCGCCACCTGAGCTACCCGCCGCCCCCGAGCGGTGGATGTATGCGTAAAAGTGCACACTCGGGCTGTTCTATAGGGAACTGAACTCGCCCCACTTCGCGGCCATAGTGGTGGCCGAAGCCCTGCAGCCACCGGATCGCCAGCTCCGGCCTTAGAGGAAGGGGTGCGGCGGACCGTCCCGCCACGAGCTGCGGGGCTTCTTCAACATACAACGGGGTTAGAAGTGATCCACGCAGCCACGGGTAGTAAACCAGGGGAGGAACCCGTCGCCGACACCGGCGACCGCAAGAAGATCTGGCGGGAGCCGGTACGCGGCTCCTATCCCGATCCCCGGATCTTCCAGCTGTCCGGGATGGACCAGCTGCGGTCGTGCATGGTCGGCGGGTGGCCACGGCCGCCAATGTCGCATCTCACCGGCCTCTCCTTCAGCCACGCCGATGAGACCGAGACGATGATGGAGCAGCCGGCGTCGGGCTGGTTCCTCTCGTCCCAGGGGGTGATTCCCGGGGGCTTCCTGGCGATCGTGGCTGACGCCGCCTTCGGAGCCGCCATCACGTCCAGGCTGCCGGCGCGGACGCCTTTCACCACCTCCGAGATCTCGCTCAATTTCATCAAGCCCGCCACCACCAGGAGCCGCATCCTCCGCGCGCGGGGCACCGCCCTTCACGTCGGCCGTGACACCGCCCTGGCCGAATGCGTCGTCGAGGACGGCGACGGCACGATCCTGGCCCACGGCACCACGCGCTGCGTGATTCTCGACCAGCTCCCCCCGGTCGACGGCGGCGACGGCGCCGAGATCACCCTGCAGGAGTTCTTGGAAGCGTCCCCGCCAAATCCCTCAGTGGAGTACGACAGCCCCAGCCCCTACCTGCGCCCGGTCAAGGGCGAGCCGTTGTCGGCGGCGACGTGGGAGGAGCTGAGTGGACGCGAGATCCTGGAACGTCAGATCGCGGGCGAGCTGCCGATGCCGCCCATCCACCACCTCACGGGGATGCGCCCCACGTCGGTGGGCGACGGACAGGCGACCTTCGTTCTCCCCTGCACCGCGTGGCTGACCAGCGGCTTCGGCACCATCCAGGGCGGCGTCGGCGCCATGCTGGCCTACTCGGCGCTGGCCTCTGCGATCCAGTCGACCACCGAGGCCGGAACCGCCCATCTTCCCGTGGACCTCAAGGTGAACTACGTGCGGCCCGCCTACCCCGATCCCTCCGGCCGCGACCTGTGCGCCGAGGGTCGGGTCGTGCACCGTGGTCGCAGCCTTCGCGTCGCGGACGCCGAGGTGCGCAACCCCGACGGCAAGCTGGTCGCGGTGGCGCGGGGCACGTCGATGCTGCTCCCCGGCCAGTCAGCCTGGGCGGCGGCCTGACCCCGAGACCCGGCCGCTAGCCCAGCCCGGCCGCCTCGCGGAGCCGGTCAGCTCGCTTGCTCCAGAATGGGCCTGCGCCGAATCGGCCGTAGAGCTCGACGGCGGCGTCGAACTCCTGGTCTGCGCCCGAATCGCCGGTCCGCGCGAGGGCCGTACCCCACCCCAGGTGGGCCTCGGCCTCCTCAAACGGTGCCGGGTAGTCGCGCCGCAGGGCAACCGTCCTGGTGTAGAGCTCGGTGGCCCGCTCGATGTCGCCCTTCAGGGCGGCGATACCTGCCTGGGCCAGCGTGAAGCCGGCCTCAGCGCCACGCCAGTCCTGGTCGGCGGGGACCATGGCTCGCAGCTCCTCCAGCCGGTCGGCGGCGGCATCGGCCTGACCCAGGTCGAGGTAGGCCAGCGCCAGCTGCGCCCGCCCCCAGACATCGCTGTAGCGCCAGTGAATCTGCTCCAGGGAGCCGACGTAGGTCTCCAGCGCGCCCACCGCCTCCTCGGCCTTGCCCTGCAGGCGCATGATCCGCCCCTGCCAGCCCAGGCTGCCCAGCCCACTGATCTGGTCGCCGATCATCCTGCCGACCTCGCCCCAGCGCTGGGCGGCGTCCAGGGCCCGGTTGGTGTCGCCGCGCGCCAGGGCGATGCCCATCTCGTAGAAGTCGCGGGTGGTGCCGACGGCATCCGGCAGCAGCAGCTCGGCGCGGTCGAGGTTGCCCTGGAGCAGGTCGTTGTGGAGCCGGGTGCCCACCAGCATGTGACGCTGCTGGGGCGCCTGCGCCGAGCGGGGCGCGGCGAGCTCCTTGGCGATCCAGGCCTCGGAGTCGACCGGGTCCTCGAGCCAGTTGGCCTGCTGCGCCCGCATCCACGCTGCCAGGAACGCGGCCAGGACGTGGTTCAGCTCGTTGGCCTCTCCCCAGGCCCGCTCGATGACGCGGCAGCCCTCGTCCAAGTGGCCGGCGTTGAACAGGTTCCAACCATGGAGGACGGCGGCATTTGCCCACAGCGCGCGGTTGTTGAGGCGATCGCCAATCTCCATCGCCCGGGCCGACCGATCGATTCCGTCCAGCGCCTGTCCCTTCCAGACCGCGATCGACGCCAGCCCCAGCTGGACATATCCCATGGTGGCCCGCTCGGGCCCGGGCGCCAGGATCGCCTCCGCCTGGCGGTAGTGCTCCTCGGCGACCGGGATACGGATCATCTGCGGCTCGGGGAAGCCCGAGATGTTGCGGCCCAGCTTGGAGTGGACGCGTGCCACGCGGTTGGGCTGCTGCAGCTCCTCGTAGATCTGCAGCGCCCGCTCCAGATGGCGGGTGCCCTTCTGGTAGTCGATACCCGTCAGGAAGAGAAGGTCGCCCACCCCCTCGAGGAGCCCGGCCCGCATCGGCCGGTCGACCTGGGCCTCGTCCATCAGCTCCAGCGCGCCCTGCAGGTGGGCGGCGGCCTCCTCGTAGGCAAAGCCCTCGGAGGCGGCGCGACCGGCACTGAGGCAATACTGAATAGCCTTCTCGGGGTCGGCCGCGGCACCGGCCATGCGGTAGTGCACCGCCAGCGCGGCAATGTGGCGGCTGAGGTCCCCTCCCCTGGTCGCCTCGATGGCCTCGGCGGCGCGGAGGTGCAGCCGCTGCTTGCGCGGCAGGCTGAGCTCGTCGTAGAGCGTCTGCCGGACCAGGGCGTGACTGAAGGTGTAGGCCAGCACCCCGCGGCCGACGACCTCGGCGATGACCTGGTGCTGGAGCGCCTCCTCGATCGCCGACAGCAGGGCATCCTCGCCGAGACCGGTCATGGGCTCGAGGATCGCGAGGTCGAACTCGCGGCCCAGCACGGCGGCGTGGGCCAGGACGATGTTGGTCTCCTCCGAGAGCCGCGACAGCCGGCGGCCGATGACCTCGCGCACGCTTTCCGGGATGCCCATCATCTCGGCGCTGGCGCGGATGCGGCTGACCCAGGTGCCGGAGTCGTCCTGGTAGATGACGCCGGTCTCGATCAGGTGGCGCAGGATCTCCTCGATGAAGAACGGGTTGCCCTCGGTCTCCGACTGGATCGTCTCCGCGAACAGCCGGTCGGGGTCGTCCATCTTGTGGAGGGCCAGCGAGTCCAGCATCGCGGTCACCCCCTCCGGCGTGAGGCCACGAATCGCGATCCGCGCGTAGAGGCGGTCCCGCCGCAGGCCCGCGAGCATCTCCGAGAGCGGGTGGCGGCGGTCGAGCTCGACCTCGCGGTACGTGCCCAGGATCATCAGCGGAGAGTGCTCCGACGCGCGCAGGAGGTGGCTGAGGAGAAGCAGGGTCGGCTTGTCCGCCCACTGCAGGTCGTCGAGGACCAGGAGCGTGGGGGCCGAGCGGGCGAGGTCGGTCAGCAGTACGCGGATCGCCTCGAAGAGGCGATAGCGCTCCGTCTCCGGGTCGGACCGCGGGGTGCGGACGGCGGGCACCCGCTCGCTCAGCTCGGGGAGCAGACGCACCAGCTCCGGCAGCGAGGGCCCGATGCGGGCATGGATCTCGTCCGTTGACCAGGACTCGACGCACTGCCGCAACGCCTCGACGAACGGCTGGTAGGGAACCACGCCCTCCTCGTCGCAGTGCCCGTAGAGGACCAGGCCACCGGCGTCGATAACGGTCTTGGCCAGCTCGGTGGCGGTGCGGGTCTTGCCGATGCCGGGCTCCCCGGCGAGGAGCACGGTCTGCCGGTGACCGCCTCGGGCCACCTCCCAGTGATGTTCCAACGCCTCGATCACGTCATCGCGGCCCACGTAGGCGGAGCGGTAGTTGGTCCGGAGGGGGGTGGGCAGCTTGCCCGTCGGCCTGGAGACCGGGACCCACTGGATCTCGAAGGACGTCACCCTGCCCGCGATGCCCTTGAGCTCAAGTTCGCCCAGCGGGCGGAATTCGTAGCCACCCCGGGAGCCGACCAGGCTGCGGAGGACTTCGGACGCCAGGATCTGGCCGCCCTCGGCCACGTCGCAGAGGCGCTTGGCGATGTTCACCGAGGTCCCGAAGTAGTCCTCCTCGTCGTGGATCGGCTCGCCTACGTTGAGGCCGATGCGTACCTGCATCAGGTGCTCGGGGTCCTGGTCCTGGTTGTGGCGGGCGACCGCCTGCTGCATGCCGACGGAGCAGGCGATGGCGTCCACGGCGCTGGGAAAGATCACCATCAGGCCGTCGCCGAGGTTCTTGACCTCCTGCCCGCCGCGGCTGGCGACCGCCCCCCGGAGGAGCCGGAAGTGCGCGCGGCGCAGCTGCTCGGCGAGGTCATCCCCCAGCCGGTCCAGCATCTCGGTGGAGCCCACAAGGTCGGTGAAGAGCATGGTGACGGTGCCGGGGCCGGTCATGGCCCGCGGCGCGGCGGCGGCGACCGGCCGCGGTTCGGTCTGGAAAGCCGGGTCTTCCATCTGAGCTGACCCTAGCGGGAAGGGCTCACGGATGCCACGTAAATGTGCACAGCTGTTCGGGCGTCAGTCGGCCGCCGCGCGCTCCCGCTCGACCCGGTCGAACCAAGGTTGGCCGGCGCCGAGCTCCTGCAGCTCCGCGATGGCGGCATCGAACTTCTCACTGGCACCACGCGAATCACCCATGCGCCGCAAGCTGCGCCCCCACAGGCGAAGTGTCTCCATCGCCTCGATGCGAGCCGGGTAATGCTCCCAAAGTCGCATCGCGGCTGCGAACTCGCGCTCGGCTTCCTCCCTTTCACCCCGCATGGCGGCGAGGACACCCGCCAGGCGGTGAGTCAACGCCGGGCGGCCATGCCACTCGTCGAGGCGCGCCGCCATCAGCTCCCGGGCCTGGTTCAGGAGTTGGGTGGCGCCGTCGAGGTCGCCTGCGTCTGCATAAGTCACCCCGAGGTAGGAGACAGCCCAGGGTTGGAAGATTGGGGTGTTCCTCTCCTGGGCAAGACGCAGGTAATCCTTGAGCTGCGCTTCCGTCTTCTGTGCGTCGCCGCGGTAATACGCGACCATGCCGCCAAATCCAACGCTCCCCATGTACGCGATCTGGTCGCCCATGCGAAGACACCTGACCCCGGCGCTCGAAAAGTGCTCGGATGCACCAGCCAGGTCGCCTGCCTGAAACTCCAGCTCTCCCTCGTTCCAGTCGCTGAAATAGTCGCCAGCATCGGCGAACCAACGCCGCGCGCCGTCGGCGCTCAGCTGGGTGTTCGCCTGAATCAGCGCCTGCAGCATCTCGGCCTGCTGCTGAGGAGCCTGCGCCGACCTCGGCGCGGCAAGCTCGCGCTCAGCCCAGCTTATGCACGTCCGGTAGTCCCACATGAAGTTGGCGGCACTGACCCGCAACCAGGCCGCAAAGAACGCCGGCACCACCTGGTTCTTGGCGTCAGCCTCTTGCCATGCCCTCTCGATGATGTCGATGCCCTCTTTGATCCGGCCCAGCTGGAAAAGGTGCCAACCTTCGACAACGACAGCATTGAGGCGAAGGCTTTCGTTACCGAGCCGCTCCCCGATCTCCAGGGCGGCTCGAGCGGATTCGAGGCCCTGCTCCGACGTGGCCATGAAGATTGCCGTCGACGCCAACCCGTAGTGGATGTACCCATGCGTTGCGCGTACGGGCTCGTCGGGTAGCAGCTCGAGCGCGACGCGGAAATGCTCGACTGCCGCAGGCACGTCCATTACCCCGTCCACCTGGTGCGAGGACTTGTTGCGGCCGAGGCGCGAGTGGGCCTGAGCCTGGCGTTCGGGGTCACCCAGCTCCTCATAGATCTGCAGGGCCTCCGTCAGATAGGCGACGCCGTTCACCAGGTCGATCCCGGTCACCTGCATCAGGTCTCCCATGCGCAGCAGCACCGCCGCCCGCAGTGCAGGGTCGGAGCCTTTCTCGTCCATCAGCTCGAGGGCGGCCTCAAGATGGACCGCGGCATCGTCGTAGGCGGATAGCTCGGCTGCGGCGGCCGCCGCCCTGAGCATGTAGTCGATCGCCGTATCGGGGTCAGCCGCTGCTCCTGCCAACCGGTAGTGGCCGGCGAGCGCCGCAACCTGGGAGTCGAGGTCGCGTTCATGGACGGCCTCCAGCGCCTGCGCGGCCTTCAGGTGCAGCCGCTGCTTGCGCGGCAGGCTGAGCTCGTCGTAGAGGGTCTGCCGGACCAGGGCGTGGCTGAATGTATAGAGCACCTGGCCATTGCCGGCGGCCTCCGCGATCAGCCGGTGCTCAAGGGCCTCGTCGATCGCGGTCAAGAGCGCGTCCTCGGAGAGGCCGGTCATTGGCTCGAGGACCGAAAATTCGAACCGGCGGCCGAGGACCGCGGCGTTGGCCAGGGCGGTATTGGCCTCGCCGGAGAGCCGGGTCAACCGGCGCCCGATCACCTCGCGGACGCCCTCCGGGATGTCGAATTCGGCCGCCGTGGCCACGTCGCTGACCCAGCGCCCGTCCGCGCTGCGATAGAGCGCGCCAGTCTCGATCAGGTGGCGGATGATCTCCTCGATGAAGAACGGGTTGCCCTCGGTCTCCTGGTGAACCCCCTCGGCGAACCGAGCCCCGCCCTCGTCCATTTCGTGACGGGCAAGCGACTCCAGCATCTCCCGCACCGCGTCGGATGACAGACCCCGAAGAGCGATCCGGTGGTATGACTGTTCTCGGCGCAGTCCCGCCAGCACCTCAGCCAGCGGGTGACGCCGGTCCAGCTCGACGTCGCGATAGGTGCCGAGGATCATCAGGGGCGACTCGCCGGGAGCCCGCAGCAGGTGCAGGAGCAGCAGCAGGGTGGGCTTGTCGGCCCAATGGAGGTCGTCGAGGACCAGCAGCAGGGGCGCCTCCACGGATGCCTCGCGCAGGGCAAATCGAACCGCCTCGAAGAGGCGGTACCGCTCGGTCTCGGGGTCCGAGCTGGGGCTGGGTGGCGGCGCCGGAGAGTAGGCGAGTATGTCTGGCACCAGCCTCGCGAGGGCGATGGTGCTGTCACCAAGCCGACCCGCGACGTCGGTGGCGGGCCAGGAGTTGACGAGGGCGGTCAGCGCCTCGACAAACGGCTGATACGGGATGACGCCCTCCTCGTCCGAGTGGCCGTACAGCACGGTTCCGCCCTGCTCGTGGACGAATCGCGCCAGCTCCGTCGCGGCGCGCGTCTTGCCTATCCCTGGCTCGCCCGCCAGCATCACCGTCCGGCGCCGGCCCCCAGCTGCGTCAGTCCACGCGCGCTTGAGCTCGGCCAGGGGGTCGTCGCGACCAACAAAAGCGGTCGGATACTCGGCGGTGAGCACTGCGGGCAGCGCCCGGACCGGGGCGATCGTCGCCTGCCAGGCCACCTCCCATGCCTCCACCTGGCCGGCGACGCCTTTGAGGTCGAGTGCGCCCAGCGCCTGGAAGTCGTGGGCGCCGCGGGTCCCGACCAGGCTGCGGACCACCTCAGACACAACGATCTGGCCGCCGTCGGCGGCGTCACAGAGCCGCTTGGCCACAGCGACAGAGGTGCCGAAGTAGTCCTCCTCGTCTCGGATCGGCTCGCCGGCGTTGAGGCCAATGCGTACCATCAGGTGTTCGTCCGGGTCCTGGTCGCGGTTGTGCCGCTGGACCGCCTGCTGCATGCCGACGGCACAGCTGATCGCATCGACGGCGCTGGGAAAGATCACCATCAGGCCGTCACCCAGGTTCTTGACCTCGAGTCCCCCACGGCTGGCGACCGCATTGCGGAGCAGCCTGAAGTGAGATCGCCGGACCCGCTCCGCCGCGTCATCTCCGAGGCGGCTGAGCATCTCGGTCGACCCCACCAGGTCCGTGAACAGCATCGTGACCGTGCCTGGCCCGCTCATCTCTTCCGCCCCTCAGATTAGTCGCTTAGCGATCGCAGCTCCGCGTAAAAATCCGGGTACGACACATCCACCGCCGCTGCGCCGGTCATTTCCGAAGGCCCAACCGCGAGCGATGCGGCGACCGCCAGGCTCATGGCCATGCGGTGATCTCCGCCTGAGCTGAGGCGCGCCCCCTGAAGCCGGCCGGCGCCCAATACCCGCAGGTCCTCGCCATCGACGGCCGCGTCGATGCCAAGCCGGCCCAGCTGGTCGGCGATGGCGGTCAGGCGGTCGACCTCCTTGACGCGAAGCTCGCCGACCCCGCGGAAGCGTGTCTCGCCCTTGGCCATCGCCGCCGCCACCGCCAGCACCGGGACCTCGTCCAGTAGCGATGGGACCTCGCCGGGCTCGACCTCGGTGCCCTGCAGCGCCGCGCTGCGGACGAGGATGTCGGCCACGGCCTCCCCCGCCACCTCGCGGGTGTCGAACATCTCGACGTGGGCGCCCATCCGGCCCAGCACAGCGAGGAAACCGGCCCGGGTGGGATTGAGGCAGACGTTGCGGACAATCAACTCGGCATCGGGGTGCGCCGCCGCCAGCACTACCCAAAAGGCTGCCGAGGACGGGTCGCCGGGCACGGTCATCTCGAACGCGGGAAGTCGCGCTGGCGGCGTCAGGCGGATCGTGTCGCCGGTTTCGATCTCCACCCCCAGCCGCGCCAGCATGCGCTCGGTATGGTCGCGGCTGGACGGCGTCGTGATGGCGGTCTCCCCCTCGGCGTTGAGGGCCGCCAGCAGAATCGCGGTTTTCACCTGGGCGCTGGCGACATCGACGTGGTGCTGGGCGCCGTGCAGCCGCTGCCCAACGACCCGCAGCGGCGGGAGACCCTTTTCCGCCGTCTCGACCTCGGCGCCCATGCGCCGTAGCGGCTCCGCCACACGGTCCATCGGCCGCAGGCTGAGTGAAGCGTCGCCCACCAGGGTTGCGCCGGCGCTCTCGATCCCAGAGATGGCGCCGGTGAGGAAGCGCATGGTGGCGCCGGAGTTGCCGCAATCGATGTCGGCCGCGGCCGTGGCCAGCCCGCGCAGCCCGACGCCGTGAACGTGAGTTACCTCACCGTCGTCCTCGATCTCAACCCCCAGCGCCGCCAGGCCACCGACCATTGACTCCTGGTCGGCGCCGCCGGCACGGCCCTCGATCCTTGAACTGCCCTGGGCCATCGCCGCCAGCACAAGTGCCCGGTGGGAGATCGACTTGTCTCCCGGGACCACGATCTCACCCTTGAGCCGCGCCGCCGGGAGGAACGGCATCGCGTCGGCCACCAATCAGGCCCGGTCGGGGTTGTCCTTGGCCCAGCTTCTTCGGGTCTGCTGGGCACTGCGTAGCAGGCTGAGCAGCAGCTCGCGGTCACCTCGAGCGATGGCGGCTTCGAACTCGTCGAGGGCCTTATGCATCCCCGCGTAGGTGCCCAGCACCTCGTCGCGGTTGGCCTCCAGGATGGCGGCGTACATCTCGGGGTCGCCGGCGCCAAGGCGGCTGATGTCGCGGAACCCGGAGGAGGCCAGCGCCGATGCGGCATTCCAGTCCTTGGATTCGGCCGCGGCTTCCAGGAAGGCGGCGCTGAGCAGGAACGGCAGGTGGCTGACCAGGGCCACGTAACGGTCGTGCTTCTCCGGCGACATGAACACCGGCTGGGCCCCGATCGCCCGGATGATGTCGATGACGTCCCCGAACCCTTTCTTTTCGCGCTCCGACCAAGGGCCGCGCGGCGTGAACACCCAGGGCCTGCCGCGGAAAAGCTCAGGGTCGGCGTTCTCGATGCCGGTGACCTCCTTACCAGCCATCGGATGGCCGCCGACGAATCTGTTGCGCTCGGGGTCGAGGGCCTTGTCAGCGCGCCTGACAACCCAGGCCTTGACCGAGCCCACGTCGGTGACCCTGGCCCCCTTCTTGAGGTGGGGCACGACGGCGGCGAGGACGTCGGCGGTCGCCCGCAGCGGGCACGCCAGCACCACCAGGTCGGCGCCGGCGACGAGTTCACTGTCCACGCCCGCGCGGTCGGCCGCGCCCATCTCGATGGCGAGGTGTGCCGTGGCATCGCGACGAGCCACGCCGATCACCTCAACCTTCGGAAGCGCCGCCTTGACGGCAAGCCCCAGGGACCCGCCCATGAGCCCCAGACCCACGATCGCAACCTGTTCCATGCCCACGCCGATTATCGCGGCTGGCGGCGACCCCGCCAGCGTCAGTTCAGCTCGCGGCCGACCGCCTCCGCCACCCTGCGCACCTGGTTCATCAGCTCGGCAAAGCGCTCCAGCTTCAGCGACTGGGGACCATCCGAGTAGGCGGCCTCGGGGTTGGGATGCACCTCGACCATCAGCCCATCGGCCCCGGCGGCGACGCCGGCGCACGCCATTGCCGTCACCCAGCTCCATTTGCCGGTCCCATGGCTGGGGTCGACGATGATGGGCAGGTGGGAGAGCTCCCGGATGACCGGGACGGCGTTGAGGTCGAGCGTGTTGCGGGTATACGTCTCGAAGGTGCGGATGCCGCGCTCGCAAAGGATCACCTGGTAGTTGCCCCGGCTGAGGATGTACTCGGCGGCCAGCAGCCACTCCTCCACCGTCGCCGACAGGCCGCGCTTGAGCAGCACGGGCTTGTGGACCTGGCCGACCTCGTAGAGCAGGTTGTAGTTCTGC
Source organism: Candidatus Dormiibacterota bacterium (assembly GCA_035938265.1). Lineage (GTDB taxonomy): Bacteria > Chloroflexota > Dormibacteria > DASZGP01 > DASZGP01 > DASZHA01. The sequence continues at coordinate 32,490 of DASZHA010000009.1, forward strand.
ATGTTGCGCGCGCCGATCTGGAGGATGTCGGCGGAGGCGGCCACCGCCTCCACGTCGTGCGGCGCCGTCACCTCGGTGACCACGCCCAACCCGGTGGCGGCCCTCGCCTCCTCCAGGATCTTGAGCCCGTGGAGCCCCATGCCCTGGAACGTGTAGGGCGATGTCCGCGGCTTGAAGGCGCCGCCGCGCAGAAAGTGGGCACCCGCCGCCTTGACCGACTCCGCCGTCTCCATTACCTGTTCCCGGCTCTCGACGGCGCAGGGCCCCGCCATCACCACCACCGTGCCGCCGCCGATCTGGGTGCCGCCGACCTTGTAGATCGAGTCGTCGGGGTGCCACTCCCGCCCCGAGAGCTTGAAGGGCTTGGTGATGGGGATGATGGTCGCCACCCCGGCCATGTGGACCAGCGAATCCTTGATCTCGATGGCGTTGGGGCCGATGACGCCGATGATGGTGTCCGTCTCGCCCTTGGAGAGGTGGGCCTTGAAGTTGAGCTTCTCGATCTGCTTGACGACGCCCTCGACCTCGTGCTCGGACGCCCCCTTCTTCATGACGACGATCACGCCCGCGTTCCCCGCATCAGTCGAGGCCCTTGTCGCCGGTGGTCGAGTCCTCGGCCACCGTCATCCGCAGCTCATCGAGGTCGGTCTTGATGTCCAGGGCCCGGCGCATGTAGACGAAGCGCATCTCGGCCGCCGGCTTGTCGGTGTTGAGCAGGATCATGACCCGGATGCACATCGGGATACTGCGGGGGTTGGTGGGGTCGACTTCCATCTCGTGGCCGCAGAGCAGGGGGACGTCGGTCCAGCCGAGCTTACGCGCGGCGATCGCGGGGAACTCGGCGGTTAGGTCCTTGGTGGTGGTGAACCAGGCGCCGGCGATCTCGGCGGCATCGATCTGGTTGGCGTCGATGAGGGCGCGGAGCAGCTCGTCGGTGGCGTGCTCGATGCTCGCGGCAGTGTCGTCCTCGACCGTGGTGGCGCCCCGGATGCCCCTAGTGGCCAAACTGCGCTTCTCCTCGTGAATCTGGTCCCAGCATCTCCCTGACGAAGGCGGCGGCGGAGCCCGCTGGGTCGTCCTCCGTGATTCGGTCGAGGAGGGCGCTGCCCACGATGGCGGCGTCGACCTTGCCCTTGAGTTGTGCCAGGTGTTCGGGCCGAGAGATACCGAACCCCAGCGCCAGCGGGGTGGACGTCAGCTCCCGGATCTTCGCCAAGAGCTTATCGACGTCGGCGGCAATCTCATCCCGGCTGCCGGTCACGCCGGTGACGGCGATGCAGTAGATGAAGCCACTGGCCAGCTCGGCGACGTGCCGCATCCGCGCCTCTGTGGTCGTGGGGGCAACAAAGAAGACGAGGTCCAATCCGGCCTCCCGGCAGGCCCGGTGTAGTTCGCCGGTCTCCTCCATCGAGAGGTCGGGGACGATCAGACCGTCGATCCCGGCCGCCGCGGCGTCAGTGCAGAAGCGGTCGACCCCGTAGGCCAGGATGGGGTTGAGATACCCCATGAAGACCATCGGCGCCTCGGTCCGCTGACGGCAGAGGCGCGCGGTCTCGAGGCAGTGGACTACATTGACGCCGTTGGCCAGTGCTTTCTGAGTGGTGGCCTGGATGGTGCGCCCCTCGGCCAGCGGGTCGGAGAAGGGCACCCCCAGCTCGACCAGGTCGGCGCCGGCTTCCACCAGGGCCGCGACGATGTCGGGGGTCGAGTCGAGCCGCGGGTAGCCAACCGTGACGTATGGGAAGAGCCCGAGGCGGCCATCGGCACGCAGACGCTCGAACAGCGGCGAGATCCTGCTCATGAGATGAGGCTGGTGGTCAGCCGGCCGGCTCGGGGCTCATCGGTCGGTGGCGCGGACGGTGTCGATGTCCTTGTCGCCCCGACCCGAGAGGCAGACGAGCATCGGCCCCTCGATGTCGCCCTTGAGTGCCCGGGCGATGGCGTGCGCGCTCTCCAGCGCCGGGATGATGCCCTCCAGGCGACAGGTGACGTGGAAGGCGTCCAGGGCTTCGTCGTCGGATATGGCTTCATATGTCGCCCGGCCCGACTCATTCAGCTGACTGTGCTCAGGACCGACGCCGGGGTAGTCGAGGCCGGCGCTGATGGAGTGTGTTTCCGTGACCTGGCCGTCGTCGTCCTGGAGCAGGTAGCTGTACGAGCCATGCAGCACCCCGGGCCGGCCGCCGAGAATCGAGGCCGCGTGTTTGCCTGTCTGGATCCCAAGGCCGGCGGCCTCGAGTCCGATCAGGCGGACGTCGGCGTCGGGGATGAAGGCGTGGAAGATGCCGATGGCGTTGGAGCCGCCGCCGACACAGGCCAGCACCGCCGTGGGCAGGCGCCCGGTGCGCCCAGTGAACTGGTCGCGAGCCTCGTCGCCGATGACCGACTGGAAGTCTCGCACCAGGGTCGGGTAGGGATGCGGCCCCACCACCGAGCCGATGATGTAGTGGGTGTCGCGGACGTTGGTGACCCAGTCGCGAATGGCCTCACTGGTGGCGTCCTTGAGCGTCTGCGAGCCGGTTTCCACCGGCTCTACCTCGGCTCCCAGGAGGCGCATCTTGTAGACGTTGAGGGCCTGGCGCCTCATGTCCTCGACGCCCATGTAGACCAGGCAGCGCATGCCGAAGCGGGCGCAGACCGTCGCGGTGGCGACGCCGTGCTGGCCGGCGCCGGTCTCGGCGATTACCCGCGACTTGCCCATCCTCCGCGCCAGCAGGATCTGACCGAGCGCGTTGTTGAGCTTGTGCGCCCCGGTGTGGAGTAGGTCCTCGCGCTTCAGCCAGACATCGCCGCCGGCGCGCTCGGAGAGGCGCTCGCCGAGGTAGAGGGGCGTCGGCCGCCCGCCGTAGTCACGGTTCAGGCCGGCCAGCTCGGCAGCGAACTCGGGGTCGCTGCGAGCCTCGGCGTAGGCCTGGTCCAGCTCCTCGAGAGCCGGCATCAGGGTTTCGGGCACGTACTGTCCGCCGTAGGCCCCGAACCGTCCGGCGCTGGCGCCCTCGGCCATCAGTGCACTGCCTCCAGCAACTCGGCCTCGGCGCGGCGCGCGGCGGCGACGTAGGCCCGCACCCGCTCGGGGTCCTTGACCCCGGGACTGGACTCCAGCCGGCTGCTGGCGTCGACCCCCCACGGCCGGACCTGCCGGATCGCGTCGGCGACGTTGTCGGCGCTGAGGCCGCCGCTCACGATCAGGCGGTATCGCGGCGCGAGGTCCGCGGCCCACTCCCAGGGGAAGGTGCGCCCGGTGCCCCCGGGGACGCCGGGGTCGTGCGAGTCGACCAGCACGATCTGGGCTGGGGGCCAGTGAAGCGCCGCCGCGGCTGTCGAGGACGCCAGCCGCGCGCCCTTGATCACCGGCAGGTCCAACTCAGCGGCCTCCACCCACGTCTCCCCGCCGTGCAGCTGGACGGCGGTGAAGCCGGCCTCGGCAGCCACCTCGGCAACCTCGGCGGCGGGTCGATCGACGAAGACGCCCACCAGCTCGACGTGATTGGGCATGGCGCGGGTGATCTCAGCCGCCTGCGCGCTGGTCAGGCTGCGGGGAGTGTTGGGGGCCATGATAAAGCCGAGCATGTCGGCGCCCGCCTCGGCCGCCGCCAGGGCGGTGTCGATAGCGGTGTTGCCGCAGACCTTGATGCGCACCGGCCGCTCCCCCCTGCCTAGGCCGCCGCGCCGATGAGCTCGCGCACCTTGGCAACGCGGTCCTCAGCCCGCATCAACGCCGTCCCCACGAGGACCGCCCGGGCCCCGGCGTCGGCCGCCGCGGTGACCTGCCCGCGGGTCTCGAAGCCGCTCTCGGCAACCATCGGCACCCCGGCGGGCAGCCGCGCTGCCACCCGCTGGAATATCGTCGCGTCGAGGGTGAAGTCCTCGAGGTTGCGGTGGTTGACCCCCAGCATGTCGGGCGCCGCCGCCACGGCGACGTCGACCTCGGCCTCGTCGTGGACCTCGAGCAGCACCTGCATGCCCAGCTCGTGGGCGCGGTCCACCAGGTCCACCATCTCAGCGGCGCTCAGGATCCGAGCGATGAGCAGGACGCAGTCCGCGCCATGGGCCCGCGCCTCCAGGACCTGGATGGGGTCGATGATGAAGTCCTTGAAGAGCAGGGGCAGCGTGGCCGCCGCCCAGGCCTGGGCCACGTGCGCCGGGGCGCCATCGAAGTGGGCATCGGCGAGCACCGAGATGGCGCTGGCGCCGCCCCTCTCGTATTCGCGGGCAATCAGTGCCACGTCGTAGTCCTCGGCGATCAGGCCCTTCACCGGTGAGCGCCGCTTGCACTCGGCGATCAGGGCCGGCCGGGGGCCCGCCAGCAGCGCCGCGGCGAAGTTCCTCGGCTCCCCCCGGGAGGCGGCCAGCGAATGCAGCATCTTGGGGTCCGGCGGGGTGACCTTCAAGTGAGCGCGTTTGTGCTCCACGATCGTGTCCAGCACCGAGCCCGCACCCGACTCGCCGTCAGCCATCAGCCGGCTCAGGCCGGGACCGCGGCGCTGCTCTGGCAGAGGTCGAGGAAGTTGCGCAGGAGGTGGTGGCCGGCATCGGTCATGATCGACTCGGGGTGGAACTGGACCCCGGCGACGGGGTGCTCGCGGTGCTGCAGCCCCATGACCACCCGGCTGCCGTCGTCATCGGTCCAGGCGGTCACCTCGAGCGCCGCCGGCACCGAACCGGCCGCCACCACCAACGAGTGGTAACGCGTCGCGGTCAACGGGTTGGGCAGGCCGGTGAAGACGCCGCTGCTGTTGTGCTCGATGCTGGAAAGCTTGCCGTGCATCACCTTGGCGGCCCGCACGACCTCGGCGCCGTACGCCTCCCCGATGCACTGGTGGCCGAGGCACACGCCCAGGATCGGGGTGGTGGGGCCCAGCTCGCGCACCAGGTCGGTGCTGATGCCGGCCTCGGCGGGGGTGCATGGCCCCGGCGATATCACGACCCCCAGTGGCGCCATGGCGACCACGTCCGCCAGGCTCAGGGCATCGTTGCGATAAACCACCGGTGACTCCCCCAGCTCGCCCAGGTACTGGACCAGGTTGTAGGTGAAGGAGTCGTAGTTGTCGATCACGAGGACACGGCGGCTCATCGGGCTCACGGCAACCGGGGCTGGTGGGCCTGGGCGACCGCTCGGCGGAGGGCGGCCAGCTTGTTCTCGGTCTCGAGGAACTCCTCCTCGGGGGTGGAGTCGGCGACCACGCCGGCGGCGGCCTGCATGTAGGCGTACTGGTCCTTGACCACGACCGTGCGGATGGCGATGGCGGTGTCGAGGTTGCCGCCGAAGCCGACATAGCCGACGGCGCCGGCGTACACCCCGCGGGCGTCAGGCTCCATCTCGGCGATGATCTCCATGGCCCTAATTTTAGGAGCGCCCGTCACCGTCCCCGCCGGGAAGCAGGCGCGCAGGGCGTCGAAGCTGGTGCAGCCCTCGGCCAGGGTCGCGGTAACGCGACTGACCAGGTGCATCACCGCGGAGTAGCGCTCGACGAACATCAGCTCCGGCACCTTGACGCTACCGGTGGCGGCGAAGCGGCCGACGTCGTTGCGCCCGAGGTCGACCAGCATCAGGTGCTCCGCCCGCTCCTTCTCGGACCCGATCAGCTCCTCCTCCATGGCCTGGTCGCGAGCCTCGTCACTGCCCCGCCGGCGGGTGCCGGCAATCGGCCGGTACTCCACCGCCCCGTCCTCGACGCGCACCAGGATCTCGGGCGACGTGCCCACGATGGCGGTGCCCCGCCGCCGCTCGCCGGCGTGGCCCGGCAGACGCAGGTAGTACATGTAGGGCGAGGGGTTGACGGTCCGAAGCACGCGGTAGAGGTAGAAGGGGTGCGCCGTCATCGGCACCTTCAGCCGCCGTGACACCTGGACCTGGAAGATGTCGCCGGCCAGGATGTACTCCTTGCAGCGCTCGACCTTGGCCATGAACTCGTCACGGCCGATGTTCCACTCCCCGTCCGCGAGCTCCGCGCCCGCGTTCTCGCCGTCGTTCGACTGGGGGTAGTCCGGCCCGGGTGGCATGTCGCCACTGTCGAGGCGCGCCGCCATCTCCTCCACCCTGCCCACCGCGGCGCTGTACGCGGCCTCGATGTCGGTGCCCGCCTCGACCCGGACATGGGAGATGATCGTCCGCCGGTGAAGCAGGTGGTCGAAGACCACCACGTTGTCGACCAGGAAGAAGACGCTCTCGGCGACGTCAACCGGGTCGGCACCGGGAGCGGGCAGCTGCTCGAAGTAGCGCGCCACCTCATACGCCAGGTAGCCCACCAGGCCACCGCGGAACCGCCCGGGCAGGTCGGCGGCGGGCGCCTGGCGCAGGCTCGAGATCATGCCCTCGAGGTAGGCGATGGGATCGGTGAAGGCCTCAGTCTGGGTGCCGTCCTCGTCCTCCACCTGCGCGTCGCCGCCGCGCATCGTCACCGATGCCCGGGGAGGCCCGCTGATGAACGAGTACCGGCCCAGGCGCTCCCCGCCCTCGACCGACTCCAGCAGGAAGCCGGGCCCATCGCCGTTGAGCCGCCAGTAGGCCGCCACCGGGGTCTCGGTGTCCGCCAGGTCGTGGCGATAAACCGGGATCAGGTTGTAGTCGCCGGCGAGGGCGCGCACCTCCTCCAGCGAAGGCACGATCGCCGCCCGCTCGGCCGTCGGGCTCATGGCAAGGTCACCGCTGACGACCGGCGACGTACTCCTTGATGCGCTCGACACCCTCCAACAGGTACGGGATGTCCTTGGCGTAGGAGAGGCGGAGGAAGCCCTTGCCCATGGCGCCAAATGCGGTACCAGCGAGGGTGGCCACCCCGGCCTCGCCCAGCAGGCCGTCGGCCAGCTCACGCTCACCGAGGCCGGTGCCGGTTACGTTGGGAAAGACGTAGAAGGCGCCACCTGGACGGTGGCAGTGGATCCCGGGGACGCCGTTGAGGGCGTCGACGACCGCGTCGCGCCGGGATCGGTATTCGTCCAGCATGCGGTTCACGGCGGCGTCCGACTCCGGCGCCTCCAGCGCGGTCATGGTGGCGACCTGGATGAACGCGGTGGCGCAGGAGCTGCTGTTGATCATCAGCGTCTCCATGGCGTGTATAAGCTCGGCCGGCGCCACCCCGATGCCCAGGCGCCAGCCGCACATCGCGTAGGCCTTGGAGAGGCCGTCCATGACCACCGTCCGCTCCAGCATCCCGGGGAGGGACGTGATCGAAGGCACCGGCCCGTCGTAGGCGATCTGGCTGTAGATCTCGTCCGACACCACCCAGAGGTCGCGCTCGACCGCCAGCTCGGCCACCGCCTTGAGGTCGTCTTCGTGGAGGATGCCGCCAGTCGGGTTCTGGGGGGAGTTCAGGATCACCATCCGGGTGCGCCCGGTGACCAGGGCGGCAAGCTCGTCGGCGTCGAAGCGGAAGTCACTCTCCTCGCGCAGCGGCAAACTGACGGGAACGCCACCAAAGAAGCTGACCAGGGAGGAGTAGATGGGGTAGCCGGGGTCGGGCAGGATGACCTCGTCGCCCTCGTTGATCAGGGCCATGATCGCGAACATCAGGATGTTCTTGCTGCCCGGGGTCATGATCACCTGCTCGGCGGCGATCTCCTGGCCCATTCGGCGGCTGTAGTGCTCGGCGACCACCTTGCGCACCTCGGGGATGCCCCCCGAAGGCGTGTAGTGGGTGTATCCGTCCTCGATGGCGGCCTCGGCGGCGGCCACGATATGGGGTGGAGTGGCGAAATCGGGTTCGCCGATCTCAAGATGCAGGATCGAGCGTCCCTCGGCTTCCAGACGGTTCGCCCGGGCCAGCACTTCGAAGGCCGATTCGGTACCAAGTTGTGCCATGCGAGCGGCCCACCTCATTGTCAGGCCGATTCTAATCGGCCAATATGGGCGGAGTTCCAATGGGCAAACTCGGCAGAACACGATTGGTCGAGCGGCTCTGGTCAGCGAGAACCTCGACCAAAGTGCTGCTCTTCTTCATATTCGCCAGCCTCATACCCCTGTATGGGCTCGTGGCGCTGACGGACCGCGCCAACTCCTCCATCTTGCGTGCCCAGCAGCTGGAGAACCTGACAAATCGCTCGGTCTCCCTCTCGGCCCAGATCGACGACCAGCTGGGCACCTGGAGCGCCAACTCCAAGCAGCTGGCCCAGGACCCGCAGACGGTCCGCTTCCTGGGCCACGACCCCGCGGCTTCCCCGGACGACATGGTCAACGCCCTCCGCCGTGCCCAGGGGTCCGACCCCAGCTTCAAAGCCACCTTCCTGCTCGATCCCGGTGGGGCGGTGGTGGCCAGCTCCGACCCGGCGTTCGATGGAAGCCGCGAGCTGGCCGGGACGCAGATGTTCGAGCAGCCCAAGGCCGGCAACCAGTACATCTCCGACCTCACCATCGGCAAGGCGGCACCAGTGCCCGGCATCTACTTCACGTCGCCCGTCCGGGACGCCGTGGGCACCGTGGTCGGGGTCGCCGGGCTGCGCGCAGCCCCGGACAAGCTCTTCGGCTTCTTCCGCACCGACCTCCTCGGCCAGCAGCGCTACGCCATGCTGATGGACCAGTACGGCATCATCATCGGCACCTCGGGGACCCAGCAGGCCCTGTACCACGCCCTGGCGCCGCTCAACGACACCCAGCAGCAGGTGCTGCGCCAGAACCAGAGCTTTGGCAACGCCCCGGTGTCCGACCTGGGCATGACCGACCTCGCCGACCGCCTCCAGGGGCAAAAGAGCGCGGGCAGCACGACCGGTTTCTTCAAGCCCACCAACCAGCAGACGGTGTTCGGGTTCGCACCGCTGTCGACGGAGCCCTGGCAGATCGTGGTGGCCCAGCCGGAGGCGGCCTTCCTGGCGCCGATTGACCAGTCGCGCAACAACACCATCGGCTTCACCACCGTCGCCGCGGCGATCATCATCGCCGTCATCTACGTGGTGGCGCGGGCATTCGAGCGGACCGAGCGGCAGTCGCTCACCGACGCCCTGACGGGGCTCCCCAACCGCCGCTACTTCCACGACATCCTCGACCGGGAGCTGATCCGGAGCCAGCGCAACAGCCGCCCGCTGAGCCTGATCAACGTGGACCTCGACCACTTCAAAGCGGTCAACGACGAATACGGCCACAGCAAGGGCGACGAGATCCTGCGTGCCTTCGCCAAGGTGCTCAAGGAGCAGGTGCGCTCCATAGATCTCCCCGTCCGCTATGGCGGCGAGGAATTCCTAGTGCTCCTCCCCGACACCGACAAGGAGGGGGCGGTGATGGTGGCGGAGAAGATACGCCGCGCCGCCGACCGCCTCTCCATCCCCCGGCTGGGCAGCATGCCCGGGCGCAAGGTCACGGTCTCGGCCGGGATCGCCACCCACCCCAACGACTCACTGGCCGGCGAGGAGCTGGTTCGCTGCTCCGACCAGGCGATGTACCTGGCCAAGAACCTGGGGCGAAACCAGGTCATCGGCTACGGCATGGAGTCCAGCATCAACGTGCTTGCCCGCAACCCCGAGAAGGTCCACCTCCTGGTCCAGAACGCCAACAAGGCCACCATCGAGGCCCTGGCGGCGGCCATCGACGCCCGCGATACCTACACCCACGGCCACTCGCACCGCGTCGCCGACTATGCCCGCATCATCGCCACCGAGCTGGAGGAGGTCGAGGAGATCGACATGGAGAACCTCCACCTCGGTGCCCTGCTCCATGACGTCGGCAAGATCGGCATCTCCGACCAGCTGCTGCGCAAGCCCAGCAAGCTGACGCCCCAGGAGTTCGAGGTCGTCAAGAGCCACGTCCAGATCGGCTATGAGATGGTGCAGGGGGTCGAGTTCCTGCGCAACATCGGGCCGATCATCCTCCACCACCACGAGAACTTCGGCGGGGGCGGCTATCCCAACGGCATGCAGGGCAAGGCCATCCCGGTGGAGTCGCGGATCATCATGGTCAGCGACGCCTTCGACGCCATGACCAGCACCCGCACCTACCGCAAGGCCGGTCCAGTGGAGCACGCCCTCGAGGAGCTGACCAAGCACGAGGGTCGGCAGTTCGACCCCGACGTGGTCGAATCCCTCAAGCGAGCCGTGCGTAAGGGCAAGCTCAAGCTCCTCAGCCAGCCCCCCGCCACCGCGGCCCAGATGGAGATGAGGGCCGCCGAGGGGGGCGCCTAGGCAGCAGGCGGCGGGGTGAGGCGCGGCGATTGCCTATCGTTGGTTAGGCTGCTGGCTATTCTTACTTGATGGCTCTAGCTGAGGCGACCGAGAAGGCCGCCGCCAAACACGACCCGGTAACCAACGACTTCACCTTCCAGGCGGCCACCATCAACGGCTCCGGGAGCCAGACCTCCAACCTGATCCTCACCCGAGCTCTCTTCTCGATGGGCATCCCGGTGGCCCCCAAGAACGTCTTCCCCTCCAACATCGAGGGGCTGCCGACGTGGTTCAACATCCGGGTTTCGCCGCAGGGATACCAGTGCGTCAAGGGCGATGTCGACGTGCTCGTCGCGCTCAACCCCACCACCTGGCAGCGCGACATCCACGGCGCCAACGCCAATGCCGCCGTCATCCATGAGGAGAGCTACCCGGTCACCGGAAACATGCAGCGTGACGACGTCTTCTACTACGCGGTCCCCTTCCACCGGCTGGGCCAGGAGAACATCGACAACCCCGACCTGCGCAAGTACCTGACCAACATGATCTATGTGGGCGCCGTCGCCTGGGCCCTGGACATCCCCATGGACGTGATCGAGGCGGCCACCGTCGGCCAGTTCAAGACCAAGCCCAAGGCCGTGCCCCTGAACATGAAGTCGATCCAGGTTGGCTTCGACTACTGCAAGGAGCACCACACCAAGCAGGACCCGTACCGGGTTGCGCCGATGAAGGGCAAGACGGAGGGCAAGATCCTGATCGAGGGCAACGACGCCCTCGCCCTCGGGGCCGTCATGGGCGGCTGCACGGTGGGCGCGTGGTACCCGATCACGCCGAGCTCGAGCGTCTTCGACTACATGGAGCAGCACGCCAAGCGGTTCCGCACCGACGCCGAGACGGGCGAGCGCAACATCGCGATCGTCCAGGCCGAGGACGAGCTGGCGGCCGCCGGTATCACCATCGGCGCCGGCTGGGCGGGGGCGCGGGCGATGACCGCGACGTCCGGCCCAGGGCTCTCGCTGATGGCGGAGTTCGCCGGGCTCGCCTACTACGCCGAGGTGCCGGCGGTGATCGCCGACATCCAGCGCATCGGACCCTCGACCGGGCTGCCGACGCGGACGTCGCAGGGTGACATTCAGTTCGCCCACCTGCTCTCCCACGGCGACACCAAGCACGTGCTCCTCATCCCCGCCACCGCCGAGGAGTGCTATGAGTTTGGCCAACTGGCCTTCGACCTCGCCGACCGGCTGCAGACCGTGATCTTCGTCATGAGCGACCTGGACCTGGGCATGAACCTCTGGATGTCGCCCCCGTTCAAGTACCCCGAGCGCAAGTTCGACCGGGGCAAGGTGCTCTCCGCCAAGGACCTCGACCGGGTGCAGGAGTGGGGCCGCTACCGCGATGTCGACGACGATGGCATCGGCTGGCGCACCCTGCCCGGCACCAACCATCCCCGCGCCGGATATTTCACCCGCGGCTCGGGCCACGACGAGAACGCCCTCTACACCGAGCTACCCGAGGTCTACGAGCGGGTGATGGACCGCCTCAAGAAGAAGTACCGCACCGCCCGTCGCTACATGCCGCCGGCGATCATCGAAGGCACCGGCAATAAGGTCGGCATCATCGCCTACGGCACCAGCCACCACGCCATGGTCGAGGCCCGCGACCAGCTCTCCGAGCAGGGCCTCGAGACCGACTACTGCCGGGTACGTTCAATCCCGTTCCCGCAGGACGTGCTCCGCTTCATCGCCCGCCACGAGCGCGTATACGTCGTCGACCAGAACCGCGACGGCCAGATGTACGACCTCCTGCGGCTGACGATGAACGCGGCCCAGGACACGCTCCTGTCCGTCCGGCATTACGACGGCACCCCGATCCCGGCGCGCGCCATCGTCGAGCCCATCCTGATCGACCAGGGCCTGGCCTCGGTCCACGACTTCGAGCGACCCAAGGAGGTCTATGCCCTCCCGGTTGAGGGAGCCAACACATGAGCGCGCAGCGGGGCAGGGACGGCGGCAAGCACGACCACAGCGACAGCGAGCCCGACAAGGCCAACATGGAGGCACCGGAGAACACGCCCCGCGTCGATGCCAGCCAGATCCAGGCCGGGCAGAGGCCACCCGACGAGGGCCGGCGTCGTGAGGAGTCTGCTTCCCGGGGCTCGACCAGTGGCACCAGCCAGGACTCGGGCGACGACCAGGACGGCGCGGTAGCCGTCGCCGAGAAGCCCGCCGCCAACGGCAACAACCGGATCGGGCTCAAGCGCGACGACTACAAGGGGGCGTCGACCACGCTGTGCGCCGGCTGCGGCCACAACGCGATCACCAACCACATCGTGAGGGCCTTCTACGAGTACGGGGTGGAGCCCTACCGGCTGGCCAAGATGAGTGGGATCGGCTGCTCCTCCAAGGCGCCGGCTTACTTCGTCAGCCAGGCGCATGGCTTCAACGCCGTCCACGGCCGGATGCCGTCGGTCGCCACCGGCGCCAAGCTGGCTGACCGCGAGCTGATCGCCATCGGCGTCAGCGGCGACGGCGACACCGCCTCGATCGGCCTGGGCCAGTTCTGCCACATGATCCGGCGCAACCTCAACATGGTCTACATCTGCGAGAACAACGGGGTCTACGGGCTGACCAAGGGCCAGTTCTCGGCCACCTCGGAGATGGGCAGCAAGGCCAAGACCGGCGAGGTCAACCCCTTCGAGAGCATCGACATCTGCGGGCTCGCCATCGAGCTCGGGTGCACGTTCGTGGCGCGCTCGTTCTCCGGCGACGGCAAGCAGGTGGTGCCGCTGATCGAGGCGGCGCTGGCCCACCGCGGCACGGCGGTCCTGGACATCATCAGCCCCTGCGTCACCTTCAACGACCATGAGGGCTCGACCAAGAGCTACAAGTACGTCAAGGAGCACGACATCGCCCTCCAGGACCTGGACTTCATCCCCTTCTTCGAGAACATCGAAGCCGACTACGACGAGGGCACCACCACCGAGATCGAGCTCCATGACGGCTCCAAGATCGTCCTCCGCAAGCTGGCTCACGGCGAGCACAACCCGCGCAGCCGCCAGGACGCCATGCGGGTGATCCACGAGGCTCGGGAGAAGGGCGAGATCCTCACCGGCATGATCTTCATCGACGCCGTGCACCCCGACCTGGCCAGCATCGAGCGCATCCCCACGCGGCCACTGCGGGACTTCACCGAGACTGAGCTCCGCCCTAGCCGGCCGGAGTTCGCAGAGCTGATGAAGGACTACGCCTAACCCGAGAAGGGCCGCGCCGGGCCATCTGTAAAATTGCAGGTTCGTGCCGCCCTGGTGGAATTGGTAGACACGCAACGTTCAGGGCGTTGTGAGCGCATGCTCGTGGAGGTTCGAGTCCTCTGGGCGGCACCAAACTGAGCGCACGCGGCGCAGTCCGCAGACGGGATGGGCCCTGCCGCCTTAGCCGAACTTGATGTTCGCGACGGAGACCAGGACGAAGACCAGGGTCAGGCCGATGGTGATCTGGAAGAGCGTCCGCTCCAGGCCGCGCTTGGTGCGGTAGCCACCGCCACTGTCGCCGCTGCCGCCACCGATGGTGCCGCCCAGGCCGCTGGTCGACTTGGGCGTCTGCAATAGCACCGAGACGATCAGCAGGATCCCCGTCACCAGCTGGATGACCTGGAGGACGGTGTGCAGCGGGAAGTTCTTCACGAGCGCCAAAGCTACCACAGGTCGACCCGGGCGCCAGCCGACACGGCGGTGATATTGCGGGCGCAGATATACTTGTTGGTGGTATGGGAAGAGCGGGGCTGCTGCTGTGCTTGGCCTTGGCCGGGTGCGGCAGCTTCGCCCCGTCGAGCGGCAATCCTGCGCTGCCCGATATCGGCGCCGCCGCACCCGGGCCGGTCACCCTCGGAGGCAGCTCCGTAGAGCTGCTCACCGACGGGCAGATGGCGGTCGATCGCCTGCTGGCGGCGGTAACCGGCGCCCGGCAGAGCCTGGAGGCGGAGATCTACGAGTTCGATCGTAGCGACCTCGCCGACGCGATGGTGGCCGCGGTGCGGCGGGGTGTTGCCCTGACGGTGATCGCCGACCCCACCGTCGAGGTCAATGCCGCCACCCTGGCAAGGCTCCGCGCTGCGGGCGCCGTGGTGCGGCTCTTCCCCGATGGTCCGATGCAGATCGACCACGTCAAGCTGCTCCTGGCCGACCACGCCCTGGCGATCTTCGGGGGCATGAACTGGGGCCAGGGCTCGTACCTCAACCACGACTTCGACGTGGTCCTCAGCGGCCCGGCGGTGGCCCACGTCGAGGCGATCTTTGCCGAGGACATGGTGCGCACCGGCGCGACGACGATGAGCTCCGCCCTCGCTCCCGGGGACCCGGACGAGCTCCGCCTCCTGACCAGCTACCCGGAGAACCAGGTGCGCCCCGCGGTGCTGGCGGCGGTCGCGGCCGCACATCAGGCGGTGTTCATCCAGATGTACGTGCTCACCGACGTCGAGGTGATGTCGGCGCTGTCAGCGGCGGCGCGCCGCGGGGTGGGCGTGTGGATCCTCTTCGACCCCAACCAGGAGCTCAATCAGGCCGCCGCCGCGCGGCTTCGACAGGCGGGGGTGATGGCACGCTTCTACCGCACCCGGGGGGAGAAACTGCACGCCAAGGCCATGGTTGTCGACGGCCAGACCCTGGTGGTGGGATCGGCCAACTGGACCAGCTCCGGCTTCACCCGGAACCACGAACTCGACGTCGTCATCCGCAGCCCTGGGCTGGCAGCGCAGGCGCTGACCCGGATGGAGGCCGACTGGCAAGCGTCGGCCTAGCGCGCGGCTACGTCGTGCGAACGATCAGCAGGCTGCAGGGCGCGTGGTGAGACACCTTGTTGGGCACGCTCCCCAGCACTCGGCCCAGCCCCGCCATGCCACGGTTGCCGACCACGATGAGGTCGGCGCCCTCGTCCGAGGCAACGCTGATCAGGGCGTCGGCAGCCTCGCCCAGGATGGCGTGCGTGGTGGCGTCCACCTCGGCATCGGCGGCCGCGGTCGCGGCGCTCCGGAGCATGAGGTCGGCCGCCTCCCGGGCTTCGCGCTCCCAGGTGGCATCGCCTGGTGCCGCCACCGCGGCGCCCCCCTCCGCGCCGATCATCGCCGCCGTTGGCAGCTTGCAGGCGGAGACGATGTGAAGCCGCGCCCCCGACGTCTTGCACAGCTCGATCGCGTGCGCCACCGCCTGCTCGGCGGTCTTGGATCCATCGGTGCCAACAACGATTGCCTTGTACATGCCAGCCCTCATGCGTTGCCGATTACCGGGCCAGCCTAGCCGGTCAACGCGGCAGGCGTCCATGCAGTTCGGCACACTCGTAGCGCCGGGGCTCCAGGGTCAGGCCTGAGCGCGGCGGAAGGCCTCTCGGGCGTCAAGCCGTTCGCGAGTGTCCTCGCCCAGCAGGTAGGCGAGGACGACGAGGAACACCAGGGCCAGGGCCACCTCGCCGATGGCGCCCAACCAATCGGGGTTGCCGCTGGGCCGCGCCACAAGGTCGTTGAACACGTAGTAGAGCCGGAGGATGACCTCGAGGCCGGCGTATCCGACCGCCAGGCGCCAGGCCCAGCGACGCAGCGCCAGCAGCCAGAGGGTGCCGACAAAACCCACGGCGTTGAGCGTCAGCACCCCCAGCGTCAGCGGGTCAAAGCCGACGCGCCCCAGGGCGAAGGCGATCAGGTAGGCGCCGTGGAACGAAATCGAGAGAACCGCGGCAAGGCCGAGGAAGAGCGATGCCCCGATCAACTCCTGGGGTGGTACCGGCGCGCCCACTGGTGGAGGCTCACTGCCATAGGGCATGCGGGGCTAGGCCGGTGCCGGGACGGCAGCGCTGACGATCGCCAGGAAATCGGCCGCCACCAGGCTGGCGCCGCCAACCAGCGCCCCGTCGACGTTGGCCTCCGCCAGCAGCTCGCCGGCGTTGGCCGGCGTTACCGAGCCACCGTAGAGGATGCGAACCGCCTCCCCCACCGCGGTGCCGAGGGACTCGGCGACCAGCATCCGGACCAGGGCGCAGCTGGCTTCGGCGTGGGCGGGGGTGGCCGTCTTGCCGGTCCCAATGGCCCAGATCGGCTCGTAGGCCAGGACCAGCTCCAGGCCCTGCTCCTCGCTCAGCCCGGCCAGCGCCGCCGGCACCTGTCGCCCCAGCACCGCCTCGGTGCTGCCGGCCTCGTGCTCCTCGAGGGTCTCGCCGACGGCAACCAGCGGCCGCAGGCCGTGCCCGAGGGCGGCGCGCACCTTGCGGTTCACCTTCTCGTCGGTCTCGCCAAACAGCTGGCGGCGCTCGGAGTGGCCCAGCAGCGCGTAACGGCACCAGCCGGCGACCATCAACGGCGAGATCTCCCCGGTGTATGCGCCCTTCTCCTCCCAGTACATGTTCTGCGCGCCCAGCCCGACCTCACTGCCCTCCAGCGCGTTGGACACGGGCCAGAGACTGGTGAACGGCGGCAGCACGGCGACCTCGACGTGGTCAAGCCTGGGCATCCCCGCAAGCAGGTCGGCGACCAGCGTCAGGGACTCGGGCACCGTCTTGTTCATCTTCCAGTTGCCCGCCACCAGCGGCATTCGGCTCATTCAGTCCTCCTCCAGCACCCTGATCCCGGGCAGGTCCTTGCCCTCGAGGAACTCGAGGGTGGCACCGCCACCCGTGGACACGTGGGTTATCGAATCCTCCAGGCCGAGCTGGGCCAGGGCCGCGGCAAGGTCGCCGCCGCCGACGATGCTGATGGCCGGCGATTTCGCCACCGCCCTCGCAACCGTCTCGGTGCCGCCGCGAAACGGCTCCATCTCGTAGACCCCCAGGGGTCCGTTCCAGACGATGGTTCCGGCCTCCTTCTCCGCGATCATGGCGAAGCCCTTCTGGGTCTCAGGGCCGATGTCGAGCATCATCCAGCCGGCGGGGATGCGGCGCGCGTCGACGACCTGGATGTTGGCGTCAGCTCTGAAGGCATCGGCCACGACGGCGTCGACCGGGAGGGCCAGCTTCTCGCGACCCGCATCCAACAAGCGTCGAGCGGTGTCGAGCTGGTCCTCTTCAACCTTGCTGTCGCCGACCGCGGCGCCGTCGGCCTTGAGCAGGGTGCACGCCATCGCGCCACCCACCAGCATGGCGCTCACCCGGGGCAGGAGGTTCTCCATGACCCCGATCTTGGTCGAGATCTTGGCCCCGCCGACGATCGCCACCAGCGGCTCGCGCGGGTTGTCCAGCACCTGGCTGAGGACGGTGACCTCCTTCTCCATCAGCAGGCCGGCGGCGCTCGGCAGCAGGTGGGCGACGCCCTCGGTTGAGGCATGGGCGCGGTGGGCGGCGCCGAAAGCGTCGTTCACATAGGCGTCGGCGAGGCCCGCCAGCAGCCGGCAGAACCCGGGGTCGTTGGCCTCCTCGCCCGGCTCGAAGCGCACGTTCTCCAGCATCACCAGCTCGCCGGGGGCGAGCTCGGCGAGAAACAGCTCAACCGGCGGCCCGGCAACACCAGGGGCGACCTGGACGTGGATGCCGATGATCTCCTCGAGGCGCGCCGCCAGCGGCGCCACGCTCAGCTCGGGCACGACCTTGCCGCCGGGCCGGCCACGATGGGTGACCAGGCGGATCTCGGCGCCGAGGTTGAGGACGGCGCGGACGGTGGGCACGGCCGCACGGATGCGCGCGTCGTCAAGGATGCGGTCGCCATCGAAGGGGACGTTGAAATCGACGCGCAGCAGCACGCGCTTCTCGAAGAGGTCGAGGTCCCTGATCGTCCGTAGCCGACGTCGGGCCACCTTAGTTGGCGTCGAAGCCCTTCTGCCCCATGAAGCGGATGAGATCGACCACACGGCACGAGTATCCCCACTCGTTGTCGTACCAGCTCAGGACCTTGACCAGGTTGCCGTCGATGACCATCGTCGACTTGGCGTCGACGATGCTGGAGTGGCTGTCGCCCTCGAAGTCGGTCGAGACCAGCTCCTCCTCGGTGTAGCCCAGGATGCCGCTGAGGTCGTCCTCACTGGCACGCTTGAGGGCCGCGTTTACCTCCTCAGCGGAGGCCGGCTTCTCCAGCTCGGCGACAAGGTCAACCAGGGAGACGTCCCGCGTCGGCACCCGCAGTGACATCCCGTGGAAACGACCCTTCAGCGACGGCATGACCAGGGACATGGCCTTGGCGGCGCCGGTCGTGGTGGGGATAACGTTGATGGCGGCCGCTCGCGCCCGGCGCTTGTCTTCGTGGGGCGCGTCGAGGAGCCGCTGGTCGCCCGTGTACGAATGGACGGTGGTCATCAACGCCGCCTTGATGCCGAAGGAGTCGTGCAGCACCTTGGCCACCGGGGCCAGGCAGTTGGTGGTGCAGGAGGCGTTGCTGACGATGTGGTGGAGGGCCGGGTCGTAGGCGTCCTCGTTGACCCCGATCACCACCGTGATGTCCTCGTTCTTGGCCGGGGCCGAGATCATCACCTTCTTGGCTCCGCCTTTCTCGATGTGGACCCTGGCCTTGTCGGCGTCGGTGAAGAAGCCCGTCGACTCGACCACCAGGTCGACCCCGAGGTCGGCCCAGGGCAGGTTGCCGGGGTCGCGCTCCGCCAGCACCTTGACGCGTTGACCATCGACGATGAGGTGGTCGCCCTCGAAGCTCACCTCGCCGTCGTAGGCGCCCAGGACGCTGTCGTGCTTGAGGAGGTGAGCCAGCATCTCTGGGCTGGTGATGTCGTTGACGGCGATAACGTCGATGTCGTCGAAGCGCCGTGTCGCTCGGAAGACGTTGCGTCCGATCCTCCCGAACCCGTTTATCCCAACCTTGATGCCCAAGGGATTCCTCCTTATTGCAGGTTTCACCCACGTTCACGACGGGTGGCACTCGGTACGAAGTGGGACGCCGGTAATCGGGCGGATCCGAACGGCGCTGCCGTCGGCGTGCCGACCTCTAATTTATCAGACCGGCTTCTTGGGCCACGGCGGAGAGACGGCGCAGCCGGGCATTGACCGCCGACTTGCTGAGGCCCATCCGCTCGGCCATCTGGCCCAGTGTCGCCGAGGGCATCGCCAGGCGGGTGCCGGCCATCTCTCGCAGCGCCACGGGCTGGTCGTCGAGAACCCTCGACGCCATCAGCCGCCGCACCTCGTCGACCTGGCGCAGACCGGTGGCCACGCTCCGGCGTAGGTTGGCGGTCTCAGAGTTGGCCTGCCGGTTGGCCTGCCCGCGAAGCTCGCGAAGGATGCGGTCGTTCTCGAAGCGGAGGACCCCCTGGCTGGCGCCCATCGCCTTGAGCAGGGTGGTGACGTCGTCGCTGCCCTTGACATAGACCATCCAGCGGGCTCCCCGACGGCGGGTCCGCGGCCGCAGGCCAAGGCTGCGGACGGCGGCGACGATGGCGTCGGCGCCCGGCCGTCGCGTCAACCCAAACTCGAGGTGCGAGCCGCCCGGGCCGATGCTGACCACCCCGGCGGCGGTGAAGGCGCCGCGCAGGTAGGCCCGGCGGCAGCAGGCCCTGGCGGGCAGGGCTGCGGCAGGCGTCAGCTCGACCAGCGGGCCCCCGCGTTCGATGCCGACGTCATAGCTGGGCCGGACGTGGGTTCGACCGCGCTGGAAGTGGCCGGCGTGGGCTCCGTGTTCGCCGTCACCGCGGAGGGAACGACCCAGGCGCACGACCTTGCGCGCCGCGGCGCTGCTGGTCAGGCGAATGCTGAGGATGGTGGCGTCATCGCGGACCCTGGCCGCGGCGGCGAACCCCTTCAGCTCGCTCAGTTGGCAGCAGGCCCGGGGCTGCGCCAGGAGGGCGAGCTCGTGGCGCACGTCGGCGGTGAAGGACGCCCGGCCCTGGGCTGCCATCCAGCCTCAGCTGCGCGGGTCGCGGTGGCGGACGATCATCGGGGCAGATTCTAGGGCCCCTCCCGCAGCCCATATACTCCCCGCCGTGGACCCGTGCAGCCTGCCGACCTGCCTGAAGATCGGGGTCGATCCCATCGCTCTCCACCTGGGCAGCTTCGCTCTCTACTGGTACGGGCTGCTGGTGGCCCTGGGCTTCATCATCGCCATCCGGGTCGGCAGCCGCGAGGCGGAAAAGGTCGGCCTCAACGCCGACCAGCTGCTGTCGGCGACGCTTGTGGGGGCGCTCTTCGGTCTGCTGACAGCTCGCGTCTTCTACGTGCTGCAGAACCAGCCGCAGTACTACGTCGACGGCAAGCATCTGGGTGAGGCGCTCTCGCTGTGGCAGGGCGGGCTGACCTTCTATGGCGGCATCTTCGGCGCGATCCTGGGGGTCTGGCTCTACACCGGCCGCTACAACCTGCCCCTGCTGCGCTTCCTCGACATCGGCGCCCTGGTCGCGCCGCTGGGCCAGGCCATCGGGCGGGTGGGCAACGTCATCAACGGCGACATCATCGGCATCAACACGC
Source organism: Candidatus Dormiibacterota bacterium (assembly GCA_035938265.1). Taxonomy (GTDB): domain Bacteria; phylum Chloroflexota; class Dormibacteria; order DASZGP01; family DASZGP01; genus DASZHA01. The sequence goes on from DASZHA010000009.1 coordinate 52,955, forward strand.
ACAACTTCGGCATCGAATACACCAGCGGCAACAACCTCCTGCTCCCCACCGACCAGGTGGGCAAGGCGCAGCACCCCGTGGCGGTCTACGACATGTTCTGGGAGGCGGCACTGTTTGCGGCTCTCTTCTACCTCTGGCGCCGTCGTATCCTCCGGCCGGGACAGGCTGCCGGCGTCTACCTCTTCGGCTTCTCCGCCGGCCAGCTGCTCATCGGCGGCTTTCGCGCCGCGCCCGTGGGCCAGTTCGGGCTCAAGGCGAACCAGCTCACGGCACTGCCGATCCTGGCGGCCGGGCTGTGGCTCTTTCTCCGCTCCACCCGGGGCGGGGCGACCTACAGCGAGGCGCCCATCGAGCCGGTGGCGGTGAGAAAGCCGAGGCCACGCCGGCCGGCGGGAACGGCGGTCCGGCGGACAGCCGGCGCCACGGGCGCGGCCAAGGTGGCGGCGCCACGAGCCCGCAGGGCGGCGGCGGCCCCGGCCAAGAAGAGCACCCGCAGGCCGCAGGCCAAGGGCGGCTAGACCTGCTCCTTGATCGCCTCCGCGACGGTGGCGGGGACGGTCTCCGAGAGCTCGGCCAGGGTCGCGTCGCGGATCCCGGCCAGCGAGCGGAATCGCTTGATCAGGGCCCGCTTCCGCTTGGGCCCCAGCCCCGGGACGGCGTCCAGGGGCGACGCCAGCCGCTGCCGCGCCCGGGTCCTGCGGTGGAAGCTGATGGCGAATCGGTGAGCCTCGTCGCGGACTCGCTGGAGCAAGAAGAGCGCGGTGGAGTCAAGCGGCAGCAGCAGCGAATGCGAGGAGCCGGTGGGGATCAGCTCCTCCTTGCGCTTGGCCAGGCCGAAGGTGGCGATCTGGTGAACGCCCAGCTCCTCCATCACCTCGCGCGCGGCGTTGAGCTGCCCCCTGCCGCCGTCGATTATGACCAGGTCGGGCAGGCTCTCGAAGCTGGCGTCGGAGTCCTTGCCGCCGGCGCCGTCGGGCCGGCCGCCGAGTCGCCGGAACCGCCGCCGCAGCATCTCCTGGAGCATGGCGAAGTCGTTGGCGCCGGCGACGCCTTTGATGTGGAAGCGCCGGTAGTGGGCGTTCTTGGGACGCCCGTCCTCGAAGACCACCATCGAACCGACGGGGTCGGTGCCCATCAGGTTGGAGATGTCGTAGCACTCGATCCGGCGCGGCAGGCGGTCCATCCCCAGGGCGTCCTGGAGGTCGGCCAGGATCTTCTCGGTGCGCTCGCTGTCGTAGTCCTTCTTAATCGTCGCCTGGCGCAGGGCCTCCTCGCCATTGCGTCGCGCCATCTCCAGCAGTTGCCGCCCCCTCCCCCGCTGCGGCACCATCACCCGCACGCGTGACCCGCGCCGCTGGCTCAGCCAGTCGCCGAGGGTCCCGGCATCGGCGATGTCCGCCGGCACCAGGATCTCCTTGGGGTAGGTGGTGGCGTCGCCGTAGAACTGCCCCACGAAGCCGTTGATGACCTCGGCCTCCTCCATCTCACCGGCGCCCTCGAGCTCGAAGGACTCCGATCCGACAACCTGCCCGCGGCGCACCGTGAGCACCACCACCACCGCGCCTCCGCCGTCGCGCGCCAGGGCGACGACGTCCTGGTCACGCGCCGCCTGCGACAGGACCCGCTGCCGCTGGGCCACCTGGTCCAGGGCGATGCCGCGGTCCCGAAGCCGCGCCGCCCGCTCGAACTCGAGCTTGTCGGAGGCCTCCTGCATGTCGCGGCGGATGGCCCGCGCAAGCTCTTCTGAGCGTCCCTCCATGAAGACGCCGATCTGCTCCAGGTTGCCGTGGTATTCCTCGGAGCCGATCAGCCCCTCGCACGGCCCCGAGCAGCGCTTGATGTGGTAGTCGAGGCAGACGCGGCCGCGCTTGAAGATGTCGTCGGAGCACGTGCGGTAGGGGAAGATCCGGCGCAGCGTCTTCATCGTTGTCCGCAGCGCCCCGGCGTTGGTGAAGGGCCCGAAATATCGGGCGCCGTCGTCGGTCACCTTGCGCACGGTGTAGACGCGGGGGAAGTCGCCCTTGCGCGGCAGCTTCATGTAGAGGTAGTTCTTGTCGTCACGCAGCCGGATGTTGTACTTCGGCCGATAGCGCTTGATCAGGGTGCACTCCAACAGCAACGCCTCCTGGTCGGTGCTGCAGGTGAGGACGTCGAAGTCGAAGACCCGGTTCACCATCCCCGTCATCCGCGGGTCGGTGGGACCACCGGCCTGGAAATAGGACCGCAGCCGGCTGCGCAGGCTATGGGCCTTGCCGACGTAGATCACCCTGGTCTTGAGGTCACGCATGACGTAGACGCCGGGGCTGTCAGGGGCCTGCCGGAGGCGCTCCTTGAGGAGCTCGGGGCGGTCAATGAGGAGGTCGGCGCTCACCACTCGATACTAGGCGTGTGCAGATCAAGTTCCGGCTGCCGGTCGACGACAGCCCTGACATCCTGCTGGTGCACTCGCCCTGGACCAGCAGGAGCCAGGTTTTCGTCGATGGCGCCGAGGTGCGGGGCGAGCGGAGGGGCCGGGTGCGCTACTTCCGGCTCAGGCTGCCCGATGGCGCCGCCGCCGAGCTGCAGCTGAAGAACACCGGCATCGACGTCCTCCCGCGGGGCACCCTGGTCTTCGGCGACCCGCCCAAATCGGTCGCCGTCAGCCTGGCGCGAGCCCTGGCCTGGTGGGAGTACCTGCTCTGTGGCCTGCCGTTGCTGCTGGCGCCGGCGAGCGGAATCGTCGGCGGAATCGTTGGAGCTTTGGGCGCGTACCTCAACTTGTTGGTGATGCGCAGCGGGCTGGCGCCGCCCTTGAGGGTGCTTGCCGCTTTGGGGGTACTGCTGACCGCGACGGTGATCGTAATTTCGATAAGTCTCATCGCTGGAGGGGGGCGCTAGGCGGGTCAGGCGGGCTGTCGCTCCTCGCGGCGCAGGAACGGCTGCAGGTAGTTGCCGGTGTACGAGCGGGGGTTCTCGGCCACGGCCTCAGGCGTGCCCGCCGCGACCACCTCGCCCCCCGCGTCACCACCCTCCGGGCCCAGGTCGATGATGTGGTCTGCCGTCTTGAGCACGTCGAGGTTGTGCTCGATCACGACCACGGTGTTGCCCTTGTCGACCAGGGTCTGCAGCACCCGCAGCAGGCGCTCGATGTCGGCGAAGTGCAGGCCCGTGGTCGGCTCGTCGAGGATGTAGAAGGTCTGGCCCGTGTCGCGCCGCGACAGCTCGGTCGACAACTTCACGCGCTGCGCCTCCCCGCCCGACAGCGTCGTCGCTGGCTGCCCGAGCCTGATATAGCCGAGGCCCACATCGGCCAGGGTCTGCAGCTTGCGCGCGATCCTGGGCTGGTTCTGGAACAGCTCCAAACCCTCGTCCACGGACATGTCGAGGACGTCGGCGATGCTGTGGCCCTTGAAGCGCACCTCCAGCGCTTCCCGGTTGTAACGCCGGCCCTTGCAAACCTCGCAGGGCACGTACACATCCGGCAGGAAGTGCATCTCGATCTTGATCATGCCGTCGCCCTGGCAGGCCTCGCACCGTCCCCCCTTGACGTTGAAGCTGAACCGCCCTGGCGTGTAGCCACGCTGTCGAGCCTCGGGCAGGCTGGCGAAGAGCTCACGGATGTACGTGAAGACGCCGGTGTAGGTCGCCGGGTTGGATCGGGGGGTGCGGCCGATCGGGCTCTGGTCGACGTCGATGACCTTGTCCAGGTGCTCGAGCCCGGTGACGCCGCGGTGGCTGCCCGCCCGCGTCCGGGCCCGGTAGAAATGCTGCGCCAGGCGCCGGTACAGGATGTCGTTGACCAGGGTGGACTTGCCCGACCCGCTGACGCCGGAGACGCAGATCAACGCCCCCAGCGGGAAGGCCACGGTGACGTCCTTGAGGTTGTTCTCGGTCGCGCCCTTGAGCGTCAGCTTCTTGCCCGAGCCCTTGCGCCGGCGAGGCGGCAGCGGGATTACGCGCTCGCCACGGAGGAACTGCGCCGTCAGCGACTCGCGGCTGCGCATCAGCTTGTCGAATGGCCCGCTGAAGACGATCTCGCCACCGTGCTCGCCCGCGCCCGGCCCAATGTCGACGAGCCAGTCGGCGTGACGCATGGTCTCCTCGTCGTGCTCCACCACGATCAGCGTGTTGCCCAGCTCCCGCAGCCGCTCCAGGGTGTTGATCAGCTTGCGGTTGTCGCGCTGGTGCAGCCCGATCGAAGGCTCGTCGAGGACATAGAGCACACCCATCAGCCGCGAGCCGATCTGTGTCGCCAGCCTGATCCGCTGCGCCTCGCCGCCTGACAGGGAGGGCGTCGTGCGGTTCAGGGTCAGGTACTCCAGCCCCACGTCGACCATGAACTGCAGCCGCTCCTTGATCTCCTTGCGGATCTGGTAGGCGATCGTCTCCTCGCGCTCGGTCAGCTTGAGCTCGTCGAAGAAGCGCGCCGCGGCGGTGACCGAGAGGTCGCACAGCTCGCTGATGTTGAGCCCGCCGACGGTCACCGCCAGCGACTCCGGCTTGAGGCGGCGGCCGTTGCACACGGGGCAGGGTCGGGACACCATCATCCGCTCGATCTCGGCCTTGGTGTAGTCCGACTCGGTCTCGCGATAGCGCCGCTCGAGGCTGGTGATGACGCCCTCGACGGTGGCGCGCTTGAAACGCCTGCGGCCGAAGCGGTTGCGGTAGCTCCGCTTGCCATCGAAGTCGTCGGTGCCGTAGAGGAGGAAGTCGAGGTCCTCCTCGGAGAGGTCGCCCACCGGGGTTGTGGTGCTGATGTTGTAGCGGCGCGCCAGCCAGCGCGCCTGCTCGCTGTACCAGTGGCCCTTGCCGCCGGTGGCCTCGAAGGCGCCATCATCGATCGACAACGTGCGGTCGGGGAGGACCAGGTCGGGATCGACCTCCAGCTTGGTCCCCAGGCCGGTGCACTCGGGGCATGCCCCGTGGGGGCTGTTGTACGAGAAGTTGCGCGGCTGGGGCTCCTCCAGGCCGGTGCTGCCATGGACCGGGCATGCGTATGACAGCGAGAACACCGCCTCGGCCAGGTCGCGGGCACCCTTCAGCTTCTTCTTGGGGGCGTCGGTGGCCACCCCGACGTCGGGGATCGGCGCCACCAGCACCGAGCCCTGCGACATCCGCGTCGCCGTCTCCACCGACTCGGTCAGCCGCGAGCGCGAGGCGGGGTCGACGACCAGCCGGTCGATGACTATCTCGATGTCGTGCTTGTAGTTCTTCTCGAGCTTGATCTCCTCCTCCAGCTCGAAGATGTTGCCGTCCACCCGGGCGCGGACGAAGCCGGCCTTGCGGGCGCCATCAAGGACGTCGGCGTGCTCACCCTTCCGCCCCACCACCACCGGCGCCAGGATCATGATGCGCTGGCCCTCGGGCATCTCCAGGACCTGGTCGGTGACCTGGTCCACCGTCTGCCGGGCGATCGGCCGGCCGCAGATGGGGCAATGCGGGTGGCCCACCCGGGCATAGAGCAGGCGGAGGTAGTCGTAGATCTCGGTGACAGTGGCCACGGTCGACCGCGGGTTCTTGCTGGTGCCCTTCTGGTCGATGGAGATCGCGGGCGAGAGACCCTCGATCTGGTCGACGTCGGGCTTCTCCATCTGGCCGAGGAACTGGCGGGCGTAGGCGGACAGGGACTCGACATAGCGGCGCTGCCCCTCGGCATAGATGGTGTCGAAGGCCAGCGAAGACTTCCCCGACCCGCTCAGGCCGGTGAAAACGACGAGCTTGTCCCTGGGGATGTCGAGGTGGACGTCTTTGAGGTTGTGTTCGCGGGCGCCACGAACTACGAGGCGATCTGAGGGCACTAGGAAACGTTAACCTGGAGGCGACGCGGCACCTTCCAAGTTTATGAGGGGCAGCGGCACAGGGCGGCCTGCGCCGCCGGGGTCAGTGGACCAGCAAACGCCAGCGCCAGCCGAGGCGGTGGGTGATGTATCGCACCAATGAGGCCATCGTCTTGAGGCCGTAGACCAGGCTGACCCGGAAGTTGACCGAGGAGGCCTCGGCGAAGTAGCGGGTCTCCACCGGCACGTCGACGGCCTTGAAGCCGAAGGCGGCAGCCTGGATAAGGACCTGGGTGTCGAAGACGAAGTCGTTGGAGTTCCGGAGGAAGGGGACAGTCTCCAGGAACTGCCGGCTGTAGGCGCGGTACCCAGAGTGGTACTCGGTGAGGCGGAGGCCGAGGACGGCGTTCTCACAGGCCGTGAGGAACCGGTTCGCGATTCGCTTCCACCAGGGCATGCCACCGAGCCGGGCCTGGCCGGGTCGGGCAAACCGGGAGCCCAGGACCAGGTCGGCCTCACCGCGCCGGATGACATCGATCATCTGGCCCAGGATCTTGGGATCGTACTGACCGTCGGGGTGGAGCATGACCACCACGCCTGCGCCAAGGCGGAGGGCCTCCATGTAGCAGGTCTTCTGGTTGCCTCCATAGCCGACGTTGTGCGGGTGCTCGACGACCACGATGGGCAGCGAGCGCGCGACCGCCACCGTCTCGTCGCCACTGGCGTCATCAACCAGGATCACGTGGTCCGCGACCCCGTCAGGGATGTCGACAAAGGTGGAGGCGAGCGTCAACGCGGCGTTGTACGCCGGCATCACGACGATCGCAGGACCGGGAGAACGGTCGGGATCCGGCTGGCGGTCAAGGTGTAGCACCACCTCGACTTCCGGCACCCGCAGAGCCGTCACCAGCCTGCCGTCCTGCTCTGGAGCGTGTACGGGGTCATCGACCGCACCATAACCTGCGAGGTGGCGGCTGGAAAGGGGTTTACACGCGCCTGTCGCAGGAATGGAACTATGGCAGGCGGCGGAAGGCGTCCTCCATGGCAGCCGCACTCGGACAATCGGACGGCGCGCCCAGGCAGACGATCACAACCTTGCCCGGCGCCGTCGACTGCCAGGCCGCGCCTGGTCGAGGGTCGCCGGGGCCCGCCAGCTCGAGGCCTAGGGCGGGGTCGGGCACGGTGGCGTTGACGATCTCGGCGGCGGAGTGGCCGGTGGCCATCTGCGAGGTCGTGGCAACGTAGGTGCCGGTGGCCTCGTACCCGGCCTGCACACGCTCAGGGGCGACCAGCGTGTACGCCACGCGAGCTGCGCGGTCGACCGCGTTCTGCCACGCGATGTAGTCCGCCTGGGCAGGAATGAAGTAGGCGACCCCGATGGCCATCAGCGCCAGAGCCCAGGCTTTCCTCGCCAGCGCCAGGCGGCGGGACGGCCGCGGCCGGGTCGCTGCGAAGGCGCAGAGCAACGGCACCAGCGGCGCCACCACCGCCAGGTAGTAGCGGTCCAACGGCGTCGTGAACCAGATCGGCGGGATGTGGGCCACGGCGACAACGGTCAGCAGCGCGCCGTCCGGCCCCAGGGCCCGGGTGTTCCAGATGTCGCGTCGCCAAATCAGGACCATGGCCAGGCAGACCGTGCAGACCACCTGGAGGGCCAGCATCGCGGCAATTGGAACCAGCGTGGGTTTGTTCCCGGGCAGGTGAATGGGCCCCAAGCCCCAGACGCCGAAGACATTGCCGGGCCAGATCACGGCACGGAAGTAGAAGGTCCAGACCAACACGCTGGCGAGGCCCGCCGCGCCAAGAATTGCGGCGCCCACCGTGAACGGGTCGAATCGGCGATCCGACTCTATGTGACCTCGCAGCAGCGCCACCAGCAGGGGCACCAGCAGGAGGCTGAGGAAGGGCCCGAACAGCGTCACCGCGCCCACCACGATGGCGGGGGTGGTGCTCCGGGTCCCGGTCCGCACCTGGCCCGCCACCGGGCTGGCCAAGCCGATCACGAAGGGGAAGGCGATGGCAGCGGCGGCTGCCACCGTGGTCGCCGCCAGCCAGGCCCACTCCCGCCCGCTCACCGTCCGGTGTCGCCGGGCGACCAACAGGCCGGCGCCGAGGCCGAGCGGCAGGACGACCCCGTGCTGCCGCTGCAGCGTCGCCATCACCACCAACACCAGGAACACCGGTGCCCCCCTCCCCTCCTTGACCCATCGCTGGCCTGCCACCAGGGCGGCCAACATCAGGCCGATGTAGCCGATGTCGCTGGTGAAGCCGGCGGCCACCGACAGCGCCACTGGGCTCGTCATCAGCAGGGTGCCCGAGACCGCGCTCCAAAAGCGATCGGCGCCCCGGCGGGCGGCCAGCACGTGGGACGACGCGCCGGCAAGGATGGCAAACGGGATGACCGTCAGCCGGTAGAAGCGGGGATCGACCCCGGCCAGTGCCAGCGGCGCCGCCGCCAGGAGCTGGTCGAGGGACACCGGCAGCACTCCCGGCCAGAGTTTGAGGCCGGCGCCGGCGCGCAGCTCCATGAGGGGGAAGCGGAACTCCCACTCGTCGCTGAGGGCCACGCCGGTGGCGAGGTCGAAGTACACCACCAGCACCACCGCCACGGCGCCAATGGCAAGCGGCAGCAGGAAGGCGCGGCCTCGAAGGACCCCCAAGCGGTGAACCGTCAGCGCCTGCGGGGGCCGCCTCGCCGGTAGCCGAAGCTCCGGCCGGTGCTTCGCGGTGACTCCGAGCGGGCACCCGCGGCGGCCGGCTCTCCTGCTGGCTTCGGCTCGCTGTCCTCGTTGAGCGCCTTGCGCAGGTCGATCAGCTGGTCACGGAGCATGGCCGCCTTCTCGAACTGCAGCTCCCGGGCGGCCCGGCCCATGTCGCGCTCCAACCGGCGGGCGAGCCGGATGACTTCGTCGGGCGGCATCCCCGCCACTGCCTCGTACTGGGCGACCTCTTCGGCCACCTGCTGCTTGTGGGTCTCGATGTTGTAGATCGCCTTCTTGATCGAGGCCGCGGTGATGCCGTGCTCCTGGTTGTACGCCACCTGCGCCGCCCGCCGGCGGTCGGTCTCGTAGATGGCCTTCTCCATCGCCTCGGAGCGCGTGTCGGCATACATGATGACGCGGCCCTCGAGGTGGCGGGCCGCCCGCCCGATGGTCTGGATCAGCGACCGGTAGCCGCGCAGGTAGCCCTCCTTGTCGGCGTCGAGGATGGCGATGAAGGCGACCTCGGGCAGGTCCAGACCCTCTCGCAGCAGGTTGATGCCGACGAGGACGTCGAAGTTGCCCAGCCGCAGGTCGCGGAGGATGTCGACGCGCTCCAGGGTGTCGATGTCGGAGTGGAGGTAGTTGACCCGGAAGTCCATCTCCTTGAGGTACTCGGTGAGGTCCTCGGCCATCCGCTTGGTCAGGGTCGTGATCAGGGTGCGGTTGCCGGCCGCAATCTCCTTGCGCAGCTCGGCTACCAGGTCGTCGATCTGGCCCTCGGTGCCGCGCACCTCCACGGCGGGGTCGATCAGGCCCGTGGGCCGGACGATCTGCTCCACCCGGTTCCCCGATCGCCTCTCCTCGTACTCTCCCGGGGTGGCGCTGGTGTAGATCAGCTGCGTCACCCGCTCGTTCCACTCGTTGAAGTCCAGCGGTCGGTTGTCGAGCGCGGACGGCAGCCGGAAGCCGTACTCCACCAGCGGGACCTTGCGACTGCGGTCGCCGCCGTACATGCCGCCAATCTGGGGGATCGCGACGTGGCTCTCGTCTACCACGATCAGCGCATCGGGCGGCAGGTAGTCCATCAGCGTGTAAGGCGCCTGGCCGGGCAGCCGGCCCGACAGGTGGCGGGAGTAGTTCTCGATCCCGGCGCACGTCCCCGTCTCCCGCATCATCTCGAGGTCGAACATGGTGCGCTGGCGAAGGCGCTGCGACTCCAGCAGCCTGCCCTGCTGGTCGAAGAAAGCGCAGCGCTCCTCGAGCTCGGCCTCGATCTCCCCAAGGGCGATTCGCATCTTGGCCTGGCTGGTGATGTACTGCCCCGCCGGGAAGAGCCGCAGTTGGTCCTTCTCGCCCAGGATCTCGCCAGTGAGAGGGTCGAACTCGAGGATGCGCTCGACCTCGTCGCCGAAGAACTGGAGCCGGGTGGCGATCTCCTCGTACGCCGGCTGGATGTCAACGGTGTCCCCACGGACGCGGAAGCGGGAGCGGCCGAAATCGGTGTCGTGGCGCTCGTACTGCAGCTGCACCAGGTGGCGCTGGAGGATGTCGCGGCGCATCGACTCACCCTTGCTCAGCTCCATCGACTCGCCCAGCCAGTCCTCGGGAGCGCCGATGCCGTAGATGCAGGAGACGCTCGCCACCACGATCACGTCACGCCGTGTCAGGAGCGCCCGCATGGCGCTGGTGCGGAGACGGTCGATCTCGTCGTTGCGCGTTGAGTCCTTCTCGATATAGGTGTCGGTGCGGGGGATGTAGGCCTCCGGCTGGTAGTAGTCGTAGAAGCTGACGAAGTACTCCACGGCGTTGTGGGGGAAGAACTCGCGGAACTCCGAGCACAGCTGCGCCGCCAGCGTCTTGTTCGGCGACATGACCAGCGTTGGCCGCTTCGTCTCCTGGATGACGTTGGCCACGGTGAAGGTCTTGCCACTGCCGGTGACCCCCATGAGGGTCTGCTCGCGCTCACCGCCGAGCACGCCCTCGACCAGGCCGGCGATGGCGCGCGGCTGGTCACCCGAGGGCTGGTAGGGGGCTTCGAGACGGAAGTCAGACATGGTTTGAAAGAAGCCTAGGGCATCGGTGAGAACTCGATCAGGGCAATTGATGCCCCATCCTTTGTACCCGTGAACGACGACGGCAAGCCTGCCCGGCGGCTCGGCGGCCCGGTCGGCGTCGCCGCCATCGCGGTGCTGCTGGCCTGGGCCACGCGGAGCGTGGTCGTCGAGGGGCTGGCGATCTACGGCGCAGGGGCTCCGCCCGCCCCGTGGTCCAGCGCTGCCCAGGCGACACAGGTGGACCCGCTCCAGGGTGCGCTGACATCGCTGGCCGACAGGCTCCCGCCCGGCGCCACCGTCAACGTCGCCGCGCCTACCGCCGACCAGCCGACCGCCGAGTACTGGGCAACCTACTTCCTGTTTCCCCGACGCGTGCGCATTACGGAGACGCCGACCCTCGATACCCCCGGGTTGGTGATCGTCAACGCCCCCGAGCGGCCAGCGACGCCGGCGGGCTACCAGGAGGTCGTCGCGGTGCGACAGGATCCCGGCTGGCTGGCCGCCTTCGTGCGGGTTGCTGGACCATGACCGCGCCCCTCCTCCTGGCAGCAGCAGCCGTCTACTTCCTGGTCGCTACCGGCGTTGGCCTGTTGTTGCTGCGCCTGGCGGGCTGGGACGGCTCGCGGCTGGCGCCCGCGGTGGCGCCCGCGTTCGGCGCTGCCGGCCTCGGCCTCCAGCTCTGGGCTTTCGGCTTGGTAGGGATCCCCTGGAACGCGCTGACGCTGCTGGGGCCGTGGGTGATCGTTGGACTGCTCTTCATGCCGCGGCTGGTCCGTATGCTGTCCCGCGCCCCGGCGTGGCTGCGCGCCGCGCCACGTCCGAACTGGGCCTGGCTGCCTCTTGGCCTGGCCGCGCTGCTCGTGCTTCCCGAGCTGTCGGCGGTCGTACTCCGACCAGTGGTGGGCAACGACGCCATCGCCATCTGGCTGATGCGGGCGCGCGTCTTCCAGGACCTCGGGCGGGTCGACCTCCGCGGGCTCACCGCGCCCTCGCGCCACCCGGACTACCCGCCGTTGTTCAGCCTGATGACCAACTCAACGTGGGTGGTCACGGGAGGAATCTCGCAACAGCTGGCCAAGGCCACAAACGGGGTACTCCTGCTCGCTGTGGCGTGGGCGATCTACCGCGCGTTCCGGCCAGTCGGTGGGCCCCTGCTGGCCGGGATCGGGGTCCTGGCCTTCGTGGCGTTGCCGTCGTTCGACCCCTGGCTGTACTCCGGCTACTACCTGGGTTACGCCGACTTCGCGGCGGGGTGCTGGATGGCCCTGTCGGCGCTGGCGCTCTACACCTGGCTCCGGGCTGGGGAGTCCATCGACCTGGCGCTGGCGGTGACGGCGGCGATCGTGGCGGCACTGACGAAAAACGAGGGGTTGCCATTTCTGCTTGCGCTGGCCGCCGTCGTCGTCTTCTTCCGGCGGCGACTCCCGGGGACCCGGCTCCTCGCCGTGATGCCGGTGGCCATACCGGGGGCGTTCCTGGTGGGCTGGCGTGCGACAGTGCTGCTCCAAGGTTATGGGGACCAGCAGCTGCAGGGGGTGTCGCTGGCCAACCTGGAGCCTGGGCTGCTGGCCTCGCGGGCGGTGCACATCGCCGATTTCGCCCTGCACCTGCTCGACGTCATCAGGGTCGACTACGGCTGGGTGGTGCTGGCCGGCCTCGTGACCCTGGAGCTGGCCCTCGTCAGCCGCAACATCCTGGCCCGGGCGTTGATCGTGCTGGTGGTGCTCCAGGCGGCAGCCTACCTGGCGGTCTACCTCCTGGCGCCAGGCGACATCGACTACTGGCTCAACACCTCGGCCGACCGCCTCACGGTGCAGCTCCTGCCCCTGGTCCTGGTCGCCCTGCTGAGCGCGGTGGCCCCCCTGACGCGAAACCTGGGCAGCCGGACCGCTGTGCAGAGCGTCGCCGCCGACCAGGCATCGCCAGCTTAGCTATAAAGGTAGTGATGGGCTTGGGTTCGGGGCGCTTCGGCGTGAAGGTCGACAAGGTGTCCAAGGCGCTGGGCGGCCGCCCGGTGATCCGCGATGTCTCCTTCATCGTGCCGCCGGGCCAGGTCACGGCCCTGATCGGGCCGTCGGGCACGGGCAAGACGACGATGATGCGTCTAATGCTCGGGATCACCCAGCCAGACTCCGGGGGGATCGAGGTCGACGGTCGCGATATCACGCGGATGTCGATGGACGCGCTCAACGCCATGCGCAGCGAGGTCGGGGTCCTGGTGGAGGGCGCTGGGGCGCTCTTCAGCTCGATGACCGTGTTCGACAACGTCGCCTTTCCCCTCAGGCAGATCGGCAGGTTGCCCGAGGCCGAGGTCGCCCGGGTGGCCAACGCCCACCTGGAAGAGGTGGGGCTGGCGAACGATGCCCGGAAGATGCCGGAGCAGCTCTCGGTCGGCATGCGGGTCAGGGCCAGCTACGCCCGCGCCACCGTGTTGCAGCCCAAGATGCTGGTCTTCGACTCCCCCGACCTGGGCATGGACAGCGTCCGCCTGGCGCTGCTCTTCCAGCTAATGGCGGAGGCCAACCAGAAGCTCGGCTGCACCACGCTGGTGCTGACCCACGACATCGCCGCCGTCTTTCGCATCGCCGACTACGTGGTGCTGATGCGGCAGGGCGAGGTCATCGCCCACGGCACCAAGACCGCGATCGAGCAGTCGCCGGACGCCTTCACCCAGCAGTTCATCAACGGGCTGATGGCGGGCCCGATGAAGGCGCTCTAGCCGACGGAGTCCTCTAGCCAGCGGGCATAGGGCTCGGGGACGCCGCCCGCATCCAGCACCAGCACCTCCGGCACGTCGTACGGGTGCTCGACCAGCAGGCGCTCCCGGAGGCGGTCCACGGCGGCAGGTGCCGTCTTGATCAGCAGCAGCTGCTCCTCCTCTTCCACCACCTTGCCCTCCCAGCGGTAGGTCGACCGAGCCGCCGCGACCGTGGTCACGCACGCCGCCAGCCGTTCGTCAACCAGCAGCCGCCCGATGCGGGCGGCGTCCTCGGCGCTGCCCACCGTGGTCAGGACCAGGGCGGCGTGGTCAGGCATCGCTTCCATGTTGCACTCCAAGGGTGCCGCCAGGCGCGTAGGCCAGGCAGAGCCCGAGGCCCAGGCCGCCCAGCAGCAGGCCCCCGGCCACGTCAGTAGCCCAGTGGGTGGCGAGGTAGACGCGGCTGAACGCGATCAGCCAGACCAGGACGCCGAAGACCAGCACCCAGGCGACCAGGCCAGTGCGCCGGTACAGGCGCAGACCGATGATGCCGAAGACCATGGCGGCACGCAGGACGTGCCCGCTGGGATAGGAGAAGACCGTGTGCACCGCCCCCGTGAGGCTGAGCTCGAGGCCCCGATGCAGCGCCAATGGCGGACTCTGCTGGGGCACCAGCCCCTTGGCCATGAACTCCACGGCGCTGAGCGCCAGGAACACGCCCAGCGGTGTGAGGCGCTGCCACATAGGCAGCGCTGACCGCCGCCCCGCGGTGACCGCCAGGATGATCATCAGCAGCAGGGTGACCTCGAGCGTGCCGAGGGCGGTTATGGCGCTCATTGCCACGTCCATCGCCCCGCTGGCCGGCAGTTGGGCCACGTCCAGCAGGAGCTGGTCCTGGAAGCCGAGGCCCCGGCCGGCCACCGCAGCGCTCAGCGCGATGACGAAGACCGCCATCAGCAGGGCCCATCCGCCGGCCGCCAGCCGGATCCGGCGGCCGGCGGCATCGGCCGGCGAGACGCGCGCAGTCATCCCTGGCAGCGCCAGAAGCGGGCGGCGGTGCGCCCTGCGGGCGGGTGACCTAAGATCGCGTTCGTCATCGTTGGATGAGGTCGTTGGCCGATCGTAGAAGTGGCCAGGAAGCGCGCAAACATACATTGCGCCTGGCGTTGAGAATACAAAGGGCAACAAGCGGGATGAACCGGGTCACTCGCGTCGGGGGCGCGGCTGGAGAGGGCCCTGTCGACCGACCACTGGCGCCCAGGAGGCGACTGCTGCCGTCAATGCGTGCGATCCTCGAACCACTGGCATGGCGCCGGCTCTGGCGCTATGAGGAGTCCCTGCGCGGCAGGGTCTGGCGGGATCGCGGCTTCGCCGACCGCAAGCCCCCGATCACCCTCATTGAACAGCTGCAGCAGCGCGACCAGCCCCGCCCCGGCGCCCGGCTGAGTCCCACCACCGGCAGGGTCGGCCTCATAGGCCAGGCAACCCCCGGTCAGGCGACGAGCTCGAACCTGGTCGCCCAGTTCTATGGGCTCACCCTCGAAGGCGCCAGCGGGGTGGAGGCCGCCGCTACATGGGCGCGCGCCACCGCCGAGGCCTGGCCGTTGGTGATCGCCGACGCCCGCGACCGGCAGGCCCACGCCGCCGGCTGGGCCTCGGCGCGCAAGTACATCTCCCGAGGCGGCACGATCCTGCTCCATGGGCTGTCCGCGAGCCGGCCCGAGGACCGTCGGGAGATCGAGGCGGCCCTCGGCACGACCCTGCCCAGGGTGCACGGCATCTCCAGCCCGACCAGCCGCGCCCGCGTTGCCGCGTCCCGGGTCGACGTCGCCGGCGAGCTCGCCGGCACCGTCCTCGAAGCCCAGAGCAGCGCCTTCCTCGACCACACAGCCGGCGCCGAGCCGATTGCCGCGGTCCGCGTCGACGGCCACGATCAACCGCTGGTCACCGAGGCCCGCATCGGCAAGGGCCGGCTCTGGATCACCGCCTGGGACGGCCCCGCAGCCGCCGGCATGGCGGCGGCGTTGGCGCCCGACCAGCTGCTGGGAACGCTGCCTTCGATGATGCTGATGCGGCGCCTCTACGGCGACAGCGCCTACCACCCCCCGGCGCCCATCGCCAACATCACGATCGACGACCCCCTCCTGCGCAACAACCCGCTGGGGATGCCCTACGCCGACGTCGTCGAGATGGCATCCGCCGCCAATTTCCACCTCACCGTTGCCACGGTGCCACGCGACCTGCAGCACGCCGACCGCGACGTCGTCCGCCTGCTGGCGCGCCACCCCACGCTGCTGACGGCTTGCTATCACGGCAACGACCACGACGGCTATGAGTTCTACAGCGGCCCCGGCCGGGGCCGCTTCCGTCCTCGCTCACGCGCCGCCCAGGAGCGGGCCCTGGCCGAGGCGGTGGCGCGAGGCCGGCGCTTCGCCGCTCACTGGGACCACGCACTCGACCGGGTGATGGTGTTTCCGCATGGGGTCGGTCCCAGCTGGCTGCTGCCCCAGCTCGGCGCCTCCGGCTTCCTGGCCAGCTGCAACTGGCTCGATCGCGAGCCCCTCGGCGGGGCACCGGATGACGACCCGCAGCTCGGTGCGCGGCCGGCCGACCTGGCCTGGGAGGGCTTCCCCCTGCTCTGGCGGCGGCGGCCTGACGACGACGGCTACGTTCTCGACCTGTTCACGGGCCGGCCCGCCATCACCTTCACTCACCTCCAGGCAACCCGCGGGTCCCTCGACCTGCTGGCTCATCGCGCCGACAAGGTCAACCGGGCGGCAACCCGACAGGTCTTCTGGGTGGGCCTGGAGGACGTGGCCCGTCACGCCTACCTGCAGCGGCGAGACCCCGAGACCGGTGACTGGATGGTGCTGATGACGGCCAACGAGGTCTGCCTCCACAACCCTGGCGACGAACCCCGCCACGTCCGGGTCAATCGCCCGTTCTTGCCGCAGGGCATGCGCCTGCGGGCAGAGGGCGCACCTGAAGCGGATGGAGACACCATCGCCGTGGAGGTGGCGCCGCGCGGAGTGGCAACGGTGCGTTTGGTGCCGACGTCCCCAGCGGTCCTGACGCCGGAGCCCACACACCTCGGATGCAGCATCGCCGAACGCCAGCAGGCGGAAAGCCATGCTTGAGACCGAGACCGCTCGGCAGCCTTGGCTGCAGCGGGCGATCGGCCGCGGCGGCATCGCCCGGTCGGCGAGCATTGTGTTTGTCGGCGGTGCCGCCGCCCGCCTGCTTGGCTTCCTCTTCTCGGTGGCTACCGCTCGCCTTCTCGCCCCCGCGGAGTTCGGCCAGATGACGTACGCGCTGGCGATCGTGGTGGTCACGTCGGTTCTGATGACCAGCGCCCCCGTGGGGCTGTCGCGGTTCCTGTCGGTGCACCGCGATGATCCCGCCGAGCAGTCGGCCGCCTACAGCAACTGGCTGGCGGTGGTGGGGCTGGTCTTCATCCTCAGCATCGCCGTGCTGCCGGTGGTGAGCATCGCGTCGCGGATCTCCCTGGCCCTGACCGTCGGCGTGGTCGCCAACCTCTTCGGGGTCACGGTGTTGGAGACGTACCGCGAGGTGCAGCGCGGCCTCGGCCGCTACGGCGCCATGGTCGCGTTCTACGTGCTGGCCAACCTGCTGCAGCTGCTGGTGGTGATCGGCCTGGGGCTGGCCGGCTGGCGCTCGGCCCCGCTGTTCGTGGTCGTCTATGGGCTGTCCAGCGTGGTGGCGCTCGTCGTCGTGCAACTGGCGGCGCCGATGCACCTGCGCCTGTCCACCAGCGTTCTGAGCCGCGCGCGGATGCTGGAGACGGCTCGCTTCATCCGTCCGATCCTGCTGCAGTCGATCTTCTTCGCCATCTGGTACAGCGCCGACATGCTGGTCGTGGGCCGCCTCGACTCCCCAGCGGCGACCGGTAACTACGCCGCCGCCAAGGCGCTGGCGCTGGCGCTGATCCTGGCGCCCGGTGCCCTGGCCACCATCCTTTTGCCCCAGATCGCTCGCGTAAGCGCCGCCGACGTCCGCGGCTACGTGGTCCGGGCGCTGGCCTTTGGATGCGTGATCACGGTGCCCCTGGCCGTGGGCCTGGCGCTGCTGGGGCGCCCCCTCATACAGGTCTTCTTCGGCGGCAAGTACGCCGAGGCCCCGGAACCGCTGGCGGTGCTCAGCATCGGGATGGCAGGGTACGGGCTGTACTCGTTGCTGGCCAGTCTGTGGATCGGACTGGGACGGCCGGTTATCGACATGGTCGCGACCGGCGCGGGCATGGTCTGCACCGTGGTGCTGGCCTTCCTGCTGGTCCCGATCTACGGCCTGGTGGGTGGCGCGATCGCCTTTTCAGTCGGCTCGGTGATTAAACTGCTGGTGATCGGGGGGTATACGTGGTGGAGCTTGTTCCGCGGGCACTGACGCCGCCGTGAGTGACACCGTCGTCGTTGTCGCCGAGGAGGCCGCTGGTTTTCCCGACGAAGCCTATGTGAAATTTGTCCAGGAGGTGTACGGCGGCCTGGCTCGAATCCGCCGGACCCTGCTGCTGGCCGGCGGCGACATGCAAGCGGGGGGCGGCCCGGGACGGGCACAAAGGCGACTGCGCCGCCTCCTGTCGTCCGAGTACCGAAGCCAGCTGCGGGAATGGGACCCGGCCGTGGTCGTCTACTGCTCGCGCAGCTCGGTGACGCCGGGCGCCCTGCTACGCGCGCGTATCCTGCGCCGCCTGGCGCCGGCGGCGTCGCTGGTGATCGTGGGCCTGCAGCCCCGCAACCTGGCCGGCGTCGGGGCGAGGATGGCGGCCAGGCTCTGGCCTGACCTGGTCCTCGTCTCGACGGAGGCGGAGCGCCACCAGCTCGAGGCCCTGGGAGCGCGCGCCGACCTGGTCTGGGGCGGGGTCGACCTCGACAACTTCAGGGCGCCCGACCACGGGGAGCGCCAGGCGTTGCGGCGGAAATGGAACATCGATGACGACCAGCGGGTGTTGCTCCACCTCGGCCACCTGATGCCGGGGCGCAACCTGGAAGCGCTACTGCCGCTGGCGGCGGAGCCGAAGACCACCGTGATTGTGGTTGCCAGCAGCGTCACCGGGCCGGACTCGGCGCGACTGGCGACCTCGCTGACCGCGGGTGGGGTGCGGCTCGTCACCGGGCCACAGCCGCACGTCGAGGAGATGTACCGCATCGCCGATTGCTACGTCTTCACGCCGACGTCGACGGACAATGCCGTGGCCATGCCGCTATCCGTGATCGAGGCCTTTGCCAGCGACCTGCCGGTGGTCAGCATGCGCTTCGGCGCGCTCCAGGAGCGCTTCGGCGACAGCCCGGGCCTGCGGCTGGTCGACGACCCCGGCGATCTCAGCTCCGCTGTCGCCGGTGTGCTCGCCGAACATGCCAGCACCGTGGCGCTGGCAGCGAACTATTCCTGGGACGCGGTGGCCCGCCGGATCCTGGGACTCGCCGAGAAGGCCATCCCTGCAGGGGCGGGCCTAGCTCCGTCAGATCAGCCGCCGCCCACCCAGTAGGCGGGCAACGGACATCGCCTGCCGGGCCTTGGCGGCGGCGCCGACGTCCTGGGCGGCAAACACCGCCAGCAGGAGGCGCGTCTCCGAAGTCCATTCCGGCGGGGAGCAGTCGGGGCACGGGCCGGGGGTGTGGCCCAGGAAGTCATCGACGGCCTCGAGCAGGCCGGCCTGGCAGGGCCGCTCCATTAGCCGGAAGCCACCTGCCCGCCGCAGGAGGGCATCGGCATTGGCGGGGGCGTAGGCGACCCCGGCTTCCGCCATCATCGGGATGTCGGTGAACGCGTCTCCACAGGCCATCGCCAGCGGCTGCTCCGCGCCAGTGGCGTCAAGGCGCTCCGCCAGGACCCTGATGCCGGCGCCCTTGTCGACCCCAGCGGGTACGAAGTCAGTCTGCTGCCCGCCGTGGACGATGGTCATCGGCTCGCCGGCCGGGAGCATCGCCAGGGCGGCGTCCACGACCTCGTCGCTGAGCCGGTGGCGGTTGCCGTGGCGGCCGCGCCGGTAGGCTCGGATCACACCCGTGTAGTCCGGGTCCAGCTCGACGTCGATCAGCTCCCGGAGGACGCCGCGCAAGGCCTTCAGCTCCGCCGCCTGGGCGTCGGAGACCAGCAGCTCGGTGGCGCCGCTGGCGGCGTCGTAGATCGACGCACCGTACTCGGCGACCCCGCCGGCCGCGCCATACGCCTTGCAGCGGGCAACCACGTCGGAAAGAGATCGGCCCGTGGCCAGCACGGTCCTGAACCCGTGGCGGTGCAGCCGCCGAAGGGCATCGGCCCCTGCCGGGGTGATCGCCGGGAATGACAGCTGGAGGGTTTCCAGGACGCCGTCGATGTCGATGGCGCAGAGCCGCCCCATGGTCACGGGCCCAAGGTCGGCGAAGAAGGTGGCGGAGTAGTACCGCTGGTGCACCTGCGCCATCGCGGCCTCGAGATCGAGGAGCTCACGCCACAGCCGCGGTACATCGAGCTCGGCGGCATCGGCGTCGTCGAGGCCTTCGGTGACCAACTCCCGCTGGTGCTGGAGCCAGACCAGCTGGTACAGCAGCCACTTCTCCTCGCCGACCGGCGCACCGATCTCCGCCTCGTAGGCGACGCGCAGGCTGTCGGCGAAAGCCAGGCGTTCGGGGTCCCGAGGCGCCGAGCGTAGGGCGTCCGCCGCGGTGGCGGCCACGTCGGCGTCGACGTCGTAGCAGTACATCTCGTCGCCGACCGAGTCCTGGTTGGCAAAAGCCCGCTCGTCAAAGTCGACCTTGAGGTGGTCACCCGAACCCTTGACCTCGGCCCAGTTCGCGAGCGCCATGCTGCCGTCCCAGACAGCCGGATGATCGGCGAGGGTGAGCCGGCAAGCGACCTCGAAGTTGATGCGGCGAAACGCCGGCGCGGCCCGCCCGAAAGCCCGCTCCAACCGCGCGGCCGCCAGCTTCCAGACCGGCCCGCCACCCACCAGCCGGAGGCTTACGTCCTCGTCGACCGCAAGGCGCTCGCGGCGTGCCGCCGCGTACCTGGCAACGGAGAGCGCAAGACCCGGTGTTGGTGACGTCACCCGCCACTCCTCGGGGATCCAGGCTCGGTACATCAGGCCTCCACTCACGCCGTACACATCAGGCACCAGCCCCTCCAGGGCGGTCACGACGTCGACCGAATGGCGCCCCAGGTAGCCCATGCCGGTCCCCTTGACGTACACGGAGTGCTCTACCGCCTCGCCGTCGACGGTGCGGATGGACACCCGGTAGAGCGCCGCCAGGTGGCGTCGAGCGTACTCTCCGACCCCCACCGAGGCCGGCAGCGGCAGGCGCTTGACCTTGTCGACTTCAGCCACCTCCACCGTCCGCGGGGCGGCGCCACCCTCCAACAGGGTGACCAGGTTGCCCTCGAGCATCGGTCGCAGGGCGGCGCGCACGGGCTCGGGCTGCAACTGGCGTTGGATCGTCCAGTCGCGCCTTCCCAGGGTGTATGCCGGGTAGACCGCGAGCTCCGGCCGCTGCAGCGGGCGCGGGTCGATCACCGGCAGCATCAGGACGATGGACTCGGGCGCCAGCCCCAGGTCTTCGAGGCGGCTGGTCACGTCGACCATGGCGCGCCCTCGTTTCGGCGGATCGTCGATAACCAGGCACTTACCGCCGCCCTCGGCGATTCGAGCCAGCTTATCCATGTGTTCGGGCGACCATGGCTGGCGGGGTCGCGCCGTGGTGCTGTCCACCCGGTCGAAGCCGGCACGCTCCAGGGAGGCGTGCAGCAGCGGGCCCAGGTAACTGCCCGAAGTCCTCAGCCCCAGCACCAGCAGGGGGGTGCCCGTCGGGACCCCGTCGCCGGCCAGCGCACCGGCCATCAGCAGGCAGTCCGCCGGTAGCTGGTCCAGGCTGCGGTAGCAGGTTGGCAACTTGACCAGCTGGCGAGCGAGGGCTGTCGGAACGGCATCGCGCAGCTGGCTGGCGATGTCCTCGAGGTGGACCGAGGTGGAGTCAGGCGACTTACCGGGGCGGTCAGCGGCAACGATCAGCGCCCGGGCCAGCCGCAGGACGGCCTCGTCGAGTGCGGTCCGGAGCGACCCCAGGCGGCGGGTCTGGCGGCGCCTCTGCTGGTTCCAACGCGCGGCGCTGAGCTGGTCCCCGGCCGCGGCGGCGATGCCCGCCAGCGGGTTGCCGATGGCGCCGAGCCGTTTGGCCGCGCGGCCGACAAGGTCGCCGCCTCCGTGGACGTAGTCCTCGATCACCTGGTGCAAGCCGCCCGCCAGGAGGAAAGCGTCGACCAGCTGCGGGTGGGTCAGGACATCGGCGGGGGCTGAGTCGACAATCTCGAGGAAGCGGAGCCGCAGCCTGGCGAAGTCGAGAAGGAGGTCGTGCGTGGGCTGGCGTGACAGCACCGGGTCAACGGGGTCAACTTCAGACGGCACGGCGGGCGAACGGCGAACGCCCGTGGCGCTCACGCCGTCCAGGCCACGACCGGCCTGGGCGCAGGCACAGTCAAGTCGAACAGCGCCAAAGCAGCCTGCGCCTCCCTCTCATCCCTTCTACCCATCCACCTTTAGAACGTGAATTGGCGCTCTCTCTTTCATATATGTAACACGTTGAGCCCAACTTGGCGGGTCGCATCAGCGCTGGCAGGTGCGGCAGAAGACGGTGGTGCGTCCGGCGACCACCGTTCTGGCGAGGGGGCGGCCGCAGTTGACGCACGGCTGGCCGGCGCGCCCGTAGGCCAGCAGCTGGTCCTGCATCTCCCCCCTTCCGCC
>DASZHA010000010.1:0-24535 GCA_035938265.1 Candidatus Dormiibacterota bacterium
TCAACATTCTGCCGGCCGGCGCGGCCGGCAACGCCACCGCCGTGCAGGCGGCGCCGTGGCTGCCGATGTCCCCCCTGACCAAGACCTATCCGCCCCACTTCCAGGACCAGTACGACATGTACCAGAACCTGCTCTACGCAACGCCGGGGCTGCAGGACAGCGCCCTGACGAAGTACTACAAGGACGCATCGTTCGGCGTGCAGCCGCAGCAGGTTGAAAGCATCGAGACCCTGGCCACCGCCGATGGCAACGTCACCATCATTCGCGACAAGCAGTTCGGCGTACCCCACATCTACGGCGACACCGTCCAGGCGATGGCTTACGGCGCCGGCTATGCCACCGCCGAGGACCGGCTCTTCTTGATCGATGTGCTCCGCCACTACGGCGCCGGCCACCTATCGGAGCTGGTCGGGCCAAGCTGCGGCAACCAGCAGATGGATCATGACCAGCTGCAGCTGACCGGATACACCCAGCAGGACAAGGACAACCAGTTGGCTCACATCGACTCCCTTGGCGCCATCGGCCACGAGGGGCGAACCATGATCCACTCCTACGTCGGCGGCATCAACCAGTTCATCGGCGACCTGTCCAACCCCCTCAGCAGCAAGTTCGGCCAGATGCCGGTCGAGTACCCGCTCGCCACCGGCAGCGCGGTGCCTGGAGCCTGGAAGGACTCCGACATCATCGACATCGCCTCGCTGGTCGGAGGCATCTTCGGCAAGGGCGGCGGTGACGAGGTCGCCAGCGGCCACCTGCTCCAGTTCCTGCAGAACAAGTTCCCGGGGAACAGCGGCCAGGATGCGCTGGCGATGTTCCGCGACTTCCACGAGGTCAACGACCCCAACGCCCCCACCGTGGTCACCGCCAAGAGCTTCCCCTATGAGCTGCAGGGCCCGGTGACCACCAAGAACGCGTTCACCGACCCCGCCGCCGCCGTCACCGACCCCTCGCCGGGGGCGGTCCACCCCGACTGCGAGGGCTACGTCAGCTTCCTCCAGAACTTCCACCTGCCCACGGTGCTCAGCAACGCCCTCCTGGTGGACGCCAAGCACTCCGCCAGCGGGCGCCCGATCGCGGTGATGGGCCCCCAGGTGGGCTACTACGCGCCCCAGATCCTGCAGGAGGTTGACCTACACGCGCCCGACTACGACGCCCGGGGGGCCAGCTTCCCGGGGACGTCGTTCATCGTCGAGCTGGGCCGCGGCCAGGACTACGCCTGGTCCGCCACTTCGGCGGACACCGACGTCGTCGACCAGCGGCTGCTGGAGATGTGCCCCGACCACGGCACGGCCCCGGACAACAAGTACTACAAGCTCAACGGCGTCTGCGTGAAGATGGACTACCACGACGACGCCGAGACGGCGCTGACCAAGCCCGGCGGCATGGGGGTGATCATCACCCTCCACCACGCCATCTACCGCAACAACCCCGCCGACCCGGTGCAGGGCGTGGTCCTCGGCTTCACCAAGACCCCCGGGGCCCAGCCGATCGACGTCGCCATCGTCTCCCAGCGGAGCACCTACCAGCACGAGCTCGACTCGGCGGAGGGGTTCCTGCGCTGGCAGCACCCCTCCTTGACGCATGACGCGCAGTCCTGGCAGGAAGGCGCCGCCAAGATCGGCTACACATTCAACTGGTTCTACGCCGACAACCAGGACATCGCCTACTACGTCAGTGGCCATGACCCGATCCGGCCGTCCGACCTCGATGCCACCCTGCCGACGTGGGGCGGCCGCGCCGACACCAACTGGACTGGCTTCCTGGCCGATAACGCCCACCCCAACGAGATCAACCCACCCCAGGGCTTCCTGGCGTCCTGGAACAACAAGCCCGCACCCCAGTTCGGCGCCTCGGACGCGACCTACGGCTTCGGCCCGATCTTTCGGCAGCGGACCCTGGCGGACAACATCACGCAGCAGTTCGCGCTGCACAACAACCAGATCACCCGCGCCAACCTGGTCGACGCCATGGAGCAGGGCGCCTCGGTTGACCTCACCGGCGCCCGGGTCGAGCCGGAGCTCGAGGCCTACCTGGCCATCGCGGGCCTGAGCCTCGACCCCGCCACCACCGGCGCGATGATGACCCACCTGCACAGCTGGGTGACCAACGGCGCGCACCGCATCCGCGCGCAGCACGGCAACACTGAGTACAACGACCCGTCAGGGGTTGCCACCATGGACGAGCTAAACCCCAAGCTGATAAGCGCGGTCTTCAACTCGGTGTTCTGCGCCAACCCCTCGAGCTGTACCCCCGCCGAGCAATACTCGATCCGGGGGCTCGCCGCCGGCTACAACAAACATCCCATGGGTTTCACCGACCTCCCCAGCGGCCGCAATGGCAGCTCGTACGACGGCGGCTGGGAGGGCTACATGTGGAAGGTGCTGCGCCAGCTGCGCGGGGCAGCGGTGGCCCAGCCCTTCTCCGCCGAGATGATGTCGCACGTCTGCAGCGGTGGCGCTGCCGCCTGCCCGGGCAAAATCCTGCAGGCCATCACCGACACCTATAACGCCATGAAGACCGCCAATGGTGGCAGCGCCAACGTGGGCGGCTGGACCAAGAACGACAACCTCGTCTTCTGCGCCAGCAACTCCTGCCCCACCCAGATGCCGGCATACGACAACATCTCGTTCACGGTTGCGGGCCTCATCTCCCAGCCGGACATGGACTGGCAGAACCGGCCCACCTTCCAGCAGGTGGTCGATTTCCCCTCCCACCGCCCTCGGAACGCCGGCACCCAGGCGGTGGTCTCGGACGCCTCGACCGGCAGCCTGCCCAACACCGGGGCCCAGCGGGACGTCAGCGCTGCCGCTTTGGCGGGCCTTGCAGGGGCAATCGCGGTAGTGGGCATCGGCCGGCGGCGCCGGCGGAGGAGACGGGCCGCAGTTTCGGCCTAGGTAACCCTGGCGGCGACCTTGGCGGCGTCGCGGATAGAGGCTCGGGCCGCCCGTTTAACCGGACGGATGCCGGCGGCGCGTTCCAGGTTCTCGACTCCGACCAGCACCCCCCGGGAGAGCACGGCGAGGTCGGGAAAGCCGTCGTAGTCGCCGACGATGCCGAAGTACATGCCGCCGTTGTAGCTGGCGACGCAGAAGACCACCCCCAGGTTGGCGGCTACCGGCAGCAGCGGGTAGGCCTCCAACAGCCTGGCTCCGCCGGTGTACACCGGCACCTGGACGCCGGGAACATTGGACACCACCAGGTTGATCATGCGCTGGCTGCCGAACTCCAGCTGGCCCGCCAGCGAGTGCAGCAACGCGGGTGCCCACGAGCTCAGCTCCATCACCGTGCCGGAGGCGTCAGCCTGCTTCTTCTCCTTGAGGTCACCCATGGCTCGATGGACCGCGGCCAGGCGCCTCCGCGCCGGCATCCGCCCCACCGGCAGCTCCATGAACATCGCCGCCACGCGGTTTCCGAGGGCGGCCTTCTGGCTCTCGTCGCGAACCGAGACCGGCACCATGATGCGGTAGGTGAGGTCGGGGTCGGTGTCGACGCCGCGGTGCTCGAGGAAGGCGCGGACGGACTCCCCCACGGCGGCCAGGACGACGTCGTTGACGGTCCCACCGAGCACGTTCTTGATCGCCTTGAGGCGGTCCAGCGGCACCGGGGCCAGCTCGATCCGACGCGCGCCGCGCACCTTGATGTTCAGGGGCCCGGACGGCGCCGGGCGCAGGAGGCTGGTCAGGTCGCCCAGCTTGGTGGCCTTCAGGGCCCGTGAGGCCACCTCGAGGGGCAGCCCCGCCGGCCGCTTGGCCAGCCCCGCGGCGGCGCCGGCAATGGCAAAAACGGCCTCCTTGGCAACCTCGCCGACCAGCTCCAGGGAGGTCGGCTCGGCCGGCGCCCGGAACGGCTCGACGCCACCCGAAGCGCGGCCTTCGGGCTCGAAGTCCATCAGGATCGTGGCGATGTCGACAAATGACATGCCGTCGACCATGGCGTGGTGGGTCTTGGTGTAGACCGCCACCCGGTCGTCCGTGAGGCCCTCGATGATGTAGATCTCCCACAGCGGCCGGCTCCGGTCCAGCCGCCGGGCATGCAGCCGCGCCACCACCTCGAGCAGCTCATCGCGGCCGCCTGGCCGGGGCAGCGCCACGCGGCGGAGGTGATAGCCGAGGTCGAAGTCGGGGTCGTCGATCCAGACCGGGTGCCCCAGGCCAAATGGCACCCACCGGACCTTCTGCCGGTAGCGTGGCACCAGGTGCAGTCGCTCCTCGACGGTGTGGAAGATGCCGGGCACCCCCGGCCGCCCCGGGATCTCCGGCTCGCCCTCGAAGATGCACAGGCTGCCAACGTGCATGGGGGCGTGCGACTGCTCGAAGTTGAGGAAGGCAGCGTCGAGAGGGCTCAGCCGCTCGGGCATAAGAAGTCCAAGTCTAGGACCGGCTGTCGAGGCGGGCTACCAGTGCAGCTCCCAGTCCCCGAACTCGCCTCGGAAGCTGTCCCAGGCGGCGTCAACGCGGTCGACCTCGGCCATGTGTGGCCCGACGCGGAGGCGCTCGAGAAACCCTTCCAGGGCGTGGCGCGGACCCTCCGCCTCTACCTCGACGGCGCCGTCGGAGCTGTTGCGAACGTAGCCCTTGAGCTGCAGTTTTCGCGCCTCGCGGCTGACGAAGTCGCGGTAGCCCACGCCCTGCACCCAGCCGTGGACAACCGCCCTCAGCCGTGTCCGGTCTTCGGCCTCCATGCGTGCCTTATTCTGTCTGCTCTGACAGTCGGCCGATGCGGGGCAACGAGGAGGAGCTGGTGCCAGACCGGTACGACGTGATCGTGGTCGGCTCGGGGAGCGCGGGGGGCGTCGTCGCCAGCCGGCTGAGCGAGGACCCGGCGCTGAGGATCCTCCTCCTGGAGGCGGGTCCGGACCTTCCCGGCGAGATCCCCGACGACATCCTCTACGTCCGCAGTGGCAGCGGCGTGGGCAGCCACGATTGGGAGTACGTCGATCCCTCGATTGGCGCCGCCCTGCCCCGCGGTCGTGTCGTCGGCGGCAGCAGCGCCGTCAACGCCACCGTCGCGCTGCGGGGGCAACCCCAGGACTACGACGCCTGGGTGGCGCTGGGGGCCTACGGCTGGGGCTGGGAGGACGTCCTCCCCTACTTCATCCGGCTGGAGGATGACGAGCAGTTCGGCGACGCGCTCTACCACGGCCGCGGTGGCCCCATCCACGTCACCCGCCAGCTACCCCTGTGGGAGGCGGAGCAGCTCTTTGTCGCCGCCTGCCAGGAGCGGGGCCACGACATCGTCGCCGACCAGAACCAGCCCGGGGCAGTCGGCGTCGGTCCGATCCCCCGCAACATCAAGGACGGCGTCCGCCAGAGCGTGCTGGTGACCTACCTGGCAGCGGCTCGCGGCCGGCCCAACCTGACGATCCAGGCCGGCGCGCTGGTGGACCGCCTACTGATCGACGGCGACCGGGCCGCAGGCGTCGTGCTCGCCGACGGCAGCGAGATCGGCGCGGGCACGGTCGTGCTTTCGGCCGGCGCCTACAACAGCCCCGGCATCCTCCAGCGATCGGGGATCGGCGGACCCGCGGAGCTCAACGCGGCCGGCATCGACTGTCGCCATCCCCTGGCCGGGGTGGGCCAGAACCTGCTCGACCACCCGAACACGATGATCGCGGTCGACATGGAGAACCCGCCCAACCCCGACCTCATCCGGATGCCCGCCCTGGTCAAGTTCCGGAGCTCCGAGGCCCAGGAGGTCGACGACCTCAAGATCTCCTTCTACCCCGGCGAGCTGTTCAACATGGGAGGGCTGACCGGGATCTACCTGGAGGTCAACCACGTCACCGCCCGGGGCACCGTAAACATCACGTCGGCCGACCCTCAGGCCAAGCCCGGCATCGCTCACCGCTACCTGAGCACCGACCACGACATGGGCCTGATCCTGGCCGGGATCCGCGAGGGCGCCGGCATTGCTGACGTCATCGCCAGGTCCACCCGCTGCGAGGTCCTCCTCCCCGACGCCGAGACGCTGGCTGACGACGAGCTCCTCAAGGAACACGCCCGGAACTTCCACGGGACCGGTTACCACCCGTCGGGCTCGTGCCGCATCGGCGCCGACGAGGACGAGATGGCGGTGGTCGATCCCCAGCTGCGGCTCCGGGGCATCGCCGGCCTCTTCGTAATCGACGCCTCGGTGATGCCCGATGTGCCGCGCTGCAACATCAACCTGCCCACCATGATGATCGGCGAGCGGGGCGCGGAATTTGTTCGAGCCGGCCTGTGAGGGCGAGCCCTCCCAAGGACCGGGTCGACGGCATGCTGCGGGACGGGACCTGGGTGATCTTCCGCCCCATCCGGCCCAGGGACAAGGCGGCCCTCAAGCGCGGAATGGCGATGCTGTCGCCTGAATCGCGCTATCACCGATTCTTTGCGGCTATAGATAGCCTCAGCAGCGCCCAGCTGAAGTACTTCACGGAGATCGACTACAACGACCACTTCGCCTGGTTCGCGGTCCTCCCCGACACCCATCCTCCAACCGGCATCGGGGTGGCCCGCTACATCCGGCTGCCCAACGACCCAGAGTCAGCCGAAGCCGCCGTGACGGTGGTCGACGATTACCACCGGCACGGAGTCGGTACCGCGCTCCTGCGGCTGCTGGCGGGCACCGCGATCGAGCACGGCATCAAGCGCTTCGTGCTCGCGGTCATGGGCGAAAACGAGCCGATGCTGCACCTGCTGCAGGCCACCGGCGCCGTCGTCGACAGCTGGGAGGACGGCATCGCTCAGGTCCACGTCGACCTGCCGGCGACCGCGGAGGAGCTCGCCAAGACCCCCGCGCCTGAGATCCTGCGCCACACGGCCGAAGGTCGCCTCAAGGGCCGGGCCGGGCCCCGGGGCGTGGGCACCCGCTTCACCGGCGATGACTCCTGAGGGCCCTCCACCTCCCGAAACCTCGCTCGCCGAGCTGGTTTCGGCCGCCGCGGTTCGCGACCCCGATGGGGTGGCCGCGGTGTGCGGCCCCCAGGGCATCACGTACGCCGACCTGGACCGCGCCGTCGGGGCGCTCAGCGCCGACCTCCTCGACCGCGGCATCACCGCCGGACAGAGGGTTGCGGTCGTCGCCGGCAATGGCCTCGAGTTCCTGGTGATGGCGTATGCCGTGCTGCGTTCCGGGGCGGTGTTGGTGCCTGTCTCGCCCAGCTCCCCGGCGCCGGAGATCACCGGGATGCTGCGCACCGCCAATGTCGAGATCGTGCTCAGCGACGTCGAGCACGAGGGCGTGGCCTGGGCCGCCGCGACCGCCTTTGACAAGCGCTGCGGCGCCATCACCCTGGACGTCACCGCCAAGCGCAGCCGTGGCGACCGGCTTTCGCTGGGCCAGCTGACGACCGCGCCCAAGCCGCCGCCACCGGCGCGGCTGCACGCCGCCGCGCCGGCGGCGATCCTCTTCACCAGCGGCAGCACTTCCCGGCCCAAGGGCGTGGTCCACAGCCATGCCAGCCTCTTCCGCAACGCGCTCTCAGTGGCCTGGGAGATGACGGCGTTGACCTCCGCCGACAGCATGCTGGGCACGGTGCCGTTGGCCCACTCCTTCGGGCTCAGCGCGGTGATGAACGCCTGCCTGCTCGCGGGGGCCCGCATCGAGCTGCTGCCCAAGTTCGATTCCGAGGCCGCCTGGCGCCTGATCCGCGACCGCGGGGTGACGGTTATCACCGGCGTGCCCACCATGTACCGGCGCCTGGCCGACGACGAGCACGCCAGCCGCAACACCGACCTCCGCCTGGCGGTGGTCAGCGGCGCGCCATGCCCCCGAGACCTGGCCCGCGACGTACGCCTGCGGATGGGCGTCCACGTGGTCGAGCGCTACGGCATGACCGAGGCCTCACCGCTGACCTGGCGGGTGGTGGCCGCCGATTCGGTCGAGGGAGACGTCGGCTGGCCCGGTTGGGGCGTGCACATCCGCGCCGTCGACCCCGAGGGCAAGGTGCTGGGAAAGGACAAGGCCGGCGAGATCGAGGTCGAGGCGCCCTCGATGTTGTTGCGCTACCTGGGTCCCGAGGACAACCGCGAGGGCTTCCACGACGGCTGGCTGCGCACCGGCGACATCGGCCTGGTTCGCCCCGACAGGGGTGTGACGCTGAAGTCGCGGCTCAAGGACATCATCCTTCGAGGCGGCTACTCGGTGGCCGTGGGAGAGGTCGAGAGGGCGATAGTCGCCCACAAATGGGTCGCCGACGCGGCGGTGGTGGGCGTGCCCGACCGCGAGCTGGGCGAGGAGCTGGCCGCTGCGGTTGTCCTGCGCAAGCAGGGTCGCCGACCAGCGGATCTCGACGTGGTCGCCGATCTCGAGCGCCACATGGGCGACCGGCTGGCCTCGTGGAAGCGGCCGCGGCTTTGGAAGGTGGTCGACCAGGTCCCTCGAACCCCCCTGGGCAAGGTCAAGCGAGACGAGCTGCTGGGCCTCTTCGACCGCGAGGAGTAGCCCCCGGCTTCAGCCCGCGTCCGCGTCCCAGGGGGGCTCGCCACTCGAAAGCACGATGGTAACCGGGCCGTCGTTGACCAGCTCGACCTCCATGTGGGCGCCAAAGCGCCCGGTGGCGACGGTCAAGCCGCGGTCCCTGAGCGCCGCGGCGAACTGGTCGCAGAGGCGGGAGGCGTGCTCTGGCGCCGCGGCATGGATGAAGGAGGGCCGGTGTCCACGGGAGGTATCAGCGTGGAGGGTGAACTGGCTCACAACCAGGGCGTCCCCACCCGCCGCCACGATATCGAGGTTCATCCGGCCGTCGCCATCCGGGAAGATCCTGAGGGTGGCCACGCGTTCCGCCAGCCGCCGCGTAGTCGCAATGTCGTCGCCGGGAGCCACGCTGACGAGTGCGCACATGCCGGCCCCGATCGACCCCACGACCTCGCCGTCGACCTTGACCTCGGCCCGGCTGACGCGCTGAACCACCGCCCGCATCGCCTCAATTTCTCACAACCGCTTGGTAGGGTTGTCGCAGGTTGGCTGACTTCTACGAGGAGCTTCGGGCTCCGTCGCGGGGGGCGCCGCGGCAGCAGTCAGCGAGAGTCCGTAGGCGTTCTCGACGACTGCGCTGGCTGGCGATTGCTGTAGGTGTCCTGGCGCTCACGGTGACCATCTCATTGGTGGTCGGAGCGGTATGGGTCAACGCCCAGATGAGCTCGCTGCCGGCACCCAACAGCTCGCCGCCGACAGACCAGTCGATCGTGATCTACGACCGAAACGGCAACATCCTGGCCGAGCGCAACGCCCAGGGCAGCTTCCACGTCGTCGTCAAGCTCGGAGAGATGGGGCAGCTGGCCCCCGCGGCGATGCTCGCCGCCGAGGATCGCGACTTCTACAAGCACGGCGCCCTCGACCCCATCAGCATCGGTCGCGCCATCATCGTCGATGGCCTCAACCGCCAGCCCATCCAGGGCGCCAGCACCATCACCCAGCAGCTGGTCAAGATCGAGACCAACAACTCCGAGAAGACGTTCACGCGCAAGGTCCGCGAGGCGCTCACCGCCAACCAGATGGAGCAGAAGTACAGCAAGGACCAGATCCTGGAGGCGTACCTGAACCGCGTCTACTACGGTCACCGAGCCTATGGCATCGGGGCCGCAACCAAGACCTACTTCGGCTCCAGCAAGCAGGTCAAGGACCTGACCCCGGCCCAGGCCGCCTTCCTGGCCGGCCTGGTACGGGCGCCCAGCGCCGAGGACCCGGAGACCAACTTCGATGCCGCCCAGTCGCGCGAGATGGACGTCCTCAAGTCGATGGTCCAGTCCGGCGCGCTGACCCAGGACCAGGCCGACATGGCGGCCAAAGAGGACATCAAGAGCGAACTCAAGTTCGATACCAGCTACGGCCAGACCAAGGCGCCGCACTTCGTCGACTACGTCCTGGCGACGCTCGAGAACCAGTTCGGCGCCGACGCGGTGCAGCACGGCGGCATCTCGGTCCACACCACCCTTGACCCCGACATGCAGGCCAAGGCGGAGCAGGCAGTCCGCGACGGGGTCAAGGCGATGTCGTCCAAGGGCGTCAACAACGGCATGATGATGGCGGTCCGGGCCGACACCGGCGAGGTGCTGGCCTGGGTGGGGTCAGCCGACTACGCCAACCAGGCCATCGGCGGGCAGTTCGATGTCATCCGCTCGCCGCGGCAGCCTGGGTCCTCGTTCAAGCCGTACGTCTATGAAGCCGCCCTTAAGGACCGTCGCATCACCCTGGGCAGCTGCCTCGCCGACGTTCCCACCGATTTCAACGGCTACAAGCCGACGGACTTCGACAACGCCTACATGGGTGACATGCCGGCGCGCCAGGCGCTGGTGCTGTCGCGCAACATTCCCGCCGTGGCCACCGCCAAGAACGAGGGCATCGCCAACGTCATCAACCTGGCCCAGTCGATGGGCATCCGGACCCAGCTGCAGCCCAACCTGGCCACCGCCATTGGCGGCAGCGAGGTGACGATGTTCGACCACATCCAGGGCTACCAGGTCTTCGCCAACCAGGGCAAGAAGATGCCCCTGATCAGCATCACCAAGATCAGCGACAGCGCCGGCAACACCCTCTTCGAGGCCGTCCCCGGGCAGCAGGCCGGCCAGGCCCAGGTGCTCAGTCCCGAGGAGGCCTACCTGATGACGGACACCCTAAAGGCCTACCAGGACCAGTGGCACCTCGGCTGGAAGGTCCAGATGGCGAGCAAGTCGGGAACCACCGGGGCGGCCCAGGTCGGCGTCCACCAGGACGCCTGGATGATGGCCTACAACCACGACGTCGTGGTCGGCGGCTGGGCCGGCAACACGGCGGCGGGCGGCGGCGGCAAGAACATCAGCGCCTTCGGGGTCGACACCGGCAGCACCATGCTGGCGGAGTTCATCAACGGGCTGCCGGCGGCCATGAACGGCTGGTACCAGCAACCCTCGGGCCTGGTGTCGCGGGGCGGAGAGCTCTACCTGCCGGGCACCGAGAACCAGCCCGGCTCGTGTGATTCGCGCGGTCGCTCCAACGACAACAACGGTGACAACGGCAGCCCCAACTTCAACGGCTTGCCGGGCGGCCTCTTCAACGGACGCCGCGACGGCAACGGCCGTGGTGGTGGCGGCGGGGGCGGCGGCTGAGGCCACGCGGCGATGGCGCCCTCCACCTGCAAAAGGAAAACGCCCCGGCGCGCAGCCAGGGCGTTTTCCTTTCCGGGGGACCCGGGGAGCCGGCCTACGGGACTAGGCCTGCCCGCCACCCCCGGCAGGCTCTCCGCTTTTTTGATAGCGCTACTATCAACTACTACCTTGGCGCCATGTACCGGGGATTGCAAGCCTGGCTGCTAGATTGTTTCGATGCCCAAGACCGTTCTGACAACTGGAGCCAACTCGGGAATCGGCCTGGCAACCGCGATTGAGCTCGCCCGCCGAGGCTTCCGCTCGGTGGGGACGGTGCGCTCGGCGGAGAAGGCGGAACAGGTCAAGGAGGCAGCTGCCGCTGCCGGGGTCAAGGTCGAGACCGCGATCCTGGATGTCACCAACGCCGCGGCCAGCAAGCTGGTCGTCGACCGGCTCAAGCCCTACGGCGTGGTCAACAACGCGGGCTTTCCCGCCACCGGGGCGATCGAGGACGTCGACGACGACGAGGCCCGGCAGGTGCTGGAGACGATGGTGCTCGCCCCAATGCGCCTGGCCAGGCTCGCGCTGCCCCACATGCGCCGGCGGCACGAGGGCCGCATCGTCAACATCTCGTCGATCTACGGGCTCACGACCACGCCGCTCTCGGGCTGGTACCAGGGCAGCAAGCACGCGCTCGAAGCCCTCTCGGACGCCCTCCGGATGGAGATCGCGTCGTCCAGGGTGAAGGTCATCCTGGTCGAGCCGGGTGGATTCAAGACGGGCATCTGGGAAGAGAACCGGAAGGCGCTGGCGAGCCGCGGCCACTCACGCTACAAGAAGGCCTACGAGCGGTCGATCCAGGGAACCGAGATGACCCAGTTCCTGATGGGCGAGCCGGAGAAGGTGGCTCGAGTGGTCGCCGGGGCGATGGCCTCCTCGCGGCCGCACACCCGCTACCTGGTGGGCTACGACGCCATGATGCTGGCGGCGATGGAGCGCGTCACCCCGACGGCGGTCAAGGATCGCATCACCCGGATGACCCTGGGGCTGTAGCCCGGCCGTCAGTTCAGTGAGGAGATGTTGTCGAGGGCGCTGTCGACGGCAGTCGGGTTGGTGACTGTCCGGGTCCGCAGGTTGATCCTGATCGGGGATTTGCCCGTCTGCTCGGTGCCGAAAGCGGAAGCCTGGGCCACGGTGCGCAGGTCATCGGCGATGCGGTCGGCAACCGTCTGGTCGGCCTCTGGTATGACCAGGGCAAAGGCGGAGTCGCTGACGCGGGCAAATGAGTTGACCCGCCGGGTCTTGCTCCGCAGTAGGTCGACCAGCTGGCCCAGCACCTCCTCGGCGCCATGGGTGCCAAGGTTCGCGATCAGGTCCGGATAGTTCACCAGGTGGAAGAGGACGACGCTGAGCTCGTGCTTGTGTCGCCCGGCGCGGCTGATCTCGCGGTCGAGGAGCTCCTCCAGGAAGCGCAGGTTGTAGGCGCCGGAGCGGTCGACCATGGCACCGTCACCGTGCTCAACCAGCCGGCGGCAGATGTGGAGGGCATCCCCACAGGCATCCACGAACAGGGCCAGGCTGTCCCGCAGGCGGTCCAGCTTGTCGACGTCGTCGCTGCCCACCACGACCGCGCCAAACACTCCGTCGCGGGTCAGAGGCACCCCATAGACGGCCGACTGCGGCAGCGATGAGCCCCCCAGGTGCCGGCACCAGGCGCTCTGCGAGACATCGCGGAGCTCGATCGGCTGCTGAGCGTGGACGACCCATTGCGAGATGCCGTTGAGCACGTGCCACCACTGCTCGCGGGTCCTCAAGGTGCTGGCTTCGGCGACCTCGACGAAGTGGTCGTCGAGCATGTTGATGTAGGCGAAGTCGGCGCCGGTGTAGTCGACGATGGCGTCGAGGATGGCACGGGGGATGAGCTCGGTGGGCGCGACGGCGACGTGCCGGATGAGGTCCTCGAGGGCGCCGGCCTGGGTTGGATCACCGCCGGCCAGCGCATGCAGACCCGCGAACAGGACGCGGGCAGCGAACAGCGAACGCTCGTGCGAGACCAGGGGCACCGCCTCCGCTTGCTCGGCGAGCACGTCGGGGCTGATGCGGAGGTGGAATGCGCGGTCGATCATCGCCTCCATATCGATGGGCCCAAAGCGCGCCGAGTCGCTGACCAGGTTGACCACCTGGTTGCCGTCAGGACCCATCACTGGGATGACGACGTGGCCCAGGCCGCCGCAGGTCACCCGGATCTCGGGAGCGGTGGCCAGGTTGTAACGAGGGTCGAAGTACAGCGGGCAGTCGAGGCCCGCCTGCTCGGTTCGGCAGAACTGGGGTGGGTCAAACGGAATCGTCAGCGGCACCGCCTCCAGGCTGTAGGCGTGGAGCTCGAGGCCCGTTGCCTGCACGAACGCCTGGACCAGGTGCTTGTACTGCACCGATTCGAGCATCCGGTCGACGAGCGGGTGCCCCGCGGGGATCGAGTTTTCGGTTGCCATATCCAGCACCGATGTAACGCGAATGTAAATAAAAGCATGCATCGACGGCCGAGTTCGTGCGAGTCGCTCCGGCGCCCGGAGTCGTGGCGACTGGTTGGCTAGCTGCGGCCCTCGATCCAGGCATCCACGTCGGCGAAGACCTCCTCGCGGTGGATGTCGTTATGGCTCTCGTGGAAGCCACCTTCGTAGCGCTTGACGATGCCATGGGCGGCAGCCCGCTGCTCGAACTCGTCGGCCACACGGGGCGAGACCAGCCGGTCTTCGGTCCCCTGGAGCACCAGGTAGGGCGTCTGCAGCTGGTCGATGCGCGCCAGCGCGGCGGGCATCGCCTTGAGGTAGACCTCGGTGTAGAAACGCGCGGTCATCTTCTGGCTGACCAGGGGGTCGGCTTTGTTGTCGGCCACCACCTGCTCGTCCCGGGACACCGTGCCCGGCTCGAAGCCGGCCTGCATCGTGAACCCGGGAACCACGGTGCTGATGGTCCGGCCGAGGGTGCTCTTCCACCCCGGAGGCTCGAACGTCAGCATCAGGCAGGGGGCCGAGAGGACCGCCCCTTCGACGGCCAGGGGGTTCTCGTAGAGGTAGTGCAGGGCGGCGATGGCGCCGGTGGAATGAGCGTAGAGGAAGGGCGGTATCCCGGCCTCGCGTTCGGTGGCCAGCCGGACGAACTCGTCGAGGTCGTCGACCAGCCGCTGGAAGTTGGCGACGTGGCCGGTCTTGCCCGGGCTGCGCCCCTGGCCCCGCTGGTCGTACGCGTAGACCACCGCGCCCCGCCCGGCGAGGTGGGGGACCAGGTACGAGAAGCGGCCGGAATGGTCGGCGAAGCCGTGCACCAAGATGACCAGGCGCCTGGTCTCGCCTTCGGGGCGCCAGACGTCGTAATGGAGCCGCAGGCCGTCGCTGACCTGGAAGTTGAGCTCGTCACCGGCCTTGGGTGCCGCGGACTGGTCGTCGGCCGGGAGGGCCTCGGGCGGTGCCGCCGGCGCGCTGGTCGTGCCTGTCGCCCGGGCCCGCGTGGTTCTCCTGGCCTTGGTTGCCGGCGCCGGCTTGCTTGCAGGCCGAGCCTTCGCGGCCGGCTTTGCTGAGCCGCGAGTTGGGGTAGCGGTTGCGGCAGGGTTGGCCGCCGATCGCGTCGCGGAACTCGCCGTCGGCGTAGACGGCTTGGAGGCCCCGGGGGCGGCCCTTTTCGCGGCGGCCGGCTTGGTCCCCGGGCTGGACGCGGGTCTTGCCTTGGCGGTCGCACGGTTGGTCGTTGCTTTCGTCCCGGCGGCGTTGGACCCGGTAGCGGAAGTGGTCTTGCCCTTGCTCACGACACCCTCCTCTGGTGACAGTCAGCAAGTCTCGCACGTCACGCCAGCGGACGGAGGATCTCGTCGTGCCAGGGCGGGGCGGCGGTGCGTATCCGGTGCCGCGTCTCGCCGGCAACGAGCAGGAACTGACCGCGCGCGGCGCTGGCGAGGAAGTCGGCCTGGCCGTCGGTCAGGCCGAGCGCCCGTTGCAGCCGTTGCGCCTCGGCCTGGCGCTGGGCGCCCAGGAACAGCGTCGACGGGTTTGTCGCCAGCACCAGCCCCTGGTCGGAGCTGAGCAGGTCGCCCGCGTTCTGAGTGACCAGGCAGAGCGATCCCTGGTACTTCCGCACCCGGCGCGCCAGGCGTACCAGGAACTTGCGTACCAGCGGGTACTCAAAGAGCAGACCCACCTCGTCGAAAAGCAGCCGGCGCCGGCTCGGCTGCGAGCGGACTCGAGCCCAGATCCACTGCGCGATCAAGAAGTACGCCACCGGCAGGACCTCCTCCTTGAGATCGCGCAGGCCGAAGACCACGAAGTCGGCGCTGAGCCTGACGTTGGTGGGCGCGGCGAACAGGTTGCCCAGCTGTCCCTCGGTCCAGCGGCGCAGGGATCGCACCACCCGCGGCGCCCGGCCCTGGACGTCGAGCAGGTGGCGCACGTGGGCAAGCGTCCCGCCGGGGCGCGCCAGCACCTCGCGTAAGGCCTCGTCGAGGTCGACCCGGTCATCCTCGGTGAGCCCGCCGCACATGGTGCTGACCAGGTCGACGAGGTCGATGACCTGGTCGCCAACAGGGTCCCGCTCCCCCATCGCCGCCAGCGCCGGGTCGAGGACGTTGACGCTGGCGCCACTACCCAGGGCCAGGTCGACCCACTGCCCGCCAACGTGCTCGCACAAACCACGGTATTCGGCTTCTGGGTCGACGATGAAGGCGCCGACACCGGCGGCGGCGTCCGCCAGCAGCAGGCTCTTCATGAGGAAGGTCTTGCCGGCCCCGGAGTGGCCGAAGACCCCGACGTTGGCGTTGGCGAAACGCTCCTCGTCGAATGTGTCGATCATCACCGGCGTCCCGCCCCGGATGCGGAAGCCCACCAGGTGCCCGCCAGGCTGCTGCAGCTCGTCCCACAGCCACGGGTAGAGGGTGGCGACGACACCACTGGGTAGGAGCCGCTGGGCGGTGATCGGGTCGGCTCCCAGCGGCAGCGTGCAGAGTCGCCCGGCGGCCATCTGCAGCGTCGCGTGCAGGAGACGCGCCATCGATCGAGCGGAGGCGTCGGCCGCGGCGCGACCGACGGCGTCGAGCGCGGCCTCGTCGTCGGCCGTCAGTGTCAGGTAGACGGAGAGCGTGTAGGCGTGCTGCTCGTTGGCGGCAATGTCGCGTCGCAGCCCGATCGCCTCCGGCAGCCCGGCCTCGGCCAGGGGATCGCCGACCGCCGCCGCCGCGGCGTCGGCCAGCCGCGTCGCCTGGAGGTTGCGGATACGGACGTTGAGCAGCCGCATCACACTGGCGGCCGGGACCTTGAACCCGTGGATGGCGAGGTCGTACTCGGCGGGGAGGTCGAGGAGGTGTCCCAGCCAGCCGGCAGCCAGCTCGGTGCCGGGGTAGGCGTCGAGGAAGAAGGTCCGATGGAGGCGGTCATCCAGCCGCAGGTGGCCCGCTGTCTCCAGCCAGTCGCAGGCCGCGCCAGGCCTGATCATCACCGCCGGCAGGTGCGCATCAAGGAAGCGGTCGAGCTCACGACCGGCAACAACTGCCGGCGCCAGTCCCATGGTCCTCAGCACCTGGACCGCACCCTCTGCTTGGCGCAGCAGGTCGGCGGTGCCCTCGAGGTCCGGCCCAGCGCGCGCGGGCCCGTTGCGCATCGACCGCCAGCGGTCACCCAGGCGCTCGATCCCGGGCGCGGCGTCGGAGAGGACCAAGTGCACGCGGCGAGCGTAGGAAGGATGGTCCCGAGCGCGCTCCTTAAGCCAGTCGGCGATCCTGGGATCGCGGGGGCGGAGCGCGGCCGTGGCGCGCGACGTCACCAGGACCTGGAAACGACCCTCGAGCCCGGCCAGCAGGTCCTCGAACATATCGACCTGTCGGCGACGGGCCTCAGTCGGCGCCTCCAGCAGGTCCAGGGTGCCGGTGCGGATGACGACGTGGCGGTTGACGCCGTCGGTGGTGAAGGTCGCGGCGTTGTCGCCGCGGTCGATGCCGATCGAGAACGGCGAGTCAGCCGAACGCGCCCCGGCGATACGGGCGAGCACCGGCCGGGGTCGCGTCATCCGAGGTCGAGGACCACCGTGAAGGTAGAGGCCGCGGCAGCCGACGCGTAACGAGCCTCGTCGGCCTCGGCCACGGCCAGGACGACGCTGGCGATACGGTTGCTGGAGAAGTTGAGCCCGCGCACGCCGCCTGATCCCGACCCGGCGTCGAGCGCCTGACCCTGGTCGGTGCGGAGGCCGAGGACGAGGACGCGCCGGCCGAGAGTGGTGGCGGGCGCCGGGGTGGCGCCCGGGGCCTGGTTCTTGGCCACCGCCAGGACATCGACGTAGTCGCCTGCGCGCAGCACCCCGCCGGCCGCATCGGCGGCGGTGACCGGGACCGACAAGGCCCTGAAGCCGGCGGGAACCTGGAGGCCCCCGGAGATCAGGCTGGCCCGGTCGGCGCTGAGGGCCTTGATCGGGATGTACTGGCCATCGAGGATCGGCCAGGCCACGTACTTCCCGTTCACATCGTCCAGGCGGAGCGCACTGCCGGCAGGGATCGCGGCCGGGTGGACACGGCGCACGGTGACCGTGCCGCTGGAGATCGTGCTGCCCACCTGGAGATCGCCATTGGCGACAACCACCGCCACGTCGCGGGTGCCGGCGTAGTAGATGCCGCCGGCGGCCAGGGACAAGACCAGGAACACCCCGAGGTAGATCGCGCGGGTCATGGTGGGCCGCTCATGTGTCCGATTTGATCTCGGCGTCGCCGCTGATGGTCAGCGTCTGCACCGGGTTGAAGCCCGCGAGCGCGACCAGGCTGGTGCGGAAGGGAACCCTGATGCGGGCACAGATCGCGGGGCGGTCGAGGACGTGTCCCGAGAACGGGTTGGTCGCCGGCGTCGAGTTGACAATGGCGACCTCGGCGCTACTAGCAACCAAGCTCGGCGTAGTCCCCGCGATCTGGGCGCGCAGGGGTTCGAGGTTGAGCATCAGGTACTGCCGGAAAACGTTTACTGCGCCCGCATCCAGGCGGAGCCTGCCGGTCTCGGCGTAGAAGCCGGGGTCGACCTCGGTCACGGCATCGACCAGCGCCATGTCGTTGGCCCAGCCGAGCTGGACGCGGTGGACCTGGAGCGAGCCAACGTCGGCCACCAGCGACATCGCCATCAACAGCGTTGGCATCAGGAGGATGGTGTAGAGCGTGCTCTGCCCGCGCTGCTTCAATGGTTGACCTCGCCCCGTCCCGTGAAGCTGGAGACCAGGTCGACGTCGCGCTGGAACAGGAAGGGCACGCCGATATGGCGATGCGAGGTGATCGTGACGGTGATCGGCTCGTGCCAGGCGACGCGAGCGGGAACCACCTCGATGGTGCAATGGCCGGGGTCGACTCCGGCACCCCGAAGCTCGACATCGATGCGGTCGCGGACCTGGGCGTCGTCCTGCCCGTCAGCCCCGGCGACACGGGCGCCGGCGGCAGCAGCCGCGTGCTGGCTCAGCCAGAGGTGGAGGACATTGCCGATCTCGAGGGTCGAGAACAGGACGGGCACCAGTAGGAAGGCAACGGCAAAGATTGCCTGCAGCGTCTCCTGACCAGCCTGCGATCGGAATCGCACTGGTGACCGCTACTGGACGCTGGTCATCTGCTGCACCATCGACCCGATCTTGGTCACCAAGCCCTGGTTCCAGGCCACGATGCCGATCACCAGGGTGCCCAGGATCACGGCTGCACCGATGACCCACTCAAGTGTGGATTGGCCTCGTTGGCCAGAAAACATGCTGCTCCTCCCCCACTACGCCCATCGGGCGGACCCGGTATCAGGTCTGCGAGGGGTCAGACGTGGACGGAATCTAGCACCTACACAACGCTGTCGTCAATCGCACGGATGCTTGTTTGTGATCGCAATATGGGTAGGCGCCCCTCGCGTGCCCATAGCAAGCCTCGACGACGATGTACGTGTCGCCTATCGGTCAGTGAGATACCCAGCGAAACCAGCGAATCCCGATCACTGCGAACACCACCGTGTAGCCGACGCTGGCGAACAGCGCACCCCAGCTTTGATCGCTCCAAGCAGTCGCACCCATGGCGGCCGATAATAACGCCTCGAGACAGCCGCCAGGTGACCAGCGGGACACCAGTTCGACCGTCGTACCGAGCCGATCTGTATCTCCGAAGAGGCTGAGTCCGATCAGCGGCACGTAGAGGAGGCGGCCCGCGGCGTTGAGCGTGTCTGCCGACGCTATCAGTCCCACAATCGCTTGGCCAATGCTGAGGAAGACGGCAGATCCGAGCAACGCGACCAAGACTGTGAACAGGTAGTCCTGCGGGGGCAGAGTGACACGCACGAACAGGCCCGCAACCGCGAGAACCACGATCGCCATGACCAGCACCGCGCCGAGGTGCACAATCCAGCGACTGCCCATAATGGTCCAGGTCGGGGCCGGCGTCACCCGAAGCCGCTGAAAGACGCCGGTATCGCGGTCGCGCGCGATCGCCAGGGAGTAGCCGACGGTCCCGATCGAGACCAGCCCCACGGTGAGCGCGAGGCTGATACGGAACTGGGGGCCGCCTAGCACCGCCGAGTTCTTACCGAGCCCGGTGGCCACCAGCAAGATGAGAGGAAGGGCAAAGGTGAGCACCAGAGACAGAGGAGTGCGCATCTGAGCCGTGCTATCCGCACGCAGGAGAACCTTGAGCGATGTCGACCAGGATGGAACCGCCACCGAGCGACGCTGGGGAGGCGTTACGTCCTCAGTCACGCAGTTCCTGTCCGGTTAGCGCGATGAATACGTCCTCCAGGGTAACCCCGCCGTGGGCCGCTTGGCGGACTCGTGGGTCGTCGCGATGCGCTGCAATGAGACCGGCCGGCGTCCCTACGGTCAGTATCTTGCCGTGGTCCATGATGGCGACGCGGTCGCAAACTGCCTGCGCCTCCTCCATCGAATGCGTGGTGAGAAGGATGCTGCGACCCTCCTTGCGGAACCGCTCGATCCGGTCCCAGAGCTGGCGCCGAGCTTGGGGGTCGAGCCCGGCGGTGGGCTCGTCGAGCAGCACGAGCGCCGGATCGTGAATCGTCGCGATCAGCAGCGAGAAACGTTGCTGCTGTCCCCCCGATAACTCCCGAAAGCGCTTGGACGCCTCCGGTTGCAAATTGATCTCTTCCAGGAGTTCGCGTATCTGCGCCGCAGAGAGTGTCACCCCGTAGAGACCGGCGAACAACCGCACGAGCTCAAGCAGCCTCAGATTCGAGTGAAAGCTCGTCGCCTGCAGTTGGACCCCGAGCTGAGCCTTGGCTTGCATCCGGTGAGCGCGCGCGTCGATGTCTCCGATCACCATGTCCCCAGCCGCCGGACGCAGCAGTCCTTCGATGGCGCTTAGGGCGCTGGTCTTGCCGGCACCGTTGGGACCGAGGAGTCCATAGATCTCCCCCTCGCGAACCTCGAGATCAATGCCGTCAACGGCGACGATTGGACCATAGGTAACGCGCAGCCCGGTGACCCGGAGTGCCGATGTCAAGGCGGGGGCATCCGACTGCATTGATGTCAGGGTATCTCCTTGAACGGGCCCGCCAAGCGTTGATCTGACCGGCGAGGACGGCCGCACCTCCGCCCGTTACTATCCATGACAGAGATGGCAAGCGAGGTCTTTGATGCGGTGCGCACCGTTCTCGCTGTGCGCGAATACGCGGACAAGGTGATCCCGGACGACGTCCTCCGTCGGATCGCCGAGGCGGGCCGCCTGACCGCAAGCGCTGGCAACCAGCAGCCGTGGCACTTCGTCTTCGTCACGGATCGCCAGTCGCTAGAGGAGCTGGGTCGCCTGGTCAAAACCGGGCCCTACATCGCGACGGCCGCAGCGGCGATTGTGGCGGCTGGCGAACGAGACAATCCGGTCGCCGCGTCTGATGTCAGCCGTGCGATCCAATCCATGATTCTTACCGCCTGGGCCGACGGAGTCGGTTCCAACTGGACTGGGTTCGCCAGCCTGGACGCGGTTCGAGATTTTGTCGGCCTGCCCGGCACGTACAAAGTGTTCGCCGTCGTGCCTCTGGGTTACCCGAGACGAAAGCTTGGCAGGGGGATGAAGAACCGAAAGGCGCCCCCGGAGGTTCTTTCAGCGGAGAGATTCGGCAGGCCGCTCGAGCCGTAGAGGATCGCATCTTCATTTCACAGCGCACTGCCGAATACAACGCGCGGCAGGTCATGAACCGTCTCGAATTGAACTCGAGGGCGCAGATCGCATCCCGGCACGCCGCGTACCAGTGAGGACAATAACCCGCGCCGTCGACCGTGCAGCACGGATATGGATTCAAATCAGGACGACGAAGCCCTCAGGCGCCATCCCTTGCCGAGAATTGCCGGCTGAAATTGAATTGCGGAACCGTGGTTTGAGGCATGGTCCCGTTGTGAAGTGAGCGTCCCCAGGATCGCGGCTGCACCGATGACCCACTCAAGTGTGGATTGGTCTCGTTGGCAGACGTGGACGGAATTTAGCACCTACACAACGCT
The DNA here is from genome assembly GCA_035938265.1 of Candidatus Dormiibacterota bacterium. Taxonomy (GTDB): domain Bacteria; phylum Chloroflexota; class Dormibacteria; order DASZGP01; family DASZGP01; genus DASZHA01. The sequence continues at coordinate 21,522 of DASZHA010000010.1, forward strand.
GTCGTCACTCGCACGGGTGTTTGTTTGCGAGTACCCTACGTCAAACGGCGGCCGCGAAAAGCCTCCACTGGTCGGGAACACCGCGCAGGTCGGTCGCGCCGCGATCCTCAAATGTGATCCCAGAACCGGCAACCAGGTCGCGGACCGTACTGGAGACAACGATCTCTCCAGGCTGAGCCTGCGACATGACGCGCTGGGCGATGTGGACTGCGATGCCGCCCACATCGTCATCCTGGAGCTCGATTTCACCGGTATGGACGCCGACCCGCATCTCGACGCCCACACCCCGCACGGCGTCACGCATTGCGGCTGCACAGCGCACCGCCCGGCCGGGCCCGTCGAAGGTGGCCAGGAAGCCATCGCCTGTCGACTTGATCTCGCGGCCGCGGTATCGCTCCAGCTCGCCGCGCACTAGCGAGTCGTGCGCTAAGAGCAGCTCCTTCCAGCGCCGGTCACCAAGCCGTGCGGCTTGCTCAGTCGAGCTGACGAGGTCGGTGAACACCACGGTCGCCAACACCCGGTCGATGTCGTGGGCGGGGAGCTTCCCGGTAACGAACTCCTCGACAGCGTCGAGCATGGGGCGTGTGTCTCCAACAAAGAAAAGGAGCTCGCCAGGCACCTCGACGATCCGAGCGCCCTCGATATGCTCTGCCACGTACTTGGACTGAGCATTCGTTCGATGGCCCGGCCGGAGGGTTACCAGGGTTGGGACCTTGATGGCGGGCAACACATGGCGCGTGTCTGTCTCGTACCAGGTGCGGAACCCCCTCACAGCCTCGCTGGGGGTGACGGACAGCCGCTCGCAGCGAGCAAACCAGCGCAAGAGCCGCTCGTCCCGAGCCACGCTCGGCGCGAGGGCTTGCAGCATCGCACCTGTCCCCCAGCCAGCCCCGATTCGCGACAGGCGACGGTCGACGTCGCCTTCTGGCACCCCTTCGGGATAGTCGTCGGCAGACAGCATGCGGGCGCTGGGGCCGTCCAGCACCAGCGCCCGGGTGCGCTCCGGATGAGTGGCTGCGAACAGCTGGCCGTTCTTACCTCCGGCGACGTCCAGCACAGCGACTCGTTCGCAACCAACTGCGTCGAGCACACCGACCATGTCGTCGACCCCGCTTTCCAGGATCCGGGCTTCTGAGCGCGGGCGTGGATCCGACGCGCCAATACCCCACAAGTCGGACCAGATGCATCGACTGAACGACGACAACCGGTCGAGGAACCGCACCAGGGAGGGTTCGTCCCACATGAGGTCGATGGGCAGGTAGGAAGGGTTGATGACGAGCACGTCGATCGGCCCATCGCCAACCACCTGGTATGCGACCTCCCTGTCGCGTACCTGGGCGTACCGGGTCTCGGGAACCATCGAGGTGCAGCCTACTGTGTCTGGCGATCCGTGGGAGGGAACGCTGAGCCGAAGTGGGGGCGTCCCCAGGATCACGGCGGCGCCGATGACCCACTCGACTGTTGACTGGAGCCAGTAGCTTCCGGAGGCAGAGCCGGCCGATCACTCCCGGCCTGGCAGCCGCGTGGTGACCTCCTGGACGAGCCACAGATTGCCGTCGGGGTCGTTGAAGGAACAGAAAGACCCGTAGCTGGTGCGCTCGGGGTCGGGGCCGGGTTGGCGCGCTTCTACGGGGAAGGGCGGTCCGTGCCATATGTCACTGACATCGATGCCACGCTTGACGAGCCCCTCATGGGCCGCCTCGATGTCGGAGACGATGAGCGCGCCCTGGGTCGAGCGTGGCGCGGCGGTTGTGAGCCCCTTGCCGAACGTGACCGAGGTTCCCGAGCCTGGGGGCGTGAACTGGACGATGCGGAGCCCGTCCAGTGGCGCAACGTCATCGTCGAGTCTCCAGCCCAGCTGCTCGTAGAAACCCTTGGCTCGGTCGACGTCGGACACGGGGACGATATGGACTTCGAGCTTCATCTCGAGGATTTCGGTTGCGCTCATGGCTATCTCCAGCTTTCTTTGGTTTGGTGGTTTCCAACTCACCGCATTGCGGATGACATCACTTATGTCGGGACTCAGCTACTTCTCTGCTCCGCAAAGCGGAACGTCCTGTGTCTAAGTCAACCCTTGTTCCTCGTCTTGTGTCCACGACTTATCACCAAACTGTGGTAGGCCCCGCCTATCAACGGATGTCAGCCGTACCATCGACCGTGTGGAACTCCGGCAGCTGACCTACTTCGTCGCGGTTGCCGAGGAGCTGCATTTCGGTCGGGCCGCAGCGCGTCTTCACCTTGCTGGACCCTCGCTCTCTCAGCAGATCAGCAGTCTCGAACGTGAGCTTGGGACCCAGCTCCTCGTCCGCGACCGCCGACACGTCGCATTGACGCCCGCCGGCATGCAGTTCCTGACCGATGCTCGAGAGGTGTTGGGCGCCGCGACACGGGCCTTCGATCGGGCCCGTTACGGAGCCGGAGAGTTACCTCTGCGGCTGGGCTATGTCAGTTGGCTTCCCCCAGAGGCAGCAGCAATTCCTGACCCTCGGGTCCGTATCGACGAATGGGTCCTGCCGTCACACACGCAAGCGGCGCGGGTGGCCGAGGGCAGCCTCGATCTGGCTATCGCCTGGATTGAGGAGGCCGACATCAAACGGCTCAACCTGGCCGCTCACCTCTTGTGGTACGAGAGACTGGAAGCTGTCATGCCACGCGCACATCGGGCGACGCGTGACGAGAGCGTGGCAGCATCCGAGATTACGGTGCTCGTCGATGTTGACGAAGCGTCGTGGTGGTCATGGAACCGCTACGCTTCTGCCTTCGCGACGGCTAACCAGGCGTCAGTGACCAACATCGACGACGGCGGCATTGCTGGGCCTGCATTTTTCGATCACGTGGCCCGCCTGCGACGGCCGGTGCTCGATTCGCCGAAGCGGCATGTGGCGCCGATGCCGCCGACCTTGACCCGCCGGCCCGTCCGATCACCGGTGCCTCTATGGGCCTGGGCGCTTCTTCACCGCGCCGATGACACCCGGCCGACGATTGCTCGCGCTACCCGGACTCTGATCGACCAC